>PLEY01000117.1:0-21315 GCA_003136595.1 Burkholderiales bacterium
CCCTGCGCCATCTTGATCTGGATCTGGTCGGCCGAGGCGAGGTACTCGGCCGTGACTCCGAATCGACCCGAGGCGACCTGCTTGATCCGGGAGCGCAGGGAATCGCCGGCCTCGAGCGTCAGGTCGGCGACGATGCGCTCCTCACCGATGATCGAACTGAGCGTTGTGCCCGCCTCGATCGGGATGCCCTTCAGGAAGTCCTGGTAGCGCCTCTCGTCTTCGCCGCCCTCGCCGGTGTTCGATTTGCCGCCCAGCCGGTTCATGGCGATGGCGAGCGTCGTGTGAGCTTCGGTGGAAATCGAGCCCAGGGACATGGCCCCGGTGGCGAAGCGCTTGACGATCTCCCTGGCCGGCTCGACCTCGTCCAGAGGGATTGCGCGGGCCGGATCGACGCGAAACTCGAACAGGCCACGCAGCGTCATGTGGCGCTTGTCCTGTTCGTTGATGAACGCGGCATATTCCTTGTAGGTCGACAAGCTGTTCAGCTTGGTCGCATGCTGCAGCTTCGCAATGGCGTCGGGCGTCCACATATGTTCCTCGCCGCGGATGCGAAAGGCATATTCCCCGCCTGCGTCCAGGGCATTGGCCAGGACCGGATCATCGCCAAACGCCTGGCGATGCAGGCGAATCGCCTCCTCGGCGACGTCAAAGACACTGATGCCCTCGATGTTCGAGGCCGTGCCCGTGAAATACTTGTCCGTCATGCTCTTGGCCAGCCCCACGGCCTCGAAGATCTGCGCCCCGCAATAGGACATATAGGTCGAGATGCCCATCTTCGACATGACCTTCATGAGCCCCTTGCCCACCGCCTTGGTGTAGTTCTGGAGCGCCTTGTCCGCGGAGAGCGCGCCGGGCAGCGCACCATGCATGGTCACCAGCGTCTCGAGGGCGAGATAGGGATGGACCGCCTCGGCCCCGTAGCCTGCGAGGACGGCGAAATGATGGATTTCCCGGGCGGATCCGGTCTCGACCACGAGTCCGGTCGAGGTGCGCAAACCGCGCGCCACGAGGTGCTGGTGGACCGCCGAGGTGGCCAGCAGCGCAGGGATGGCAACCCGGGTCGAACTGACCTTGCGATCCGAGACGATGAGGATGTTGTATCCCGACTTCACCGCGTCCACCGCCTCGGCGCACAGTGAGGCAAGGCGCGCCTCGATGCCCTCCTTGCCCCAGACCACCGGATAGCAGATGTCGAGCTCGCAGCTCTTGAACTTGTTGTCCGTATAGCGCTCGATGTGGCGGATCACCGCCATGTCGTTGAAGTCGAGCACAGGCTGGGAGATCTCAAGCCGCATCGGCGGGTTGATGTTGTTCAGATCGAGCAGGTTGGGCTTGGGGCCGATGAAGGACACGAGTGACATCACCAGCTGCTCGCGGATCGGGTCGATGGGCGGGTTGGTGACCTGGGCGAACAGCTGACGGAAATAGTTATACAAGGGCTTGAGCTTGTTGGACATGACGGCCAGTGGCGAGTCGTTGCCCATCGAGCCGGTGGCTTCTTCACCGAGGCTCGCCATCGGCGCCATCAGGATCTTCAGGTCCTCCTGCGTGTATCCGAAGGCCTGCTGCCTGTCGAGCAGCGGCAGGAGCGAGTTCGCGCCGCCTTCTTCCTCCGTGTCATGATCGCTTTGCAGCTCGTCGAGCTTGACGCGGATGCGGTTGATCCACTCCTTGTAGGGCTTGGCATTGGCGAGCGCGTTCTTCAGCTCCTGGTCGTCGATGATGCGCCCTGCCTCAGTGTCGATCAGGAACATCTTGCCCGGCTGCAGGCGCCATTTCTTGATGATCTTGGACTCGGGAATCGGCAGGACACCCGCCTCGGAGGCCATCACCACGAGGTCGTCATCGGTGATGAGGTAGCGCGCCGGACGTAGTCCGTTGCGGTCGAGGGTCGCGCCGATCTGGCGGCCATCGGTGAACGCGATCGATGCCGGCCCGTCCCAGGGCTCCATCATGGCCGCGTGAAATTCGTAGAACGCGCGCCGGTTCTCGTCCATCAGGGTGTGCTGCTCCCAGGCCTCGGGAATCATCATCATCATCGCGTGGGCGAGCGGATAGCCCGCCATGACGAGCATCTCAAGGCAGTTGTCGAACGAAGCCGTGTCGGATTGTCCGGGATAGATGAGCGGCCAGATCTTGTCCAGATCGCTTCCCAAAACCGGCGAGGAAATCGCCTTCTGGCGGGCGTTGATCCAGTTGACGTTGCCCTTCACCGTGTTGATCTCGCCGTTGTGGGCGATGAGGCGGTAGGGATGCGCGAGCTCCCAGCTCGGAAAGGTGTTCGTCGAGAAGCGCTGGTGGACCATCGCGAGCGCCGATACAAAGCGCGGATCACCCAGATCCTGATAGTAGCGACCCACCTGGTCGGCGAGCAGCAGTCCCTTGTAGACGATGGTGCGCGCCGACATCGAGGGGACGAAGAACTCCTTGCCGTGCGCGAGGCGCAGCGCCTGGATGGCGTGGCCTGAGGCCTTGCGGATGATGTAGAGCTTGCGCTCCAGGGCGTCGGTCACCATCACGTCGGGTCCACGGCCGATGAAGATCTGGCGGATCACGGGTTCCTTGACCTTGACGTTCGGCGACATCGGCATGGTTCGATCGACAGGCACGTCGCGCCAGCCGAGGAGCGTCTGCCGCTCGGCACGGACGGCCCGCTCAATCTCCTGCTCACAGGCGAGCCGCGAGGCGTGTTCCTTGGGCAGGAACACCATGCCCACCCCGTACTCTCCGGCCGGCGGCAGCTGTACGCCCTGCTTGGCCATCTCTTCCCGAAAGAAGGTGTCCGGGATCTGGACGAGGATTCCGGCGCCATCGCCCATGAGCGGATCGGCACCGACGGCCCCGCGGTGGTCGAGGTTCTTCAATATCAGCAGACCCTGCTCGACGATCTGATGGCTCTTTTGTCCCTTGATGTGGGCAACAAAACCCACCCCGCAGGCGTCGTGCTCCCGGGCGGGGTCGTACAGGCCCTGGACCGGGGGCGCAGCGAAGGGTTGCGGCGCGGTAGGGGCGGCAGACGAGGAAACCGTGGGCATGACTTCTCCAGTCGAAGCGTTAAGCAGGTCCAAGGGTCCAATGTAATGCAGCGCAACATCCAGGACAAGGGAAATTAAAGCACTCTGACCCTATTTAAGACAAAACGCCTTCCGATCCAAAAAATAAAAGGGACGGAGTGGTGTCTAGGGGTGACGTGTCGGAGCGACAGGTGAAAGGGGGAGGGGAAAGTCAGGCGCGTCGGGCGCCGCGCGCCATACCGGCAACGCTGCATTCCCCCAAGCATTGCCAGAAATCGCCGGGCGGCCTAGTTGGGCTTGGGCGTGCGCGGTCCGGGCCATTGCGTGCGCGCAGCGGGGTCCTCGAGTGTCATGGAGGAGCCCTGGGTGGCCCGAACCGGTATCGAGCGCGGGTCAAAGCCGTCGAGGCAGAAGACATTCACGCCGAAATGGTCGGGCGCGCCGCTCCGCGGCGACCCAAGACAAGGCCTTCAGCAAGACCCTTGATGACGGCTCACCAGTGCATAGCTTCCCCACCTTACTGGCTGAGCTCGCCACGATCGTGCGCAATACCTGTCGCACGCCCGGTGCCGGGCCTGAGGCGCCGACCTTCGACGTGCTGACCACACCCAATCCCAAGCAGGCGCGTGCCCGCGCCTTGATCGACGCCATCACTCCGTAGACAGAACCAGGAACCCCAATTTCAATCCAAGCGATTGAAATCACGGGAAAACTCGTTCGGCGTGGCGCCGAACTTCAGGCTAGCGCGGGAGGGGAACGTTCTTGCGGGGACGCCCGCGGGGCAGCGGTTGACTGCGGCGTTCAGTGAGTGCCGCGACGCGGTCCAGGAAATCGGTATCACCCAGCGCCCATCCGCCGAGCGTCGCCTGCCGCATCGCTGCGAGTTCGTCCTCGCTGAGAGCCTGATCGGCCAAGGCCCGATAAACACGCTGCCTCTCGAAGGGCGTATTGCCCAGTGCCCAGTAGCCCGCGTGATCCGTGATGAAGGGGCAGGCCGCAAGGCCGATGTGATGCCGGTACGAGGACCAGAGATAGTGCGCCGGATCGTCAACGAGACCCAGACGCACTGGATTGAGTTCCATGTAGCGCAGGCACAGGATCAGATACCTCTCGGGCTCGACCAGCGCCGAGCGGTAGCGCCCCTCCCAGAGGGTACCGTGGCGTCGGCTGCGCCGGTTGAAATACTGGACATAGCGGCGTCCTAGCGACTGCAGCGCGCGCGCCAGGGCAGGCGGCTCACTTGCGCTTGCGAGCAGATGGAAGTGATTGGGCATGAGCACGTAGCCGTGCAGCGCGACACCGTACTGACGCACCGCCTCGGCGAGCATTGCGCCGAGCGCGTCCAGGGCCTCGCGGTCCGGTGCTATCGTCGTGCCGTTGGTGCCCCGTTGCAGAATCAGCTGGGGCACGTCGGGCACGAACAGGCGGGCGAGGCGCGCCATCTCAGCCCTTCCTAGCGTGGGCCGTGCGAGTATGGAACCGGCCGCCAGACCTCACGCCGGCGCGCCCTAGAGGTCGTCCACTGCGAACAGGCGCCGGTGCTCGCGCATCGCGTAGCGATCGGTCATGCCGGCGATGTAGTCGGCGATCGCGCGCGCCGGATCCCGCGCCGCGCGTTCCTGGTGGTCTGGCGGAAGCAGTCCGGGGTCGGTGAAGAAGGCGTCGAACAGTTCGGTGATGATTCGCTGCGCCTTGTTGGTCATGCGCTGAACCTGATAATGACGGTAGAGATTGTCCCGCAGAAAGCGCTTGAGGGCGTCCGCCTCGGCCCGCACCGCCCCGCTAAACGCGATGAGAGGAGGTGCCAGGCGCACCGCTGCAAGCGAGTCGGGGGCGGCGTGCCGGATCCGCTCGCTGCTGGTCTCGATCACGTCGACGATGAGAAAATTGATCATGCGCCGCACCGTCTCCAGTATCAGGCGCCGGTCGCCCAGTTTCGGATAGGCCTCCTGCACCGCGCTTGCATGATGGGCGAAGAGCTCGATTTCCATCATCTGGTCGAGGGTCACGAGCCCGGAGCGCAAGCCGTCATCGATGTCGTGATTGTTATAGGCGATCTCATCGGCGAGATTGGCAAGCTGGGCCTCGAGCGAAGGCTGCCTGCGCTGGAGAAACCTGGCGCCGACTTCGCCGAGCTTCCTCGCCTCCTTCAGCGAGCAGTGCTTGAGGATGCCCTCGCGGGTCTCGAAGCACAGGTTCAGGCCGCTGAACTCGGGGTAACGCTCCTCGAGCTCATCCACCACGCGCAGCGACTGGAGGTTGTGCTCGAAGCCGCCATAGGGTTTCATGCAGCGGTTCAGCGCATCCTGGCCGGCGTGGCCGAAGGGGGTGTGGCCGAGATCGTGGGCCAGTGAGATCGCCTCGACGAGGTCCTCGTTCAAGCTGAGATTGCGCGCGATCGAGCGCGCGATCTGGGCCACCTCCAGGGAGTGCGTGAGCCGCGTGCGGAACAGGTCCCCTTCATGATTGACGAAGACCTGGGTCTTGTACTCGAGCCGCCGAAAGGCCGTGGAGTGGATGATCCGATCACGGTCGCGCTGGAACACGGTACGCGTCGCCGATTCAGGCTCCCGGTGCCTGCGTCCGGCACTCTGCTCGGGGGTGGCTGCAAAGGGCGCAAGCTGACCCGGTGGCGGCGTCGAGTGCCCGGCCGCACGTTTCACGGGTTCGGTCCGGCGAGGGGCTGTAGCGGATCCGTCCGCGCGCCTTCTTCACCCGTCGCCAGTAACGCGGCAAGGCGCTCCTCGGAAGCGCCTGCGATGTAGGCCGCGCCAAGGCCGCGCAGCAGCACGAACCGGGGGGTGCCCGCGCTTGCTTTCTTGTCGAGCTCCATCAGGTCCATCCAGCGCGCAAACTCGAACACGGGCGCGGTGACCGGCAGGCGGGCGTAGGCGAGCGCGTCGCGAATGCGCCGGGCTTCGCGGGGTTCCAAGCTACCCATATCGACCGAGAGCCGCGCCGCGAGGACCATTCCCGCGGCGACCGCTTCCCCATGCAGCCAGGTGCCATAACCGAGGCCGTTTTCGATCGCGTGCCCGAAGGTATGGCCGAAGTTCAGGACGGCGCGCAACCCGGCCTCCCGTTCATCGGCCGCAACCACTCGCGCCTTGATTCTGCACGAGCCAGCGATCGCTTCAGCAAGGGTAGCCGGATGGCGTGCGAGCACCGCCGGCAGCTCGTTCTCGAGCCAGGCGAAATATCCGGCGTCGCAGGCGGCGCCGTGCTTGATGACTTCGGCAAGACCGGCCGAGAACTCCCGGTCCGGCAGCGTGCCCAGGGTCGCCGTGTCGATCAAGACCGCTTCGGGCTGGTAGAACGCGCCGATCATGTTCTTGCCGCGCGGATGATTGATGCCCGTCTTGCCCCCGACGGAGGAATCGACCTGCGCCAGGAGTGTGGTCGGCACCTGGATGAAGGGTACGCCACGCTGGTAGGTGGCGGCAGCAAACCCGGCGATGTCGCCGACCACCCCGCCTCCCAGCGCCACGATCAGCGTCTGTCGGTCGCAGCGCGCTTCGAGGAGTGCATCGTAGACACGGTTCAGCGTCGCCGAGGTCTTGTACTCCTCGCCGTCCGGAAGTTCCACCATGACAACGCGCGCGGCGAGCCCCGCCACGCTTTTGCAGAGCCGCCTGGCATACAGCGGTCCAACTGTCGAGTTGGTGACCACGGCCAGCGTGCGACCCTGGGCATAGGGTTCCCAACACGAGGAGTCATCCAGCAGTCCGGGCCCGATCTCGATCGGATAGCTCCGGCTGCCGAGGTCCACCGTGACAGTCGTCATGGGGAGGCGAGGTCAGGTGTCGCCCCCGCCGCCTCAGGTCGTGCAACGCTCGTCTGGGCGTGGGGCAGCGACTCGAGGATGCTCTGCGCCAGCCGCACCACGTTCGGCCGGCCGGTCTCGACCACCAGATGCGCGACCTCGCGGTAGAGGGCTTCGCGCTCAACGAGCAGTCCCTCGAGCGTCGCCTTCGGATCCCGGCCCCGCAACAGCGGGCGTCGCCGGTCGTGGCGCAACCGTGCCATGAGGTCAGGAACGCTCGCACACAGGTAGATGGTCGTGCCGCGCGTCTTCAGGTACTCCCGGGTGGCCGCATCGATCACCGCGCCGCCGCCCGTGGCCAGCACGATATCGGTCTGCGCCGTGAGTTCCTCGAGCAGTTCCGCCTCGCGGCGCCGGAAGCCCGCCTCACCCTCGATGTCGAAAATGACAGCGATCTTCACGCCAGTGCGCGCTTCCAGCTCCCGGTCTGCGTCAACGAAGCGCTTGTTGAGCTGTGTTGCGAGTTGGCGGCCGATGGTGGACTTGCCGGCGCCCATCATGCCCACCAAAAACAGGTTTCCCGTGGAATGTTTCACACGCGGATTCTAAACCCCCGGCCGAAAAAACAACAATGCCGCCCGGAGGCGGCATGGTTGCGCAGGCGCTCGCGGTCTACTGGGCGGCGAGCTTGTCGCTGATGACCTTCGGTGTGATGAACACCAGCAGTTCAGTCTTGGTGTAGGTCCGCGTGCTGCTCTTGAAGAAGTAGCCGAGGTATGGGATGTCTCCCAGGAACGGTACCTTGTTGACGTCGTTGCGGTCATTCAGCTCGTAAATCCCGCCGAGCACCACGGTCCCGCCGTTCTCGACCAGCACCTGGGTGTTGACGTGCTTGGTGTTGATGGCAAAGCCGGCGGAGGTCGACTGGCCGACACTGTCATCGGTCACGTCCACGGTCAGGATGATGTTGCCCTCCGGGGTGATCTGCGGGGTCACCTCGAGCTTCAGGTTGGCCTTTTGGAACTGGATACTCGTGGCTCCGCTGGAGGTGGCCACCTGGTAGGGCAATTCCGTACCCTGCTCGATGATCGCCTTGACCTGATCGGCCGTCACGACACGAGGGCTCGAGATCAGCTTGCCGTGGTTGTCCTGCTCAAGCGCCGAGAGCTCCAGGTTCAAAAAGCGGGTCGAGCCGGCACGGAAGAGGCTAAGCGCAATCGAGGCCGGATTCGCGGTCCCGCCGGCAGGCAGGCTCACAAAGGGCTGGTTGTTCGTCAGCACAGTCGGCCCGGTCTGTCCGGTCAGGGTACAACTGACTGTGCCGTTGGCCGCCGTCGTACAGCCTGAGGGCAGGGTCGCGAGCGGATTGGTGATGCCAGTCGCGTAGTACGGCTGGCTCGCATACGTACTGGACACCGTCGTGTTCAGACCCGAATTGCCAAGCCTCTCTCCCTGCGGATTGCTGTTGTAGTAACCGAGCTTGTTACCCAGCTGGCGGGTGAAACCGTCATCGGCCACCACCACCCGGGCTTCAATCAGGACCTGGCGGCTCGGCACATCGAGGCGGGCGATCAGCGACCGCACGATCTCGAGTTTCGAGGGAATGTCCTGCACGAACAGCTGATTGGTACGGGGATCGGAGGACACCGAACCGCGCTTGGAGAGCACGCGCGCCGATGCGCCACCGCCGCTCGAGGTTCCCGACACGGCCCCGGTCGCGCCCGGTACCGCGTCGCCATTCAGGAAGGCCTTGACCGCGTCCGCCTTTTGATAGTTCAGCTGGAACACTTCGCTGCGCGTGGGCTCGAGATCAAGAATTGCCGCGCGCGACTCGAGCTCAAGCTTTTCCTTGGTCGTCAACTCGTCCTTGGGAGCAATCAGGATGACGTTGCCGTTCTTGCGCTTGTCGAGCCCTTTGGCCTGCAGGATGATGTCCAGCGCCTGATCCCAAGGCACGTCCTTCAAGCGCAGCGTGAGATTGCCGCCCACCGAATCGCTGGTGATGATGTTCAGATTCGTGAAGTCGGCGATCACCTGCAGCAGGGAGCGCACCTCGACGTTCTGGAAGTTCAGCGACAGTCTGTCACCCTTGTAGGTGGTGCCCGTACCCTGGAACAGCTTGTTCGGATCTTCCTTGACGGGCTTGACCTCGATCACGAGCCTGGAGTCGGTCTGGTAGGCGTTGTATTCCCACAGGCCATGCGGCTCGATGACCACACGCGTGTTGCCACCCTGGGTGAAGGCATTGATGGTCTGCACCGGTGTCGCAAAATCCGTGACCACCAGCCGGCGCCGCAGATTCTCCGGAAGTGCGGTCCTGGCGAAATCGACGACGACATTTTGGCCTTGCTGCTTGATATCCACGCCGGTCTGCGGATCGGACAGGTCGATGATGACCCGGCCCTCGCCATCAGGTCCGCGCCGGAAATCGATGTCGCGCAGCGCATGGGCCGAACTGTCGGACACCACAGTCGGGGTTCCCGAGGACATGCCCGATGAGGCAGGTGTCAGGACCGCCGAGCCGTCGGCGGTCGCGGGCGTGAGCGTGACGAGAATCGAGTTGCCATCCAGGGCGGTGGTGTAGTTGACCAGGCGCTTCAGGTTCAGGACCATGCGCGTGCGATCACCGGCCTGCACCAGGCTGATGGACCGCAGATCACCCTGATTCGATTCGATCGCATTCTTGCCCGTGTTGTTGGTGACACCGGGGAAGTCGAGCGCAACGCGCGCCGGAGTCGCAACCGAAAAGCCGGCAGGAGGGTTCGCCATCGGGGCGCTGAGCCCGATCCTGATGATGGTGTTGGCGCCCTGCTGGGTGGTCGTGATCGAATCGATCGTGGTGCTTTGCGCATGGGCCAAGCCTGCGAGCCCGGCCCAGAGCGCCACGACCACCAGGCTCCGCAAGCGGTGCTCTAGCAATCCCCCTAACATCCGCTGTACTCGAATCATTTTGTGCTCTCCTGCAATTGCAGTGTGCTGATGCGTTCAACCCATTCGCCGGAGGCGTCCTGGACCACTTCCTTAAGCGTCACTTGGCTGTCCGAGATCTTGGTCACGACCCCGAAGTTCTGCCCCACATAGTTGCCAAGCTTGACCGGATAGACGATGCCTTCGGCGCGCAGCAATACAAATTGCAAGCCGGGCTTGGACAGGGTTCCGACCATGGAAATGCTGTCCAGGGGATAGGCCTCGAGCGGCTCCTTGCGACGATTCGGATCGGGCGCGAGGCCATTGTTGGACTTCGCTGCCAGCTTGCGCAGCACATTGGTGATCTTGGCCGGGTCGAACGGATCGACCTCGTTCTTGTCGGGATAGACAAACGCCTCATAGGTCTTCGGCTCAGGCAGCTTGGTGGCGACCGGACGGATCTCCTTCTTCACGTCGGCCATCCACTGCCTGACCTCATCAGTCGAACTGCCGCACGACGCGAGCAGCAGGCACCCGGATGCGAGGAGTAAGCGCTTCATTTGGCTTGTACTCCCTTCTTGGCAGCGGCCTTCGCCTGGCGCTGCGCCGCGACCTCTTCGGGATCGAGGTAGCGGAAGGTCTTGGCAATCGCGTCCATGGTGAGCACATCGCCATGCATCGACGCCGAGTTGGTGGGTGCGGCGCTAGCGCCGGCGGCGCCGGTGGTGATCTGGAGATTGTTCAAGGTGACGATCCGTGGCAGGGCGGCGATGTCGCTCGTGAACTGCCCGAGGTCGTTGTAATTACCGATGATCCGGATCTCGATGGGCAACTCGGCATAGTAGTCCTTCACCGTGCTGACCCCGGGCCGGAACAGCTCAAACTGCAGGCCGCGCCCGATCCCCGCCTGATTGATGTCCGACAGCAGCGCGTCCATCTCGGCCTTGCTCGGCAACTGCTTCTCGAGACGGAACACGTACTGCGCAACCTGGTCCTTCTGCTTGCGCAGCGGTTCTAGATTGACAGCCTGGGTGAGCTTGTCACGATAGGCCTTCTTCAGCGACGCCTCCTGATCCTGCAGGGAGTGCAACTGGTCGACCTGGTCGCTCCAGTAGAGGAACCATCCGAGCACCATCACGACGACCACGACACCGAGCGCCGTCGCAACCCGCGGCAGCACCGGCCACGTGCCCGGGTCCCTGGGGTTGAGATTGCGGAACTGGTCGACGAGTTTATTCAGATCTGCCATGGCTCACCCGATCAATTCGTTGCCGCAGGGGCTGCGGGAGTCGCCGGCTTGCCGGAAGCGCCGGCGGCGTCCTTGGCCTTCTCAGCGACCGGGCGGCGCAGGTTCACGTTCATGGTGAACTGCGAGACGCGGCGTTTGTCCGTGCCGATCGTCGCTGACTTGATTTCCACCAGGTCGGGCGAGTCCAGCCAGGGCGAGTTGTTGCCGAGGTTGCGCAGCATCTCCGAAATCCGGTCGTTCGATTGGGCGTAGCCGCTGAGCGTCACCTTCGATCCGGTCTGGCGGGAGCTCAGGAGGAAGATGCCTTCTGGAACCTGCTTGACCAGCTCGTCGAGCAGGTGCACCGGCAGATTGCGGTCACCCTGGAGGTCCTCCACCGCCTGCTGGCGCGCCTTCAGGCTGTCGATCTCGGCTCTCAGGTCGGCGATCTCCTTGATCTGCTCGTCGAGCTTGGCGTTTTCGGTCTTGATGAAATCGTTGCGCTGCGTCTGGTCCTCGATCTCATTGCTGATGATGAGCCCGACGATGAACACGATGACGATCGCCGAGATCAGGGCCAGCACCGCCATCACATAGAATTCGATCCGCCGCTGCTTGCGGCGCTCCTCCCGGTGGGGCAGAAGGTTAATCTGGATCATTGACCGCTCCTTCGCATGGCCAGTCCGGTTGCGACCAGCAGCGACGGAGCATCCAGGCGGGCCTGCTTCTCGCGAACCTGGGCGCTCATGTCCATGCCCTTGAACGGATTCAGGATGGATGTGGAGGCCTGGGTCCGGGTGCCGACGACGTCGACCAGGCCCGGAATGACCGCGCAACCGCCGGCCAGGAGGATCTGGTCGACGCGGCTGTAGGGCGTTGAGGTGAAGAAGAACTGCAGGGCGCGCGTCACTTCAAGGGCAATATTGTCCGCAAACGGCTGCAGCAGGTCGCGTTCGTAGTTCTCGGGCAGGTCGTCGGCGCGCTTCTTGGCTTCAGCCTCGTCGGCCGACAGGCCGTAGGCGCGCGCGATGTCCTGGGTAAGCTGCGCACCGCCGAAGGCCTGCTCGCGTTCGTAGATCGCCTGCCCGTTCAGGGTCGCGGAGATGGTGGTCGTATAGGCGCCGATCGAAAACAGCGCGATGATCTGGCCTTCACCCTCGTTGGGCATGAGCTTGATGACGCGCTCGGCCGTCGCGCGGGTGGCGAACGACTCGATGTCCATGATGACCGGCTTGAGCGCCGCGGCCTGGGCGACCGCAACGCGGTCTTCGACCTTCTCCTTGCGGGAGGCGGCGAGCAGGACCTCGACGTCATCGGGGGCATTGGGCGCCGGACCGATGACGCTGAAATCCAGGCTCACCTCATCCAGGGCGAAGGGGATGTACTGGTTGGCCTCGGTCTCCACCTGGAGTTCGAGCGCCTCCTCCGACAGCCCGCCCGGGAGCATGATCTTCTTGGTGATCACGGCGGCGCTCGGCAGCGCCATCGCGACATTGCGGATTTTTGTCCCACTCTTCTTCCAGGCCCGCTTGACGGCCTCGGAGACCGCTTCCAGATTTTCCACGTTACCATCGGTGATAGCGCCCTTGGGCAAGGGCTCGATCGCGTAACGCTCGAGGCGATAGCCAGTCGTGGCGGATCCCGACAGTTCGACCAGCTTCACGCTGGAGGAACTCAGGTCCAGCCCCAGTAGCGGCTGACTTTGCGACGAAAAAAGTGCCCCAAAATCGAAGGCCAAGGAAAGCTCTCCACTGATGAACGGTCGTTAACCGGCGTCCCAACCGTAGTCCCCGCACTAAAAAACCTATTAACTACGAGGGGTTAGGGGATATATATAAAATTTACCTGAGATGCTAGCAATATGTTCCGAAAAATGTAAAGTTATTTGCACGAGCGGCCGCAGAAAAAACAACATAGCGACGCTGCGCTCTACAGTTGGGCCAGGCGCCCCTCGCCGGGGGCTGGGGCGCATCCTAAGGCATGTTGCATGCGGCATGTTGCCTAAGCGCAGGGCTGGCGCGGGTCGGGCCGCTATAATCCGCCGAACCCTTTCAAAGAACCGCGCATGACCGCTTCCGAAGAACGTCCCCCCAGCCGCAAGCTGAACCCTTTTTTATACTTCTCCCTCCGCGTCGCCTTCTGGATTGCGTTGATCGCCGGGGCAATTGTCATTTCCGCGGCGTTTCTCATCACCCTTGCCACGTCGCTGGCCTACAAAAACCTGCCTCCGATCGACTCCCTGACCGACTATCGGCCGAAGATCCCGTTGCGAGTCTACACGGCGGACAACGTTTTGATCGGAGAATTTGGGGAGGAGCGGCGCAATGTGGTGCGCATTGGCGACGTTCCGCTGGTCATGAAGCAGGCGATCCTGGCCGCTGAGGACGACCGCTTCTACCAGCATGGCGGCATCGATTACGCGGGCGTGATCCGGGCTGCCGTCACGAACGCCCTGCGCGGCACGGCCTTCGGTGGCGGGCGCAGGCAGGGGGCGAGCACCATCACCCAGCAGGTGGCCCGCAACTTCTTCCTCTCGAGCGAGCAGAGCTATACCCGCAAGTTCTACGAGGTGCTGATGGCCTTCAAGATCGAGTCGACGCTGACCAAGGACCAGATCCTCGAGGTCTACATCAACCAGATCTACCTCGGCCAGCGGGCTTATGGCTTCAGTTCGGCCGAGCGCGTCTACTTCGGCAAGGCGCTAAAGGACATCACGCCTGCCGAGGCGGCCATGCTGGCCGGCCTGCCACGCGCGCCCTCCACGTATAACCCGATCGTCAATCCCGAACGCGCCAAGTCGCGCCAGCTGTATGTGCTCAACCGCATGCTGGCGCTCGGCTTTCTGACCGATGAGCAATACAAGAATGCACTCGAGGAGAAGCCCGGCGTGAAGGTCGAGGGCACCGAGTTCTCGGTGCATGCCGAGTACGTCGCCGAGATGGCTCGCCAGATCGCCTACGACCAGTTCAAGGAGGAAACCTACACCCGCGGACTGAACATCTATACCACCCTCATCGCCGCGGAGCAGAGCGCAGCCTATGCTGCGCTGCGCAATGGCGTTCTCGCCTATGAGCGCCGCCACAGCTACGAGGGCCCGGAGGGTTTCGCCGACCTGCCTTCCAAACCGGAGGAACTCGACCAGGCGATCGAGGATGCCCTTCTGGAGTACACCGACAGTGACGACCTGCTGGCTGCCGTGGTGCTCGATGCGAGCCCCAAGGCGGTGCATGTGGCGCGCCAGGGAGAGACCTACGAGATCACCGGCGACGGTCTGAAATTCGCCGCCGGAGCGCTTTCTGACAAGGCCCTGCCGACCAAGCGCATCCGCCGGGGTGCCATCATCCGCATCACCCAGAATGGCAAGGGTAGCTGGGAGATCATCCAGCTGCCCCAGATCCAGGCGGCGTTGGTGGCTGCCTCCTGCGAGGACGGCGCGGTCCACGCCCTGGTCGGAGGATTTGACTTCAACCGCAACAAGTTCAACCACGTCACCCAGGCTTGGCGGCAGCCGGGCTCGAGCTTCAAGCCCTTCGTCTACTCGGCAGCCATCGAGCGCGGTTTCACGCCGGCGACCATCGTCAATGATGCCCCGGTCGTCATCGATGCTGCCCTGACCGGCAGCACGACCTGGGAGCCCAAGAATTACGATAACAAGTACGACGGACCGATCACGCTGCGCCAGGCGCTGCAGCGTTCCAAGAACATGGTGTCGATCCGGATCCTGCAGGCCATCACCCCAAAGTATGTCCAGAATTACATCGGCCGCTTCGGTCTTGACCCCGAAAAGCATCCGGCCTATCTCCCGATGGCCCTGGGTGCGGGGTCGGTCACGCCCTGGCAGATGCTGGGCGCCTACTCGGTATTCGCCAACGGAGGCTACAAGGTCAATCCGTACTTCATCGCCCGCATCACCGACAGCACCGGCCAGGTCCTGGCCAGGGCTGAGCCGGCGCTCGCGGAGAACGAGGCCAATCGGGTCATCGATGTGCGCAACGCCTACATCATGGACAGCCTCCTGAAAAGCGTCGCCCGGGCGGGCACCGCAGCCCCGATCTCGGTGGCGATCAAGCGCCACGACCTGGCGGGCAAGACCGGGACCACCAACGACTCGCGCGACGCGTGGTTTGCCGGCTATAGNNCCTACGCGTGGTTTGCCGGCTATAGCAACCAGAACCTGGTCGCCATCTCCTGGATCGGCTTCGATCAGCCGAAATCGCTCGGTGATCGCGAGACGGGTGGGGGCCTGGCCCTGCCGCTTTGGGTCTCCTATATGCAGGTCGCCCTGAAGGGTGCGCCTGAGAAGGACCGGGTCATGCCGCCGGGGGTTGTGAACGTTGGTGGCGAGGTCTTCTACACTGAATTCCAGCCGGGTCAGGGTGGCATCGCGACGCTCGGTCTCGATCAGGGCCTGCCCGGGGACTTAGCCCCCGGAACGCTCCCCGACACCCCGGGTGGTGTGCCGCCGCCGCCGGGCGCGCAGGCCGCACCCGCCCCGGGTGCAGCCGCTGCAGCGGGAATCGCCCCGGGAATGATCAACCCCTTGGCAGGTCCGTCGGGGACCGCCGCAGCATCCCCTGTCGTGCCCCAGCCTGCGCGCGCAGCTACCGCCAACGGGACGGTGCCATCGGCGCCTGCTCGCCGCGACCCCACCCCGGCCCAACCCGCCGCGTACGGCACCCTGCGCAACTGATCGAGCCCAATGTCCGGAAAGGCCGGTGCCCGCAAGGTGCTCGATTGCCATGCGCGCCGCCTGGGTGTGGGTCCGTGCCCAAACGGCCTCCACACCCCCTCCAATCCCCCTCCACGCCGCCCTAGCCCACGAGTGCGACCGGCGCGCCGGTCTGGGAGCTGATGAGCCCCGAGAGGGCCGCGAACAGTTCGGTATGGTCGCGGGTATCGTGCCACGCCCCGTCCTCGTGACGGAAATGGAAGCCGCCGCTGCGCGCGGCCACCCACAATTCGTGGAGCGCCACCTGGCTGTTGATGATGATCTTGGTGCCATCGTCAAATTCCAGCGCGAGCACGTTGCCGCTGCGCGCCGCATCCACCTCGGCGGCGCTGTTCTCGATGGCGGTCTCGATGCCAAGGAGGGTCCTGTCGACGAGGTCGAGGAACTCGCTATCGCTCATGTTAAACTTCCTGAAACCCTGCAGTATCCCATCATGCCCGTTGTCCAATCCAAAGCGCAATCGTCCCGCCGCGAATCCCGGGCATCTGCCGGGGCGCGGGCCGTGACTGCGGGAGCCGTCTGTGTCGCGCTGTCCGTCGTGGCCGGGTGCGGGCAGCGTGGCCCCCTCTACATTCCGAATGCCGGGCCGGGTGCGGCATCGCCGGTCGCGCCGCTCTTGATTTCGACCCCCCAGTTTCCAGGTCTCACGCTTGGCGCCGATGCGGCCTTGGTGCCCAGTGCGACCCCTGCGGTTGACCCCGTGCCTGACGCGAGCTTGAATGATGCCAGCAGCGCAGCGCAGCCAGGATTGAAGTTGGTGCCTTCGCAGCCATGATGCTGCGCCCGCACATCGCCTACCGGCTCGGACAGCTCCACATCGAAGAGGTTGCGCTCGAGCGCATCGCCCGGCGTTACGGCACGCCCACCTACGTGTACTCACGGGCCGCGCTCTCCGAGGGGTTTCGCGCCTATGCCGACGCCTGCCGGGGTCACGACGCGCTGGTCTGCTACGCAGTCAAGGCCAGTTCGAATCTCGCCATCCTGCAGCTCTTGGCGCATCTCGGGGCCGGCTTCGACATCGTCTCGGCGGGCGAACTCGAGCGGGTCCTCGCCGCGGGGGGCGACCCCGCCAAGATCATCTTCTCCGGGGTCGGCAAGACCGCCGCCGAACTCGGCCGCGCCCTCGAAGTCGGCATCGGCTGCTTCAATGTCGAGTCCTTCTCGGAGCTGCACCGCCTCGATGCGGTCGCACGCGACGCGCGCGCGCGGGCACCGGTGTCCTTGCGCATCAATCCGGACGTGGACCCGAAGACCCACCCTTACATCGCAACCGGTCTGAAGGACACCAAATTTGGCATTCCCATCGAGGACGCCCTGGCGGCCTATCGCGAAGCCGCGCGGCTGCCGCATCTCGAGGTGGTTGGGATCGATTGTCACATCGGCTCTCAGCTGCTCGAGGAAGAACCCCTGATTGCGGCAGTGGATCGCCTGACGGGGCTCGTCGATCGGCTCGAGCTGGAGCAGATTGCGATCCGGCACATCGATGTCGGTGGCGGAATCGGGATTGCCTACCAGGCCGAGGAGACGGTCGCGGTGGGCAGCTTTGTCAAGCGGGTCTTGGCCCGGATCGCGGACTGGCGCCGTGCCCGCCATGGCGGCTCCCCCCTGCGGGTTTTGTTCGAGCCGGGACGCTCGGTCGTGGGCAACGCCGGCCTGCTCCTCGCGCGCGTCGAGTACCTGAAACCCGGACACGAGAAGAACTACGCGATTGTCGATGCGGCGATGAACGATCTGCTGCGCCCCTCGCTATACGAGGCCTGGCACGAGGTGGTGCCGTTCCAGGAGGGGCAGGCGGGTGCCAAGCGCTGGGATGTGGTCGGACCGATCTGCGAGTCGGGTGACTGGCTTGCGCGCGACCGCGAACTGTCTCTGGCCGAGGGTGACCTGCTCGCCTTCCTGTCGGCGGGGGCGTACGGCATGTCGATGGCTTCGCACTACAACAGCCGGCCGCTCGCCGCCGAGGTCATGGTCGATCGTGACACGATCCACGAGATCCGCGCCCGGGAGCCCATCAGCGCCCTGTTCGCGCAGGAGAAACTCTTGCCGCTTACGCGCTAGACACCTTGCCAGGCACCTTGCTGCCGAGCGTTCGCATCCCCTGTCCTGTCGTGGGGTTCAAAGCGGCCTCGGCACGGCTCGTGACACGGCGGACCCACCAGAAATGCACGATGCGCGCTGCGAGCAGGACGGCGAGCACGCTGCCATACACGATCGGTCTGTGGAAATCGTGCTTGCCGGCCTTCATCCACCAGAAGTGCAGGATTCCCAGGGGGGCGATCAGGTAGACGGCGCGGTGCAAGCGGCGCCAGTTGTGCGCACCGAGTCGTTTCACCATCCGGTTCGTCGAGGTGGCGGCCAGCGGCACCAGCAGCACGAACGCCGCAAATCCGACCGTGATGAACGGGCGCTTCAGAATGTCCCGCCCGATGGCCGTGAGATCGAAGAACTTGTCGAGCCAGAAGTAGGTGGTGAAGTGCAGGAGGGCATAGAAGAAGGTGTAGAGTCCCAGCATGCGGCGCAGCTTCAACAGCCAGGGCCAGTGCAGGAGCCAGCGGGCGGGGGTGACGGCCAGCGTCAGGGACAGAAAGATGAGTGTCCAGTCGCCGGTGTCGCGGGTGATGAATTCGACCGGATTGGCGCCCAGGCGATCGGCGAACACTCCATAGACGAGCCGTGCCAGGGGAGTGAGCGCGAGGACGAACAGGGTCGCCTTGATGACGGCGATGCTGCCTGGCGCCGGCGCTCTCACCCGCATTGCCCAATTGCGGCTCTGGCTCTCGCGGACGTCACTTGCAGTCACGTTCGCTACTCACCTAGAAGAACTTGCGCAGATCCATGCCGGCATAGAGCTGTCCGACCTGCGCTTCGTAGCCGTTGAACATCAGGGTCTTCTGCTTCGGGGCAAAGAGAGTGCCCGCGCCGATGCGGCGCTCGGTCGCCTGGCTCCAGCGCGGATGGTCGACGTTCGGATTGACGTTCGAATAGAAACCGTATTCCTCGGGAGCCGTGCGATTCCACGAGGTCAGGGGTAGCCGGTTGGTGAGACTGATCTTGACGATCGATTTGGCGCTCTTAAAGCCATACTTCCACGGCACCACGATGCGCACCGGGGCGCCGTTCTGCGGCGGCAGAACCTCGCCATACAGGCCGAAGGTGAGCAGCGTTAAGGGATGGTTGGCCTCGTCCAGGCGCAACCCTTCGCGGTAGGGCCAGTCGAGCACCCCCGAGCCGATCCCGGGCATCTGCTTCTGGTCGGCCAAGCTTGTGAATTCGACATACTTCGCATCGCCTGTCGGACCCACGCGCTGCAGGAGTTCGGCAAGCGGGAAGCCGATCCAGGGCACGACCATCGACCAGCCCTCGACACAGCGGTGCCGGTAGACACGTTCCTCGAGCGGTGCGATCTTGATGAGATCGTCGATGGCAAACGTCATCGGTGTCTTGACGAGACCGTCGACCTGGAGGGTCCAGGGCCGGGTCTTGAGCGTGTGGGCACGCTCGGCGGGATCGCGCTTGTCGGTGCCAAACTCGTAGAAATTGTTGTAGCCCGTCACGTCCTTGTAAGGCGTGGGCTGCTCGGCTAACGCATAAGCGGGATTGGGCTTGGCGGCAAGTTTCACCGCCGGTGCGGTCTCGGCCTGCGTCCGCTGCGCGAGGGACGCCGTCAGCCCGGAGGCTGCAAGCGCCACGCTGCCCGCCTGCCTCAGAAATCCGCGGCGCGCCTCAAACACGTGACGCGGCGTGATCTCCGAGGAGGGGATGAGGGGGATGCGCAGGCTTCGCATGGTCAGATTTCCTAAGGTGAGTCAGGTAGTCGCCGCCGCGCCAGGAATCCTTACAGTTCGCGGGGCCTGCATCCGGGCAGCGGGTACGGGTACGGCCCTGCGTGGTCTGGCGGGGCTTGTGAGACCTCAATGAGGCCTCATTGAGATCTCATGCGGCGCGCGCCTGGCCACCAAAAGACAAGGGGTGACCACCGTCACCCCTCGATGTCTTTCAGCCCGCGAACGCCGGTCGAACTCTAGCGCAGCCCCGCCACGTAGTCGGCGACCGCTTTCATCTCGTCGTCTGACAGACGCGATGCGATCGCCATCATGGCCGCATTGTTGTTGCGCACGCCGCCCCGGAATGCGGTCAGTTGGGCCTGTGCGTATTCCTGCCACTGGCCGGCCAGACGCGGGTACTGAGCGGGAATGCCAGCGCCGTTCGGACTGTGGCAACCCGCGCATGCCGGCACGCTCTTGGCAGCGATTCCGGCCCGGTAGATCTTTTGCCCGAGTGCCGCCTCGGCCTTGTCCTGGGCGCTTGCCGGCTTTTGGGTCTGGGCCTCGAAGTAGGCGGCGACGTTGTGCATGTCGTCATCCGACAGGGCTGCGGCATACGGCCCCATGACCGCGTTGGCGCGCTCACCGCTCTTGAAGTTGGTCAGTTCCTTGTACAGGTACTCGGCGTGCTGGCCGGCAAGCTTGGGGAACGTGGGAGCGATCGCATTGCCATCGGCGCCGTGGCACGCGGCACAGACCTGACCCGCAATCGCCTGGCCTTTGGCCACATCAGGCGCTTTCGCCGCGGGGGTCGCGGCATCCTCTGCGCGTGCGGCGCAGTTAATTGCGAGTGCCAGACTGGCGAGAGCGGCGAACTTTACGATGGCGCGGGTCATCGGGATACCTGTGGGCGACTGACGATCAACAACGCGCGCCACATACCGCAGGCGCGCCTCTTTTGGGGTTGGCGCTTAAGAGGTGCAATTAAGCGTTGCCAAACAATTTATTATACAGATCTTCACGATTGCGCTCTGGGCGACCGGAGCGGCGAGCGCCTTCTGGCCCGGCGGCATGGTGCGGCCTGGGGTGAGCCGGCGCGCCAGACGGGGTCCATGTCCATCCTTCAGCAGGCTCGGTTCTACACGACCGCCAACGCCATGAACCAGCTTCCCGAGTGGGGACTGCCGGAATTGGCGTTCGCCGGTCGCTCCAACGCGGGGAAGTCGACCGCGATCAACACGCTGTGCCAGCAAAAACGGCTGGCGTTTGCCAGTAAAACTCCGGGTCGAACCCAGCACATCAATTATTTCGCCCTCGGCGGCCAGGGCGATCGTGAAGCCCTGCCGGCCGGATTTCTCGTCGATCTGCCCGGCTACGGCTATGCCCAGGTGGGGCATGCCGCCAAGGCGCACTGGGATGCGCTACTTAGCCACTACATCCGCCTGCGCAGTGAACTTGTGGGTCTCGTACTGATCATGGACGTGCGCCGACCGCTCACAGAACTCGACCTCGGGCTCATCGAGTGGTTCGCCCCGACCGGCAAGCCGATCCACGGACTTCTGACCAAGGCCGACAAATTGAATCGCTCCGAGGCGGCGCTCGCCCTGCGTGAAACCCAGGCCGGGCTCGCGCGCTATGGTGAACTCAACACCAGCCAACTGTTCTCGAGTCTGAAGCGCACCGGGGTCGAGCAGGCGCAAGACCGGGNNTCGGGTTCTCGAGATGCTCGGATTGTCGGACAATGACCGGGACTTGGCCGGGTTCCAAAAAAAAGCCCCGACGCAAGGGGAATGACGTCGGGGCGATAACGCCTTTTCGTTAAAGGCACCCGCTCAGGGAGGAGAAGCGGGAGACAGCCGGAGCCATCTGTACCGTATGATTTAGGTGTGCCGTAAAAGTTCGGTGGTTCC
>PLEY01000117.1:21336-21470 GCA_003136595.1 Burkholderiales bacterium
ATGCGGCGCGACGATTTCTCGCGTCGTCTGATGCGCGAAAACCTCCTGACGGCGAATGACCTCATCTATCCGGTCTTCGTGCTGGAGGGATCGAGGTTGAGGCAGCCGGTCGGCTCGATGCCGGGTGTCGAACG
>PLEY01000020.1 GCA_003136595.1 Burkholderiales bacterium
ATCTTGCTTTCTTCGCGATCGGCAATATCGTACTTGCGCATGCCATTGACGGTCCAGGCCGTGACTGTGTCGTCCGAGGGTACGAAACCCGGCAGGTTCTGAAAGAATGCGAACGCATAGGGATCGTCGTTGTAGACGCTCCCGGATTGCTTCAGGTAGGTATAGTTGGCGCGCAGGGTCAGCCACCCGATGCTCCGGTTGGTCCAGTTGAGCTTCAGGGTGTTGTCATTGACGTAGCTGACCTCACGGTGGGCAGGATCGTAGTGATCGAACGTGTAGGTCAGGCCAAGCGTATTGTGCCGAGAGATTCGCCAGTCGACCCCTCCGTAGGCCTCGAGCGTCTGCCAGCTGTACGGGATGCTCTCGATCTGCGTATCAGTGGCATGCGGGTTGGTGATGGGGTTCCAGAACCCTGGATCCCCAGGAATGATGCTCGCCTCCGCGCCGTTTTCCGCGACGTAGCCGTAACTGCCATTCTCCGGGTTGTACATCACGTACTGGTTGCGGTAGTCCTGGTCGTTGTATTTTGTGCCAGCCCGAAAGGTCACGTCGCTCGCGGGTTTCAGCACAATCGTGGCCGCCGCCTGTTTTGTGACGATCAGCATGTTCGCCGTCTGCTGGGACAGGGCAGCCGATGTATTCCATTGGCTGCAGGGGAACAGCAACGGGTTGCCCGGTCCGAGAGTGAAGGTCCCATTCGTCGAGATGCCGAACACGCCCTGGCAATTGGTCGGCGGCAGGATCGATGAGTTCTGCCGCATCTCGCCAACCTCGGCGTTCAGCGACGCCTCGCCGTCCAGAGGCAGGACGTGCGTGGCCGTAACATGCAGATCGTGATATGCGTTGTCGGGCTCCATCGACATCTGCCCCTCGGTGATGCGTGCCGAAGCAGCACCGGGAATGACGGGCGGCCCGAGATCGAAAGGCTGCTGAAAGGAATAGGAGAGATAATCGTCGCGGTAGAGCGAACCGGTGTAGCCGAAATCAAGGCGCCACGCCGCACCCACGTAGCGGGCCCCCGCGGACAGGTTGACGGTGCTGTCGTTGATCGGTTTGACGGTCTCCTCGATCCCACCCCCGATGCCGCCGAGATTGAAGAAGAACGGCCCCCCATAGGGTCGGTCCCCCTTGCGTTCCTCGTCGCTGATGTTGAAGTAGACCGACCAGTCGGGCGTCAGAAAGGCCGACAGGGCGATCCCCTGCTTGTCGCGCCGCGTGCCCAGCGTCGTGACCGGGGCGGCGGCGGAGGCGGCCGCGACCTCGGCTGGAGTACTGCCGCCCGGCACGAGTCCACCCGCGAGGGTCAGGTTATTGGACCCGACCCCGTTGAAAATCGGCTTGGCATCGGTGGAGAGGATGTTTGACAGGTCAGACACAAAGACCTGGGCCTTGTAGGCGCCGGCCTTGCCGTAGACGGCCTCGTAATATTGGTCCTCGGCGCTCACGAAGCTGCCCTTGAGTTCCGCGTAACTGCCGTCCGAGGGCCGCTCTGCGTTGACGTCGAAGC
Source organism: Burkholderiales bacterium (assembly GCA_003136595.1). GTDB lineage: Bacteria > Pseudomonadota > Gammaproteobacteria > Burkholderiales > Burkholderiaceae_D > BOG-994. Next base: position 1,508 of record PLEY01000020.1, read on the forward strand.
TCGCGGCCGGTCCGTGGGCGGGCCAGCTCGTGTACCGGTCAAACAGTGCGGTCTTCTGTCCCGAAGTGTGCAGGTAACCGACGTCAAGGCTTCCGTAGACGAGCCACAGGCCGAGCGCTTCGACATCCGGTTCCACCGGAGGAACCTGGTACAGGTTTCCGGTGGGCGAGCTGTGTTGTCCGGGTTCAAGCCAGCTGGTGCCGTCCAGGTCGGTGACCCCCATGCTATGGCCGGCCGTCGGGTCGATCTTGTTGGCGAGATTGGTGTCGATCCCCACCCCACTGTCGGCCCGGCCCAGCGCAGGGCTTCCCGCCAACGCGAGCCCGAGCAGAGCCCCCAGAATCCGGGGACGCGTCAGGAGGTTCCCACTCGATGGCATGCGCATGGGGCGGTACCCTACTCGTGGAAGCGTACACCCGACGCGGCGTTGGAGCCGTGGATGTTCGCATGGCACGTGAGACATCCACGCCCCAGCACGCGCTCATCGGGATGCAGACCTGTTCCGAGCGCCTGCTTGGTCTGCAGGTCGTTCGGGTGCAGGAAGTTGGTGTGGCACTGCTGGCAGAGAAATGGCACCGGTGCGACCAGCAGCGTGCTTTGGTTCGAGCCATGGGGCAAGTGGCAGTTCAGGCAGCTCTCCCTTACGGGCGCGTGCTCGAAGAGAAAGGGTCCACGCTTTTCAGCGTGACACTGATAACAGGTCTCGTTGACTGTGGCGGTCTTAAGCAGGTGATCGGTCAGGGTGCCGTGGGGATTGTGGCAATCCGCACAGCTCAAGTGGCCCTCCGGCAACGGCATGTGCGAGCGGCGACTGAACTGCTCGAGGATATCCTTGTGACATTGGCCGCAGGTATCGTTGATCGATGACCGCGCCATCAGGCCCTGGGCCGAGAATTTCGCCATCGGATTGTGGCAATCGCTGCACGACAGCTCTTCGCGCTGATGCACCGAGCCCTTCCAGCGATCCCGCGGACCGCCTGAATGGCAGGTGAGGCAGGTCTTGGTCTGGGTCTCGATCGGGGTGCCGGAACCATGCGTGTACCCGATGATGAGCCCCTTGACACGCGGATCCGCGGCGTGCTCCGAACCCGGTCCATGACAGGCTTCGCACACGGGTATGCTCGGATCCGAGCGGTTGGCGACATGCAGACCGAGCGCGTGGAGCGTGTGCGTGAAATGCTCCACCTCGAGCTTGTGACACGCAATGCAGGTCTTCTCGCCGACCGGTTTTGCACCGGGTGCCTGGGGGTTGGACGCGACCGACGCATGGGCGAAGCCCGGCGCGGGCCGCGGCAGGTCGCCCCGAGCCCCATCAGGAGAGCCAAAGTTCGTCTCCGGCAGATTGAAGCTGGGCGCGTCAGGTGGGTACGCCGATTGAGCGTGCACAACGACTGAGATGAGAAGTGCGAGGCCAAGCGCCCCCGCCAGCGCGGCGCTGCGTCGGCCGAGCCTCAACGACTACGCTCCAGGGCATCTGGGCGTTCGGCTTGGAAGTCGCGCTGGGTGTGGCGGGGCCGGCCGACCCGCAGGCCCATCACACGGCCTGGGGATACAGTCTGAATGTTCGCATTTTCAAACATCGCGTTGCCGATGCGTCTGGACGCGATGAGCCGGCCCAAGCGTTCAGTACTCCAGGGTAGACGAGAGTGCCCGGTTGTAGCCTGAGTGTCGATGAAGGCCTCGTGGGCTAAGAAATTAGCCACTCGCCAATATGCAAACTGTTCGGTATCGCACATATCAAGATCTGGACGGCGGTTGGGGTATTCATAGTCGCGCAGCGGATGTCTACCGGTGCGAGCCCCCGCTCGCGTCCGGCAGACCCGGCGTGATCATCACTCAGTGCATGGCAGTCGCCGAGGCGGCAAGTGGCCTTCATGACAATGAGTCGGATGCGGATTTCACTCATGCCCCGGTGGCTTGACATGCCAAGTCCGTCGGAGCCGAGAGACGTGCGTGTCAGCGGCGCCGGCTGCTCATCGCGCGCTTCGCCGTGCCGGAAATTCGGGCCGGGCAAACGCACCGCCGAAGATCCTTCAGCGCGTTGGCCGCGCAGGCACCAGCCAAGCTGGGGCAGAGCCCTTGGCACCTCGTACTCTGCCCAGAGCGCCGGGCGAGCATGCGGATCAGCGCGGGACAGCCAGGCGCAACCCGCGTGCACCCCCCGGCCTGATGCAGCGCTCACCAGGCCGATGCACCAGGAACGCTGCCCTCCAGATTGATGTGTCTCAATCGCTTCGGCCAGAACACCTCGAGCAACAGAGCGGATGCGGACCCATGGGGCTCGCGTAGCCGATTGCTGTCGATGGGAAGCGGCGCTCCGCTCCCAAAGGCCCGGCGTGAACATTGATCGGTGCATCGAAGGGACTCTAGTGCGCACCGGCCTCGATCACAATACGCCCGATCCGGATATCACTCATTCCCCGGTGGCATAAAACGCCGAGCCGGTCGGCGCGCGGTGGCACGCGTGCGGCCAGCACCGCGAGGGCACCATCACCCAACTCGAGCGGCTCGGACGCGAACCGGGCCGGGGTCATGACGCCACCACGGGCTCGTCTGCCCGAAGTGCGCACAGCAATGCGGCGAGCGAGTGCGAGCCCACGCCGTGACAGGGCTNNCCGACGATCCGACGATCCGACGAGCGAGGGCGGACTCTGGCAAAATCTCTAGCTTCACCTTCCTTCTCACCAGGGGCCGCCTCGATGCAACTGCAGATCACCATAGGCTTCCTCATCGTTGGACTGTCTGGCGCGGCGCAGGCAGCCGACGCGGGCACGGATCCCTATCAGTGGCTCGAAGAGCCCGGCGGCCCGCGCGTGCTCCAATGGATTCACACGGAAAACCAGCGCACGCTGGCGGCCCTCGCGAGTGATGCGCGTTTTGCGCGCTTTGAGTCCGAGGCACTCGCCGTCGACGAGGCGCAAGACCGGATCCCAATGCCCGCCCAGCTGGCCGGCGGGATCACGAATTTCTGGCGCGATGCCCAGCATGTACGCGGCATCTGGCGCCGCACCAGCGAGGCGGACTACCTGGCTGTCCATCCACGCTGGAAGACCGTGCTCGATCTCGATGCCCTGGCGCGCGCGGAGCACGCCAACTGGGTCTGGCACGGCGCGGAGTGTGCGCAGCCCGCGGAGAACCATTGCCTCCTCATCCTCTCTGACGGTGGCGAGGATGCCGCCACGCTGCGCGAATTCGACCTTGCCGCCGGCCGTTTCGTCAAAAACGGCTTCATCCTGCCGCGCGGCAAGCAGGACGCCGCCTGGCTTGACGCCGACACCCTGATCGCGGCGCGCGAGTGGGCGCCGGGTGAGCTCACCGCCTCAGGCTATCCCTATGTCGTCAAGACGCTGTCGCGCGGCCAGCCCCTGGCCGCGGCGAGAGAGATCTTCCGCGGCGATCCGAAGGATGTCGGGGTCACACCGACCGTGCTGGTGGACGGTGCGGGTCACCAGGTCACACTCATCAATCGCTCGGTATCGTTCTTCGAGACCGAGATCTTCCTCGTCACCCCGGCGGGTGCCACCAAACTCGCGCTGCCGCTCAAGTCCCAGGTGGTCGCACTCGTCGATGGTCAAGTGCTCGTGAGTCTGGCGGAGGACTGGCAGGCGGGGGGCACCCTGTTTGCGCACGGCAGCCTCGTCGCACTTGATCTCGCGGCCACCCGCGCCCACCCCGATGCGCTGGTACCCGTACTCGTCTACGCGCCGGGGCCGCGCGAGGCGTTAGGCGAGGTGCAGGCGAGCCAAAGTGCGCTGGTTGTGACCACCCTGCAAAACGTCAACGGGCGGGCCTTTCTTTACCGTCACCATGCCGATGGCTCGTGGAGTCGCGACCCCCAGGACCTGCCCGGCAATTCGACCATCGTTCCCACCGATGCGAGTCCCCATGGACACCTGGCTTTTGTCTCGGTCACGAGCTTCCTTGAGCCCACGCGTCTGTACCGCATCGACACTGAGACCGGCGCGCGCGTGCTGGCCAAGAGCCTGCCTGCGAAATTCGACGCGTCGCGCGACACGGTCGAGCAACTCGAGGCGACCTCGAGCGATGGCGTGAAGATCCCCTACTTCGTGATCCATCCGACAGAGCTCGCCCCAGGTGGGCGCAATCCCGCGGTGCTGAACGCCTACGGCGGCTTCCAGGTCTCGGAGACCCCGTTCTATTCAGGTGTGATCGGCAAGCTCTGGCTCGAGAGGGGCGGCACGTTCGTGCTCGCGAACATCCGCGGTGGTGGCGAATTCGGGCCGGCCTGGCATGAGGCGGGCCTGAAGACCCATCGCCAGATCATCTACGACGACTTTGCCGCCGTGGCACGCGATCTTGCGACCCGCGGCATCAGCGACGCAGACCATCTGGGCATCATGGGAGGTTCCAATGGCGGGCTCTTGATGGGGGTCGAACTCACCCAGCACCCGGAGCTCTTCCGGGCAGTCGACATCCAGGTCCCGCTCCTCGACATGCTGCGCTACGAACAGATCGCAGCCGGGCCCTCATGGGTCGGCGAATACGGCAGCGTTGCCAATCCCGACGAGCGCGCATTCCTGGCCGGCATCTCCCCCTATGCGAATCTGCGTGCCGGAGTCCACTATCCCGATCCGTTCGTGTGGACCACCTCCAAGGACGATCGGGTGGGACCGCAGCACGCGCGCAAGTTCGCAGCCCGCCTCGCCGAACTGGGCAGCGACTATCTGTTCTACGAGGTGATCGAGGGCGGCCACGGCGCGGGCGCCAATCTGAAGGAGACCGCGCGCACCCAGGCCCTCGAATGGGTCTACTTCAGCCAGCGCCTGCAAGACGCGCCCCACTGACGCGCGCCCCACTGACTTCGTGCCAGGGGTGCACGCTGCTCGGTGCGCCACTCCGAGGCAGGCGCTGCCCGCGCCGGTTCGCTACTTCTGGCGGTCCAGTTGGCCGCGGACTTCGCCGCCGGGATTGGCCGCAGTGTGCACATTGAAATACCACTTGCCCGAAAGCAGGTCAGCCGCCTGCTCGGTCGTGAGCGTGGTATCACCCGAGATCGGGCTCTCGACGCTACCCTTGATGCCGTAGGCGACCCCGGCATTGGCGCCCGCGAGCGCGGGACCATGGAAGTGCGCCGCGGTGGCCGGGCCGGTCAGATCCTTGTAGGTGGCCACGAAATGAAACTGCTTGCTGACGGTGTCGAAGGTGGCCTGCACGGTGCCTGTGCCGTTGCTGTTCTTGGGCGGGACTTCTGCGGCCGGATTGAGCGCTGCGACAAACACCAGTGTCTCGGCCTGCGCGAAGGCGCCGGTGCACAAGAGGCCCGCGGCGAGCGCGCAGCGGCTAACGGCGATGGAAAGACGATTCATGGGAACTCCAGTGTGGGGGGTGGTGGCGGGGTCGATTTATTGTAGGGGTTGGCGCTGCGCGAGTAGCTCCTGGCGAGCACCTTCCGCGTCGCCACCTTAGTGCAAGAGTGCGGCGCGCGCAAGCGGCAAGATGGCACCGGAGGCGGGGTGCATGCGCAGCAAAGTTGCGCAAAAGTGCCGCACGCAGGCGGCGGCACCGGCGCACTTGGGACCGTGCGGAAGCTTGAGCAGGCTCCTTAGTACTGACCTGAGCACCAACCTAAGTACCGACCTGAGCACCGACCTTAGCACCGACCTGAGCACCGACCCAAGGATCAAGCTTGCGCAAGGGCGCGCAGATGCTCGAGGATCGGGAAGAGCACCGCCGCTCCGAGGCGCTTGCTGCGCGCGCCGTTCCAACCCACCGCCGGATCGGGCCAGAGCGCGTTGTCCTTGAAAGGCATCTCGAGGGTGAGCGACAGGCAGCCGAATTCATGTCCGACCCATTTGGAGGCCAGCTTGAGCGCATCGGTGCTGTACTTGCCCGGCCCGTAGCCGTGGCGATCCTGGAAGTCCGGGCTGACGGCCTTGAAGGCCTTCACGAAAGCCGCCTGCTGCCCGGCCTGCGCCGGCGAGAAGCTCGGCAGCATCTCGCTGCCCGCCACGAACACATAGGCGAGCGCCTCGTCACCGTGCACATCGAGAAACAGGGTGACGCCCCCCGCCTGCATCATGCGGCGCACGGCCAGCACCTCGGGGCTGTTCTGGACGGAGGGATTCATCCACTCGCGGTTCAGGTTCGCGCCCCGGGCATTGGTGCGCAGGTTGCCGCGCGCCGAGCCGTCGGGATTCATGTTCGGCACGATATAGAAGGACGCGAGAGCCAGCGCACTGCGCGCCGCCGGATCGCTGACATCGATCAAGCGCTCGATCAATCCCTCGACAAACCACTCGGCCATGGTCTCGCCGGGGTGCTGCCGGGCGATGATCCATACGCGACGCTCACCGGCTCCATCCCCCTGGGCACCCTGGCGCTGGGCAATGTGCACCAGATCGACATCGCGCCCGTCCGCCGTGCTCGCCAGGTGCACAAGACGCACCCGCGGCGAACGCTCGGCCCGCCCGAGCAGGAGCAGGTGGCGCTCCGAGGAATAGGGCTCGAAGTAGGCGTAGTAGATGCTGTCGCGCTCGGGCACGTGCTCAATCGTCAATACCCCGCCCTGATAGCGCGTGGGCACCCTGAACCACTCCTCGCGGTCGTAGGAGGCGACTGCCTGATAGCCCTCCCAGCCGCGCGGGTAGGTGCATTGAGCAGCGTTCAGGAGCCGAATCGAGGTGCTCTGTCCGCGTGCACCCGAGAGCCGAAAGTAGAACCATTGGGTGAAATCCGCATGGCTGTCGCGGCGGATGCGCAGATCGATCGCATCGGCGCTCGCGGCCCGCACCACCTCGATCGCCCCCGCGTCAAAGCCGCATGTGACCTGGATCATCGACCACCCTCCCCGCGGCGCCGAAAGCGCCAGATTCGTTCGTCGGAAGTCGCCGCGTCGAACGCATAGCCCTCAAGGTCGAACGCCTTCAAGGCCTGCGGATCGGTGATGCGTCTCGTGATGGCAAAGCGCGCCATGAGCCCGCGCGCCCGCTTGGCAAAGAAACTGATGACCTGGCTGCGCTCGCCCCGCTGCTCCTCGAAGACCGGCGTGATGACCGCTCGGCCAAGGCGTGCGGGCAGCACCACCTTGAAGTACTCCTGGGACGCGAGGTTGACGAGGGCCGAGTGCCCATGGCGCTCAAGTTCGTCAGAAAGCGCCCCGGTCACGTGCTCTCCCCAGAAGGCATAGAGGTTGCGCTTGCGCGCGACGGGAAGCGGCGTCCCCATCTCGAGCCGGTAGGGCTCGATACGGTCAGCCGGCTTCAAAACTCCGTACAATCCGGACAGGATGCGCAGGTGACGTTGGGCAAAGCGGACCTGCGCTCGAGTCAGGGAAGCTGCGTCCAGTCCCCCGTAGACGTCGCCGTGGAAAGCAAACAGGGCCTCCTTGGCGCGCGCGCACTCGGCGCTCCCCTCCCAATCGCGGTTGCGTCTGGCATTGAGTTCGGCCAGTGCCGGGCTGATGTCCATGAGCCCGGCAAGCTTCGCGGCCGAGAGGGTGCGCAGCCGGGCCATGACGAGGGCCGAGCGCTCGAGGAAGAGCGGTTCAGAGGGGTCGATGCGCGGAGCAGGAGTCTCGAAATCGAGGGTTTTGGCGGGAGAGATCAGGATCAACATGGACCGTATCCGGTCAGCGCAAGCGCACACCGACTGTGAAGCAGCGACCGATGCGCTGGGCAGGCGTCATTCTAGCCATGATTGGACGCCCGCTGTGGGGCGCGCTGTACCGATCTGGGTGCTCGATACGAACGTGCTGCTCGACTGGCTCGTGTTTGCCGACCCCGGGGTGGCTGACATCGCCTCCTGGATCGAGAACGGCCGGGCCCGGGCGGTGACGCGCTCCGACTGCCGCGCGGAACTGGTGCGCGTACTGGCGTATCCACGCCTATGCGCCACCGATGCACAACGCGCGGCCGCGCTGTCCCACTTCGACCACTGGGTCGCGCCTGCGGGCGCCCCTTCGGCCCCTTCGGCCCCGGCGGCCCTGGCGGCGGGCATTCCCCGGGCGCTGCCCCAGTGCCGTGACCGCGACGACCAGAAGTTCCTCGAACTCGCGCGCGATGCCAACGCAGACTGGTTGATCAGCAAGGACAAGCTCGTCCTGAAGCTCGCGCGCCCGATGCGCCGCCTGCCGCTCTTCCGGATCGTGCATCCGCGCGAGGCCTCTGCCGCGCTCAGCGCGGCTGGCCCTGCTGCGGTATCCTAGCCCCGCATCGGATCGGCACCTCGCCTCGGTCGGTCCGGGTGCTGCGTCCATTGCCTGGTGGCGCCTCATCGGACCCTGAACGATGCCTGAGCGACGCCTGATCGAGCCCTGATGGGGAACTCCGATCGGCCGAAACGCGTAAGGGGAGCGTGATCCGGTCCGCTGGGCCAACGCCTGCCGACCGCAACCAAGGAGCAGCCCGTGTCCGTCGACGCCAGCGCCCCCCTCCAGAGCCCGCGCCTGCCGAGCGCGAGTACCGATCCACGCACGCGCGCGCTGCTCGAGGCCCCCATCCTGCCCCTGCTGTTACGCATGGCCTGGCCGAATACCCTCATCATGCTCGCCCAGGCCAGCAGCGGACTGATCGAGACCTGGTGGATCTCCAGGCTCGGTGTCGATGCGCTGTCCGGCATGGCGCTGGTGTTTCCCGGGGTGATGATGATGCAGATGATCTCGGCCGGTGCGATGGGAGGTGGCATCTCGGCAGCGGTGGCCCGCGCGCTCGGCGGCCAGCGGCGCGAGGAGGCCGATGCGCTGGTCTGGCACGCCGTGCTCATCAATGGTCTCCTGGGACTGGCCTTCAGTGCCGTCGCGCTCATCTGGGGACGCCCGCTCTACTCGGCACTGGGCGGGCACGGGGCGTCGCTCGAGGCGGCGCTCGCCTATTCGAACGTGGTCTATGCGGGCAACGCGCTCCTTTGGATCATGAATGCGCTCGCGAGCGTGGTGCGCGGTACCGGCAACATGCTCGTGCCCGGTCTTGTGATCTGCGGCGGCACCGCACTCCTTGTGCCGCTGTCTCCCTGCCTCATCTTCGGCTGGGGGCCGTTTCCGGCATTGGGCGTCGCGGGCGGCGGCACGGCCCTGGTCGTCTTCTACACCCTGGGCCTGGTCATCCTCGCCTGGTACGTGCTCTCCGGACGCAATCTGGCCCGCTGGCGGCCAACCCGCCTGCGCTGGCCCCTGTTTCGCAGCATCCTGGCCGTGGGTGGGGTGGGCGCCATCAGTTCGCTCCAGACGACCTTGACGGTCGGTTTTGCGACCGCCATGGTCGCGGGCACTGCGGGCACCAAGGCGGTGGCCGGCTTTGGCACCGGCGCGCGCCTCGAATATCTCCTGATCCCGATCGTCTTTGGCGTCGGCGCGCCGCTCGTGGCCATGATCGGCACGAACATCGGCGCGGCCCGGAAGGAACGCACGCTGCGCATCGCGCTGTCGGGCAGCCTCATCTGCTTTGGCCTGACCGAGACCATTGGTCTCGCCGTCACAATCTGGCCACGTGCCTGGCTCGAACTGTTCGGGCAGGATCCCGAGATGCTGGCAGCCGGCGCGGCCTATCTGCACACCGTGGGACCGTTCTACGGCTTCTTCGGCCTTGGCCTGTCGCTGTATTTTGCGTCCCAGGGTGCGGGACGGCTGTTCTGGCCCCTGACCGCGGGCCTGTTGCGGATCGTGGTCGCCATCGGTGGCGGCTGGCTGGCGCTGAGCCTCTCAGGGTCGATCTTTGGCCTGTTCATCGCGCTGGGTATGGGACTTGTCTGCTATGGGACGCTGATGGCGTACGCTGTCTGGCGCGGTGCCTGGTTCACCGCGCCCCGAACCCTGCGTCGAACCCCACCGGCGCCCACCCACTAGAGTTCCTGCTCCGAGATGAAGGGTGCAAGCAGGAAGACCTCGAGCTTCAGCCAGAAGCCGACCTCGGGCTCCTCCCGGTGGATGATCTCGAGGCCGTCCTCGTCCTCGACCCACTCGATATGCTGGCCATCGGCAGTCAGGCGCAGCGTGTAGCTGCTACGCGGATCGTTGCGCTCAAGCAGTTCGCCGGCCAGCTCCGGACTATCGACGATGAGACCGAGCTCCGTGTTCTCGAATGCCGAGCGTTCATCCAGATTCATGGAGCCCATGAAGAAGCGGCGCTGGTCGACAATGGCAAGCTTGGCATGGAGGGCGCCGAAGGAAGACCCAAAGCGGCCAAGGCGCTGGCGCTTGCGCACGAAACTCGGACTCAATTCGCGGATCTCGACACCGTCTTGCAGCATCGCAAGCCGGTAGCGGATATAGCCGCCATGAACCACGGGTGCGTCGGTGGAGGCCAGTGAATTGGTGATGACGAGCAGATGCACGCCACGCTCGCGCGCGGCCTTCATCATCTCCAGACCGCGCTCACCGGGCACGAAGTAAGGCGAGATCAAGACGACGTCCTCCTTCGCGCCGCTGATCAATTCGAGCACCCGGTCGGTGACGGTCCCGACGATCCGTTTCAGGTTGGCGCCCGCGGCCTTGGACAGCGGATCCGCGAAGGCCTCGGCATGGGCGGCCACGGCACCGCTCAGGTGACCCGCGACCAGTTCGTCGGGCAGGGTGCTGTAGCGCAGGGTGTCGGGGGTGACCTGATCCGGAGGCGGCGCGATGGTATAGATGGTGTACTCGTCGAAGCGGCGCTGCAGGGCGGCGCGCGACGCGGCTTCCGGCACGATCGATGCGAGCGGATAGGCGTACTCGCTATTCCAGTAGCGATCAAAGATCGCCGAGAGCTCGCGCACGAGCGGGCCGGCCACGAAGGTGTCGATGTCCACGAAGTTGTTCGCCTCGGCACGCATGAAATACTCGTCGGCCATGTTGCGCCCGCCGACAACGGCCGCCGCGTTGTCGGCGATGAACATCTTGTTATGCATGCGATGGTTGACCCGGCCGAACTCGTCGATGCTCGACAGAAAGCGGGTCCAGAGGTGTCCCCGGAAACTGGGGAACGGGTTGAACAACCGGACCTCGACATTGGGAAAGGCCGCGAGGCTCGTCAGCAGGTCATCCTCACCCACCGTGTAGAGGTCATCGATCAGCAGGCGCACCCGCACACCGCGCTCGGCTGCATTGCGCAGCGCGCGCATGAAGAACTTGCCCGACTGGTCCCCTGGGAAATAGTAGTACTGTACGTCGAGGCTCTTGGCGGCGAGCTCGGACATCTCGATACGGGTCGCGTAGGCCGGGAAGGCAAACGGCAGAAGGCGAAACGCCGAGCGCCCGTCATCGGGCACAACGGGTGCCGTGATCCGGCCCAGTGGCGTGTCCTGATAACCTTCCGTAGCAAACGAGGGGACCCGGTTCGGCTCGCGCGGCAATCCCACGCAGCCCGAAAGGACGAAGACGCCGATGACGCCAAGGAGGCCCAGCCGCAATGCACGCCGGGCCGAGAGGGGCCCTACGCTAAGCCCCTTCAAACGTCTGTCCCTCGGCCTGGCCAGGATCCGTCCCGGGGTCCGTATGAGGTGGCTTGGATCGTTCCAGTCCCATCGATGATTCTCGCTAGTCCACGAAAAGCGCTCAGAAGGAGTTGCCGCTCTCCCGGGTGAGCCTACAGGGCCCCGCGCCTAGTATAGTCGCCGGCGTGGGACCGGGCCGGCGGCGACAAGCGATCGCAACGAACAACATCCCGCCGCGCCCCGCGCGGGCCCTCGCACGTCGCCCCTTGTTGCCCGAAATCCTGCGGGAAGATTGTCCTCCGAGAGGCCGGTGCCACCGGCATCCGGGGAGGGCGAGAGGGGCCAAGAGCCCGATCGAGGCGCGCGAGATGCCACGAACGAACACTCGCCCGTCCTGGAGGCGTCCAGTGCGAGGCAGTCTTTTCGGGGAATCCAGCCGGCAGAGCAGGATTTTTCCGCCCCGCTTCTGAATGCCTCGATTCCAAGAACCCGAAGGGCTTACCCGATCCCCGTGCGGGGGACGCGCGCCGCTAAGCGACCATCATTTGTTGGGTTTGTTGGCTGCTCGCGAAATGAGCAGCCGGCGCCGACAAATCTGTTGCAGCGGCTCCAACCCAGACAAAGAAGCTAACCGCCAGGACAATGATCAGCCCCCGACCGATTTTTTCTCCGCGACCCGTATTTTCCGACGTTCTGTCTCGCATGATGTCCTCCAAGTGTTCCAAGGTCGACGTACCCTGCATACCGCGACCTGACAGCTGTAATGTAGGGCAGCCCAACTTGGCATTCGAGTGACAAATCCTCGTGCCGAGCGTGAACTAAGCACACTGCGCGACCCCAGGGCACGCACGTCGCGCCGGCGACAGCCGGTACCGCTCATCGCCGCACGCAAGACGTGGCTGCAAGGCGAGCCGGGGGATCCGGTGCCCGCACCGCGCCGGGCCACCACGAGCGTCGCAGCACGCCGTTATAATTCGTCAACCGTCCAAGGATGCCATGAACCCACGCTCGCCCGCCCCGCACGATCCTGTCCCGGCACGAACGCCCCAGAGCAAGCTGCCGGCTGTGGGCACGACCATTTTCACGGTGATGTCTGCCCTGGCCGTCGAGCACGACGCGGTCAATCTCGGACAGGGCTTTCCCGACTTCAGCTGCGATCCCAAACTGATCGACGCTGTCACGAACGCCATGCAGGCGGGTCACAACCAGTATCCGCCGATGGCCGGGGTCGCAGCACTACGCGAACGGATTGCAGCCAAGATCGAGACCCTCTACGGCGTGCGCTACGACCCCGCCACCGAGGTGACGGTCACCGCCGGTGCAACCCAGGCGATCATGACGGCCATTCTCGCGCTCGTGCATCCGGGAGACGAGGTCATCGTGATCGAGCCGGTCTACGACAGCTACGTGCCCTCGATTCTCCTGGCCGGCGGGATCCCGGTTGCGGTGCGCATGACCGCTCCGACAGCCGACGGCGGCAATTTCACGGTGCCCTGGGACGAGGTTGCCGCCACCGTCACGCCCAAGACACGGCTCATCATCGTCAACAGCCCGCACAACCCGACCGGCTCGGTATTCGGTGCGAAGGACATCGAGGCGCTCACTGAGATCGTCACGCGCCACGGCCTCTACCTGCTCTCCGACGAGGTCTATGAACACACGGTGTTCGACGGTGCCCGGCACGAGAGCGTGGCCCGCCATCCGGCCCTGGCCGCGCACAGTGTGCTGATATCGAGTTTTGGCAAGACCTACCACGTCACCGGCTGGAAGCTCGCCTACGCGGCCGCGCCCGCGGCCCTCATGAACGAATTCCGCAAGGTGCACCAGTTCAACGTCTTCACGGTGAACACGCCCATGCAGCACGCGGTGGCAGCCTACATGGAGAACCCGGCCCCCTATCTCGGGCTGGCCGCGTTCTATGAGGCCAAGCGCGACTACTTCCTCGCGGGGCTCCGAGGCACACGCTTTACGCCCATCGCCTGTGCCGGTACCTATTTCCAGCTGGCGCGCTACAGCGCCGTCGACACCGGTTCAAGCCCGCTGGGCGAATCGGATTTCTGCCAATGGCTCACACGCGAGGCGAAGGTCGCCGCCATCCCGGTCTCGGCGTTCTACCAGGAGCCCCGCGAGTCGGGCGTGATCCGCTTTTGCTTCGCCAAGACCGAGGCCACCCTCGATCGAGCCTTAGCGCGCCTGGCCCGCCTGTAGGCGCGCAGCGCATGGATTCCGGCCGACGCCGCCTCTTGCAGTGGGGCCTTGCGCTTTGCACCCTGACGGGCTCGCACCGGGCCCGCGCCGAGCCGCTTTCCCCGGGACTGCGCTCGGTGCAGGGACTGCTTGCCAGCTGGGACGCGTTGGGCTGGCAATGGACCGGCACCGACCCCGAACGCGCCGGGGCTGACTGGCTCGCGCGGGTCCTCAGCGAGACCGGCCTCGACGTTGCGGTGGAACGCTACCCTTTCCAGCGCGTCGAAGTGGCCCAGTGCCGCGTCGAGTCAGGCGCGCATCATGCCCCGGGGCTACCGCTGTTCGACGGCGGGGCGACCGACGCGGCCGGCGTCACGGGCCGGCTCACCCTGGCGGGCGAGGACGGGGATATCGCGGTGCTCGAGGCAGCGCCCTGGGAGGTGCGGCCAGAGGGCCTCGAGCGCGCCCGCGAGGACGGGCGCTACCGCGCGGTCATCGTCCTGACGCGCGGGTCCGGTTCGGGTCTCGCACCGCTGGACTGCGCCAATCCGGTGTCCGAGAAACCGCGCCGCAAACCGGTCGTACAGCTGGGCAGCGAGCATCGCGACTGGCTTTGGGCCGGCGCCGCGGAGCATGCCGAAGCCACACTCGTTGCGCATTTCGAGCGCCAGCCGGGTGAGGGGCGCAATGTCGTGGCGGTCTGGACCGGCACGCGGCCAGCCCTGCCCCCGCTCGTGGTCCTGGCCGGCCGCAGCGGCTGGGGTCCCTGTGTCGGCGAGCGGGGCGGCGGACTCGTCGCGATGGTCTATGCGGCGCAGGCGCTCGCGCAGGTCGCCGCGCAACGAACGGTCATCTTTGCCGCAACCAGCGGCTGCGAGCTCGGCGATATGGGACTTGCAGCCTTTCTCAGGCGCTATCCCAAGCTTTCCGAACAGGCTCTGGGCTGGATCGAACTGGGCCGAAATCTCGGCGCGCGCGAGCGCCTCTTGCGCGTCAGTGGAGGACAGGCCAGCTGGCTCGCGCTACTCGAGGCCCGCTTGGCGATCGAGGAGGTCCGCTATGGCGCCGCCGAGCCGCCCGCCACCGATGGCGAAAAAGGTCCGGCCGCGGCGGTCCCGACTACCCAGGACGAGCGCGCGCCCCCCTTAACCGAAGCGAAGCTCGGCGACGGAAAGAACGCTCCCGGGGCCACGCTCGGGCCCACCCACCCGGGCCTCTTTCTCGAGGCGTCCGCCGCACCCGCCTATCATCTGCCCACCGACCAGTTGCCCGGTGCGATCGATCTCGCCCAGACCCTGGCGCTGGCCAAGGCATTCGCCGAGACGCTCTCGGAACTCACCCTCGTCTAGCCGCGCATCACGCGCCTTGTCGAGCCTCTTGCAGTCTCGAAAAATCGAGCGGCACGCCGGTCTTGGCAGACAGCTCCTCGGCACTCACATCAGGGGCGCACTCGAGTACCACAAGACCTGTGGGTGTGACCTCGAGGACGCCCAGGTCGGTGATGATGAGATTCACGACGCCCACGCCCGTCAGCGGCAGCGTGCACCGGGGCAGGATCTTCAGGTCATAGCCGCCCTCCTTCTTCCTGGCGGTGTGCTCCATGAGGACCAGGACGCGCCCGACTCCTGCGACCAGATCCATGGCGCCCCCCATGCCCTTGATCATCTTGCCTGGGATCATCCAGTTGGCCAGATCGCCTGTCCCACTGACCTGCATGGCACCCAGGATCGCGAGATTGATCTTGCCGCCCCGGATCATGCCAAACGAGTCGGCTGAGGAGAAGATCGACGAGCCCGGCAGGGTCGTCACGGTCTGCTTCCCGGCGTTGATCAGATCCGGATCGACCTCCTCGTCGGTCGGGAAGGGTCCGATGCCAAGAAGACCGTTCTCCGATTGCAGCCACACCTCGATGCCCGGGGGCACGTGGTTTGCGACCAGGGTGGGCAGTCCGATGCCGAGATTGACGTAATAGCCGTCCTGCAGTTCGCGTGCCGCGCGCGCGGCCATTTGATCGCGTGTCCATGCCATGTCCGCTGCTCCTGTCAGGAAGGGCGCGTGGTGCGCTGTTCGATGCGTTTTTCGGGATGGGGATTGTGCACGATCCGGTGCACGAAGATCCCCGGCGTGTGGATCTCGTCCGGGTCGAGCGCACCGGTCTCGACGATCACCTCGACCTCGGCCACGGTGACCTTGCCCGCCATGGCGACGTTGGGATTGAAGTTGCGCGCGGTGCGGCGATAGACGAGATTGCCGGCCCGATCGGCCTTCCAGGCCTTCACGAGAGACAGGTCGGGCACCAGCGCATGCTCCATCACGTAGTGGTGGCCGCCGAACTCGCGGACCTCCTTGCCCTCGGCGACCAGGGTGCCGTAACCGGTCTTGGTGAAAAACGCAGGGATGCCCGCGCCGCCTGCGCGCAGCTTCTCGGCGAGCGTGCCCTGCGGCGTGAATTCGAGTTCGAGCTCCCCGGCCAGATACTGGCGCTCGAACTCCTTGTTCTCGCCCACGTAGGACGCGATCATCTTCTTGATCTGGCGCGTGGCGAGCAACTGGCCAAGGCCAAAGCCATCGACACCGGCATTGTTCGAGATCGCGGTGAGTCCCGCAACGCCACTGTCCTTGAGCGCGGCGATGAGCGCCTCCGGGATGCCGCACAGGCCAAATCCCCCGACCGCGACCATCTGTCCATCGTGCACCAGATCGGCAAGCGCCACGGCTGCGCTCGAAAATACCTTGTTCATGTTGAGGTCCTTGAAGAAGTACCGCCCTATTCTAAGCGTTACCCTGGGCCGGTGGCAGCATGCGCGCGCGCAGCTCGTCAGGCCAGGGCACCGAACGCTTGGCCTGGTAGTCCATCCACACCACGACCGAATGGCCCCGGGCATAGAGATCCCCGGGCGCATCATTGCGCCAGATGGCGAGGTCCATCTCGACGCTCGAGCGGCCCACGCGGGTGATGTCCTGGCGGATCCAGATGTCACCCGGATACACGAGAGGCTTGATGAAATCGCAGGCGACGTGGGCCAGGATCGGGCCGCACGCGTCAGGCCGTACCGGTCCGATCACGGCATCGAACCAGGCGATGCGGGCCTGTTCGAGATAACGGAAATAGATGGTGTTGTTGACGTGGCCCATCGCATCCATGTCGCCCCAGCGGATCGGCATGGCGTACTCGAAATGGCGAACCGAGAGCACCCGAGGTCCCTGCCTAGAAGACGCTGTGTCCGTCGTCGGCGGTCATGATGGCGCCGTTGATGAAACGCGATTCGTCGCAGGCCAGGAGCAGGATCAGGCCGTCGAGATCGGCCGGTTCGCCCACGCGCTTTCGGGGCAGCATCTGCACGAGCTTCTGGCCCGCCTCGGTCTCGAAGTGCGCCTCGTTGATCTCGGTACGGATATAGCCCGGACAGATGGCGCTGGTGTTGATGCCATAGCGGCCCCATTCGAGCGCCATGGCCTTGGTCATCTGCACGACGGCCGCCTTGCTCATGCAGTACACGCCGATCTGCGGCAGCACCCGCAGCCCCGCGACCGAGGCGATGTTGATGATGCGCGCCTGCTGCTCGGGTTTGGCCTTGGCGCGCTTGATCATGCGCTTGGCGACCTCCTGGGCGACAAAAAAGGCGCCTTCGGTATTGGTGCGAAACACGAATTCATAGTCCTCAGGGGTGACGTCGATAAGCCGCTGTGTGGTCGACACCCCCGAGTTGTTCACGAGGATGTCGATCGGCCCGGCTTCGGTTTCAGCGTGCGCGACTGCCCCGCGGATGCTGTCCGGGTCGGTGACATCGAGCGTGACGACATGCGCATCGCCGCCCTCCGACTCGATCTCGGCACGCAACTCCTTCAAGCGTTCGACGCGCCGGGAGGCGAGCACCACGCGCGCGCCGGCAAGCGCGAGCACCTTCGCAAAGCGCGCGCCAAGACCGCTGGACGCGCCGGTCACGAACGCAATCTTACCTTCGAGATTGACTTCTACGCCCACGGTGGTCTCCTGGCTGGGGTGAAACGCTCGGCCGTACGGCGCCCGGGCCCGGCGGCGCGCCATTGAATTAGATTGCGGCCTTTGGAAAACTACCCGAAAATCGCGGTTCTGAACGACTGTGCTATTTTTGCGAATAAGAAAACGCCGGGATCGCTTGGCCATAGCGCCAACCTGGCCCGAGGCGCTTCTATCCTCCATGCACGGCATACCCCCAGTTTAGCAGGAAGCAATCTATGAATTCGAACGTGCAGGCGAGCTTGCTTGAGCAGTACGGGCCTCGCGAGGCCATGGAATACGACGTCGTCGTGGTCGGTGGTGGCCCGGCCGGACTGGCGGCGGCGATCCGGCTCAAGCAGTTGTCCGCCGAACGCGGCCACGACGTCAGCGTGTGCGTGCTCGAGAAGGGCGGCGAGCTGGGCGCCCATACGCTCTCGGGGGCGGTGATGGACCCGCGCGCGCTCACCGAGTTGTTTCCGAAGTGGCAGGAGGAAGGCGCGCCCCTCCATACCCCGGTGGTGGAGGACCGGTTCCTGTTCCTCTCCGAGCGCGGCGCAATGCAGACTCCCCACTGGATGCTGCCTGCATGTTTTCACAACCAGGGCAACTATATCGTGAGCCTCGGCCAGGTCGTGCGCTGGCTCGGCCAGAGGGCCGAAAGCCTAGGGGTCGAGGTCTTCCCCGGCTTCGCAGCCGCCGAGATCCTCTACAGCGAGGACGGTGCCGTGCGGGGCGTGGCCACGGGAAATCTCGGCATCGGCCGCGACGGCGAGCCCACCGCCGAGTTCCAGCTCGGCATGGAACTCCACGCAAAATACACGCTCTTTGCCGAGGGCTCACGCGGCCATCTTGGACGCCAGCTCCTTGCGCGTTTCGATCTCGCGCGGGGCAGCGATCCCCAGGTCTACGGGATCGGCCTGAAGGAGCTCTGGGAGATCGAGCCGTCCCGCCACAAGGCAGGACTGGTCGTGCACAGCGCCGGCTGGCCGCTCGACAGCCGCACCTACGGGGGTTCGTTCCTCTACCACCAGCAGAACAACCAGGTCGCGATCGGGTTTGTGGTGGGCCTGGGCTATGCCAACCCGTACCTGTCTCCCTACGAGGAATTCCAGCGCTACAAGACGCACCCGGCGATTCGCAGCTTTCTTGAAGGCGGCAAGCGCATCTGCTATGGCGCCCGTTCGATCACCTCGGGCGGGCCGATGTCGCTGCCCAAGCTGGTGTTTCCAGGCGGCGCCCTGATCGGCTGCGAGGCCGGATTTCTGAACGTGGCGCGCATCAAGGGTAGCCACGCGGCGATCAAGACCGGGATGCTCGCCGCCGAGGCAGCCTTCAACGCGCTCGCGGTGGGCCGCTCGGGCGACGAGCTGTCCGCCTATCCCACGGCCTACGAGGGCTCGTGGCTGAAGGACGAGCTGCATCGCACACGCAACTTCAAGCAGTGGATGGCCAAGGGGCTTTACCTCGGATCACTCATGGTCGGCATCGAGCAGAAGCTGCTCGGCGGTCGCGTGCCGTGGAACCTGCATCACCACAGCCCCGACCACAGTGAGTTGAAGGCCGCGCGCGACTGCCAGCCGATCGTCTACCCGAAGCCCGATGGCCAGATCAGCTTCGATCGCCTGTCCTCGGTGTTCATCTCGAACACCAATCACAGCGAGAATCAGCCGATCCACCTCACCCTCAAGGATCCGACCGTTCCGGTACGGATCAACCTGCCTGAATACGCAGGTCCGGAATGGCGCTACTGTCCGGCCGGTGTCTATGAGTTCGTGAAGAACGACGACCAGAGCGACCGGCTGCAGATCAACGCGCAAAACTGCGTGCACTGCAAGACCTGCGACATCAAGGATCCGACCCAGAACATCGTCTGGGTCACCCCCGAGGGCGGGGGCGGACCCAATTATCCGAACATGTAGCGTCCAGGACCTACAATCCGCACAGCGCGCCGGGCGCCAGCCTCATTTCCAGAGCGCGCATTTCGACTCAGCCTTGGTTGTAAAGGCGTCATCACCCTTGATTGTCGCGATGATGTTGAAGTAGTCCCACGGGGTCGTCGAGGCATCGGGCTTTTTCACCTGCATCAGGAACATGTCGTGCACCATGCGTCCATCGGGACGGATGTACCCTCCTTTGGCGTACATGTCGTTGATCTTGCTCCGGTGCATCTGCTCGATCACCTTATCGCCGTCATCTGTGTTGGCCGCTTTGACCGCGTTCAGATAAAACAAGGCTGCGGAATAGTCGGCGGCCTGCAGGCTCGAGGGCATTCTCTTGAATTTCTCAAAAAACCGCTTGCTCCACTCGCGCGATTCCGGTGACTGGTTCCAGTACCAACTGTCGGTCAGATACATCCCTTGCGTGGCCGGCAGGCCGAGCGCGTGAATGTCGGTGATGAACATGAGAAGACCGGCAAGCTTCATGGTTTTCGTGACGCCAAACTCGTTCGCCGCCTTGATGGCATTGACGGTGTCGCCGCCCGCATCGGCAAGTCCGAGTATCTCCGCCTTGCTGCCCTGCGCCTGCAGCAAAAAGGAGGAAAAATCGCTTGCGCCCAAGGGATGCCGGACTGATCCCAGCACGGTCCCGCCGGCCGCCGTCACCGCCTTGGTCGTATCGTTCTGCAAGGCTGCCCCAAAAGCGTAGTCGGCTGTCAGAAAGAACCAGCTCTTGCCCCCGGCCCGCACGATGGCCGTGCCGGTTCCCCGGGCGAGCGCCACCGTGTCGTAGGCATAGTGGACGGTGTAGGGTGTGCACTGCTCGTTGGTCAGCACCGAGGTGCCGGCACCGATCGCGATGAAGGGCTTCTTCTTCTCCGCTGCGACCTTGGCCATCGCGAGACCGGTCGCTGAATTGGCTCCGCCGATCAACATGTCAAGGTCCTGCTGGTCGAACCACTCACGCGCCTTCACGGCGGCAATGTCGGGCTTGTTCTGATGATCCGCGACGAGCAGTTCGATCTTCTTGCCGGCAATCATTCCACCCATGTCGCCAATCGCCATCTTGACGGCCTCCGCGCCCGCGGGCCCGTCGAGGTCGGCGTACAGGCCCGACAGGTCTGTGATAAAGCCGATGCGGACCACGTCGTTCGACATCTGGGCCTCAGAAAGCGTGCAAAGGAGGGTCAATAGGACAAAGATGCAGGCGCTGCGAATCGGTTGCATGAATCTATCTCCCCGTCTGGTTTTGTTGGGGGTATCCGATACGGATCAGCATGCTCGCCGCGCTCATCCGGGATGCCCGTTGGTTCTCTGCGAGTTCTCGCCTGACGCGCCGCCTGACGCCAGCGGCGCTCCAGCGGTGTGCATGCGTCGGTCCAACCCCCGAGTGCATTGCCTATAACCCTCACCCTTGACGAGCCCCCCGGGGGCGTGTCGGCCATGAGAACGTTATTGGAAGCCGATCTTCGTTTGACATCCTCCCCATCTCTAAAGCCAGGGGATTCCTACAGCTAGACGGTCATGTCCGAGTGCGGCAGGTGAGAGCATCCCCCCG
>PLEY01000132.1 GCA_003136595.1 Burkholderiales bacterium
GTGCGGGCGTCGGCCGCCATGCCAACGAGAGTGATATCTGCGGTTACCGCGACGAGCACGAAGGGCGCGCGCGCGGTGTCGGCCGGCTGCACAAAAAACGTACCGTTTCGATCAGAGGTGGCGCTTCCGACCTGATTGCCCTCGCTATCCAGGACCGTGACGGCCGCCTCGGCAAGCGCCGCACCGGTCGCGGCCACGCCCGTAATCGGCACAGGGGGCTCCGAGTGCCGGTCCCGGTCCCGGTCCGAGAATTCTGCGGCAGTCGGCGCGCTGCCCGCAGCAGCGCTAGCAGAACCTGTTGCGCTGGGTCCGCCCGAGTTTCCGCCCCCACAGGAAGTAAGCATCAGAAGGCAGGCCAGCGCCGGCCCAAGCACCAGCACCAGCGCGGCTCGTGTGCCAAGAATTCTCTTGCCTGTCTCCCCTAGCCCATGGAACCATGGGCTCACGCAATGCGTGCCCCTTGGACGTCGTCGAGTGCACTCTGGCGTCCTTTAAAATCCTGTGCCNNGGTCTCAGGTTTTTTCTGGATTCGTTTAAGCATGCGCCCCAGGGGAATGGATTGTCGTCACCCCTAAGGGTGAAGAGGATCCTTCCGAGCGGCGAGCCCAAGAGCGGGGAGCGCAAGCGTGCAAGGCCCGTGGGCAGACATGGGTCGGAACCCGTGCGCAAATTTAATGGATGACCGCTGCGCCGCCTATTGCCAGTGGGCGTTCTCTCAGGGTTGCGGCCCGTTCGATCTTGCGCTTTCCATGCCAAGTTCGTGGGGGCGACTGGCAGGAGACCCTCTGCCCGCCTCCCCGAATCAATTGTTAACAATCGGTCGGCCTGCGCACCTCAAGTTGCCTACCCAAACACCGATACAGCCGGGATAGGGCGGTCGCTTTGGGGCCGCAGTATGCCGCGCCGCAGCGTGCCTAATGGGTTCCTGCTGCTTTCCTGTCGCCTTCCTGCTGCATGCCTGCGCCCGCCGGGTTGGCAGGTGCCTCTTCTCCCACCCCATGACGACACCGCTCGCCTTTCACCCGAACCCATGGCTGCCCGCCTGGCTGCGCGCGGTGCTCGCGCGCCGGCCGCACTTGCAGCCGATGTCGGTGGTGATGGCGTTCACGCTGGGCACGATCGCCGCCATCTGGCTGTTTGCGGCGCTTTACCTGTCGGGGGAGCGCGAGCGCGCACTGGCCGCCGCCCGCGTCACGGCCGCGAGCTACGCCCGCGCCGTCGAGGAGCATGCGGTCAGGACCTTCGAGGCGGCCGACCAGACCGTGGTGTACTTCAAGCACCAGGTGGAAACCCAGGGTACGCATATCGATGTCGCCCACTACCTGCATGACGGCATCGTCATGGGGGATATCTTCAATCTCATCAGCATCCTGGACGAGAAGGGCGACCTCACCGGGGCGAACCAGCCTTTCACGCCCAGGAATCTGTCAGACCGGGAGTACTTCCGGGTCCAGCTGCAGCGCGATACCGGGCGTCTCGACATCAGCAAGCCGGTGTTGGGGCGGCTTTCAGGAAAATGGTCCATCCAGATGACGCGCCGTGCCAACAAGCCCGACGGATCATTGCTGGGGGTCGTGGTCATTTCCATGGACCCGCTCTACTTCACGCACTTCTACCAGCAGATCGAACCCGGCACCCAGACGCTCGTCTCGCTGGTGGGTCTGGACGGCGTGGTGCGTGCCCGCCGGGTGGGCGCCACGGAATCACTCGGCCAGGATGTGAGCGACGGCGGGGCCTTTGGGGTGGCCACGAGCGGGCCGCAAGCAGGCTTTTTCGACGGGAAAAGCACGCTTGACGGGCATCGCCGGGTCGTCGCCTACCGGCGCCTGACGGGCTATCCGCTGTTCGTCATGGTCGGCATCGACGAGAACGAGGCCTTGATGCCGTTTAACCGGGCCCGCACCCACACGCTCGCCTGGGCGCTCGGCAGCACTCTTTTCATCATGCTTTTCTTCCAGGTCATGAAAGGATTGATCGGTCGCCTCGAGGCAAGCCGCCACGCGGCGCTCGCCGCGAGCAAAGCCAAGTCGGAGTTTCTCGCCACCATGTCGCATGAGCTGCGCACGCCCCTGCACGGCATTCTCGGCTACGCGGAACTGCTCGCCGAAGAGGTGGCCCGGGATCCGGATGCAAGCTTCGTTGCGGCCATCCGGCAAAGCGGCGAGCACCTGCTTCGGCTCGTGAACGACGTGCTCGATCTCGGGCGCATCGAGGCAGGTCACATGGAACTCAATCTCGAGGCGGTGGCTCTGTCGCGGCTCCTCAGGGAGGTGGAAAGCACGCATCGCGCGAGCGCCGAGTTGAAGGCGCTCGATCTGGTTCTCATGTTAGATCCGCGCCTACCCGAGTCGATCCAGACCGATGCGACCAAGCTCAAGCAGCTCCTGAACAACCTGGTGCACAACGCCATCAAGTTCACCGAGCGGGGCAGTGTGATGCTGTCGGCCCGAAACGACGCCGGCCAGGTCCGCTTTGAGGTCATCGATACCGGCTGCGGCATACCCGCCTCGGCCCAGGAGCGTGTCTTTGAGAAGTTCGTACAGGTCGACAGCCGCCTCGCCCGCGGCCACGCGGGCACCGGGCTCGGGCTTGCCTTGGTGCGCGAGCTAGCCGGGCTCCTTGGCGCCACCGTCAGGCTCGAATCACAACCGGGCAAGGGGAGCCGCTTCACGGTCCTTTTGCCGATCAGGACCGTCCCAGTGAAGGAAGAACCGATGGAGATTGCCGCATGAAGAAGGTCCTGGTTGTCGATGACAATCCGCTGAACCGTGACCTGGCGTGCGCGATGCTGCAGCGCTCGGGATTTGCGGTGACGCTCGCCGACGGCGCGCACGCCGCGCTTGCGAGTCTTCTGGCCGAGCCGGTCGACGTGGTCCTGACTGACATCGGTATGCCCGAGGTGAGCGGC
Source organism: Burkholderiales bacterium (assembly GCA_003136595.1). GTDB lineage: Bacteria > Pseudomonadota > Gammaproteobacteria > Burkholderiales > Burkholderiaceae_D > BOG-994. Next base: position 2,909 of record PLEY01000132.1, read on the forward strand.
ATCGAGCTCGCCCGCATGATCCACTCGGCCCTCGGTGAGAAGCGACCGCGCCTGGTGGCCTTTACGTCGTTTGCGATGCAAGACGAGAAGACGCAGATTCTCGAGGCCGGTTTCGATGCGCTCCTGATCAAGCCGACCACTCGTGCGTGCCTGACCGAAGCGATGACCGCAGCACCCGACCAGTCCCCTGATGGAGACACCCAATGAACGCTCCCCTGCCGGTTGGCGCGTTTGCGCCCGACGCCCTTCTCGAGCTGCTCGATGGCGATATGGAAATCGCAGAGCACCTCCTCGGACGCTTTCTTGAGCAGGCCGGCGACTCCTGGGGCAGCCTCGAGGCCGCCGTGCACTCGGGCCAGAGCGCCGATATCGCGCGCCGCAGCCATTTCCTGAAGGGCTCGGTCGCGCTCCTCGGTGCCCAGGCGCTCGCGGCCGCGCTCGAGAACTGGGAGGTGCGTGCGCGGGACGGCGCGCTTGTGATCGAAGCCGCCGAACTCGAGGCGATGGGCACGGCGGTCGCCGGGCTGGTCGCGGGCATCCGGGCTTATCTGGCCTCGGGTGTCTCGGATGCGGCGGGCGCGGCCGTCGCGGAGGGCCAGCCATGAGCAACCCGGCAGAACTGCATGTGATGATCCTCGAGGACGACCCGTTCCAGCGGAGCGTGCTGGCGGCGGCGCTGAAGAAGCTGGGTGTGGGCCACGTCACCGAGGTCGCTGATGGCCACGCGGGGCTGGCTGCGCNNGCGCCGCTGCTCGGGGTTTTGACGAAACCCGTCAATGCGCAGGCCCTGGCAAGGCTCATCAATTCCCGCGCTGCGAGCCGGCTCAACTCCTCGGAGATGGGTGGGGGTCTGCAAGAGAGTGAGCCCGCCGACCGCGATGTCCTGGATGAGATCGCGATGGGTCTGGAGACACGCCAGTTCGTGCCTTTCTATCAGCCCAAGGTCTCCCTGAAGACGGGCGAGATGGTCGGGGCCGAGATCCTGGCACGCTGGGAACATCCCGAGCGCGGGCTGCTCATGCCGATCCACTTCATCGACCTGATGGAGTCCAACGGACTGATCGAGGGGCTGACCGCGCAGGTGCTGGATCAGGCCTGCAATGACTCCGAGCGCTGGCTAAAGGCGGGTCTGAAGGTGCCGCTCGCGCTCAACGTCTCGGCCTCCACGCTCGAGCAGTCCAACAGNNAACAGCGCCAACCAGCTGCTCGCGCGCATCGCGGCGACCGTGCTGCCGACCGCGCTCTTCACGATCGAGCTGACCGAGACCGCATTCGCGCATGACATGAAAGGGCTCCTCGAGAACGTGCTGAGGCTGCGCATGAACGGCTGCGGGGTCTCGGTGGACGACTTCGGC
>PLEY01000097.1 GCA_003136595.1 Burkholderiales bacterium
GGCGTCGTTTCGAAAATTATTGCCTAGGGCAATGAATACGGCGGCGGGTATTGTGCCCGCCTGCTGACGTTCTTTGGAGATGGACATGCAAAGCCAGAAAATCCGCATTCGCCTCAAGGCGTTCGATTACCGCCTTATTGACCAATCCGCCCTGGAGATTGTCGACACCGCCAAGCGCACCGGGGCGGTTGTGCGCGGACCTGTACCTCTACCCACGCGCATCCAGCGCTTTGACGTGCTGCGCTCCCCGCACGTCAACAAGACCTCACGTGACCAGTTCGAAATCCGCACGCATCAGCGCCTGATGGACATTGTCGATCCGACCGACAAGACCGTCGATGCGCTGATGAAGCTCGATCTGCCTGCTGGCGTGGACGTGGAGATCAAGCTCCAGTAACCACCGCATAAAGGCGAGCAGACGCAACCGGGGCGGCCATCGCAGGATGGCTGCCCCGGTGCTTTTGGAGGGCGCCCATCTTGCCCGCACGGGAGCCCGACTCGGGCGTGGCCGACCCAGACCGATGGACGGGCTTCGGCGGGTCCCGGGGTGTTTGGGGGTTCTTAGAGTCGCCTCAGAGGTGGCGCGACACACCCGAGGCTACGCCGATCACTGAGCGCGTCGCATCCAAGCCCTCGCCGTCCGACACCACCAGGAGCTGCGTTCCCGCTTCGGTCGTCTGGCCCGCCGGGCGTTCGGCTACCAGTTCGAAGTCTCCACACAGCACCAAAAGGCCCCGCGAACTCGGCACCGCCAGCGCGGCGGTATAGCAACCCTCGCCATCGCTCAACGAGTAGTGCGGACCCACGATCACGGTCTTGCCGACGTTCTTCAAGGCCTCTTTGAAATAGCTGCGGCGGGACCAGTTGCCGCCCACGTCCGGATGCAGCGGCTTGAGGCTCGGCTTGAATTTCCGTGTCCGGGCTGGATTGATTATCGAGGGTTGCTCCATGATGCCCGCTTCGTTCAGCACGAAAAAGCGCAGGCTGCCCGGACAGGTAAAGAAGAGCTGGGCTACCGCGGCCGGCTCCTCGGCAGGAGCGAACCCGCGCCCTGCCGCGTGCAGCGCCCGGCGATAGGGCCTGAGCGCTTCCTGCCAATCCCGTGCGAGGGTCCTGTCGTAATGGCCAAACTCCGCCCACGCCTCGTCGAGCCTCGCAACCGCGGCGTGTGCAGTGCTCTCCAGAATGGCGCTCTGTGGTCGGCCGAGCCAGTAACCCTGCAGGAAGTCGACGTCGGCCTCCATCATGACGAGCGCCTGCCGGCGCGTCTCCACGCCTTCGGCGATCACCATCGCGCCGGCCTGATGGAGTAGCCCGACCATGTGGCGCACCATCCTCTGATTGACGACGCTGTCTTCGGCGCGCCCCACAAGGCTGCGGTCTAGCTTGACGAAATCCGGGCGCAGGTTCCAGACCCGGTCGAAATTCGACTGGCCACTGCCGAAATCGTCGATGGCGAGCAGGAAGCCAAAATCCCGGTAGTACTGGGCGGCCTCCTGGAAGGTCGTCTCGTCGTAGGACTGATGCTCAAGCAGCTCGAGGACGATCTGCTCGGGGGCGATCCCGAAGTGCTTCAGAAGCCCCGCCGCGAAGTGGCCATGGCGTGCGCCGATGCAAAAGACGTCCGGATGCATGTTCAGGAACAGCCACGCGTCCTGTCCCGGGCTGACATAGTTCGCGACGTGCGCCGCTCGCGAGACGCGGTCGACGATCAGCTGCTCCCCGCGCGCGGCGGATGAGGCCAGAAACTGTGCCGCATCCGTCTGGGTCCCGTCGTTCTGGAACGGCCGCAAGAGCGCTTCGTAGCCGACGACTCGCCGGTGGGTCACACTGAGGATCGGCTGATAGGCCGAGCGCAGCTTGGCGCCCCCGTAGACACCGAAGGTCCCGACGTCATCACGCTGCAGATTGCGCAAGACGTTCTCAGCATTCCAGTCCCCATTTTGAATCTCAAGACGGCTCGACACCGTGTCGCGGCGCCCCCCAGTCCCGCGTGTTCCCTGCGAGCCGGTTGGCCCGTTCGTCCCGTTCCTCCCGAGAAGCTCGTTCATCTTTGCGCCCATCAGGAAGCTTCTCTCAAAATTGCCTTGCGGTGCCAAGCCATGGTGCGCTGGCGTGCGTGGCAGCCGTATCAGCGACCGCGCACATCCCAGCAGCCCCGCCCACCGCACTGCACACCCACCGCAGCGCCAGTAAGTGGCCCGCCGCGCTGCCCTGGAACATCGGCCCTCGCTCGCGATTCTTGAGAACGGCACAGCCCCGCTTTGCATGGAACCGGAGCGATGCGGCCAGGATCGCGCAAGTTGAATACAGAACTCACCGCTGGGGATCGGCGCAAAGCGGCGGAACTTGAGCGGCCGTTTGCCGCCAGAACGCCCTCCGGGGCCTCTTCGGATTTGGCAAGCCCCTGATTGGAATCGGCTTTTGTCTTTCGTGTCAGAAGAATTCCTACATGAAGGAGCGCCGAACTCTGGCGTCAGCGATGGCGCTTCCTCCGTGGCGGGCCGGACCCTGCGAGCGCACTATTCTCCTAACGAAACCGCACACAACCGCAACAAATTCTTTGGAGAAGTCACCATGTCATTCGCCACACTGCTTGATGAGGTTCGAGAGATCAACCTGTCCTACATGATGCTGGCCAAGGCCATGATCGTCGAAGACAAGGCCGAGGCTGCGTTCCGCCTGGGAATCACCCCAGAACTGGCCGACCTGATCGTGTCGCTGTCGTCGGCCCAGCTGGTCAAGATCGCCGCATCGAACATGCTTCTGTGCCGCTTCCGCTTCGATGACCAGATGGTGTGGGATCTCATCACCGACCATGGACGCCAGGCCCACAAGGACCACGGCATGAGCAAGGTCCATGCCGCGATCGTGATGGCCAGCCTCAGTCCTGCGGAGGTCTGAAATGCGTATCCGCAGCGTTCTGGATGAAGCCCGCCAGATTGAACTGGCCACCGAGTTGGTCCGCCTCGGTGCCCGGCTGCAGGTGCTGGAGTCCGAGACGGATCTGAGCCGAGAGCGCCTGTTGCGTCTCTACAAGGAAGTTCAGGGGAAGTCACCTCCGAAGGGTATGCTGCCCTTCTCGACCGACTGGTTCCTCACGTGGCAGCCGTCGATCCATGCGTCCCTCTTCCTCGGGGGCTATCGGCACCTGACAGGACGCTGCAAGATGCACCGCACCGAGGCCCTCGTCAGCGCCTACCGCCTCTACCTGGAGCAGGTCGTTGCGATGGAGCTCGAGTGCAAGCTCAGCATGACGCGCGCCTGGATCCTGGTCCGGTACGTCGAGAGCGACATGCTAGGTACTACTCCCTGTGTGACTTGTGGTGGACACTTTGTGACACACACGGCCGATTTGCACAACAACTTCGTCTGCGGCCTGTGTAACGTCCCCTCCCGGGCTGGAAAGAAGCGGCATACGGAGTTACCGCTCGCCGCCTAAGGTCCGTCAAGTTCGGGCTCCTGGGCAGGCTCCGCCTAAAGAAATTCGCGTAAGAGCCGACATTGTGAGGCACAGCCAGCGCCATCCTCGGTGTTGGACGCTCTCCCAACCATTGGAACCCAACTCATGTTCGCGATTATCGGCACCCTCATCATTGTCGGCTCCGTCTTCGGGGGATTCGCGATGGGAGGCGGCCACCTCGGTGCGTTGTTCCAACCTCTCGAACTTCTCATGATCGGCGGCGCCGCCATCGGCACCCTGGTTGCGGGAAATCCGGTGAAGGTGCTCAAGGCGACCTTTGGCTCGCTTCCAAGCAGCTTTGGTAACTCCAAGTACGGCAAGCCCTTCTACATGGAACTGATGTCGCTCCTCTATGACATTCTGACCAAGACCCGCAAGGAAGGCCTGATGTCGATCGAGGGCGATGTAGAAAGTCCCGATCAGAGCCCACTGTTCCAGAAATATCCGAAGATTCTCGCCGATCATCACCTGGTGGAGTTTCTGACCGACTATCTGCGCATCATGGTGAGCGGCAACCTCAATCCCTTCGAGATCGAGAATCTCATGGACAACGAGATCGATACTCACCACCACGAGGCGGAGATCCCTTCCCATGCCGTGCAGAGTGTCGGTGACGGCCTGCCTGCGTTTGGTATCGTCGCGGCCGTGATGGGCGTGGTCCACACGATGGAGTCGGTCGGCGCTCCCCCGGCTGAACTCGGAATCATGATCGCCCATGCGCTGGTTGGAACCTTCCTCGGGATTCTGCTCGCCTACGGCTTTGCAGCCCCCCTTGCCGGCCTCCTCGCGCAGCGCGCCGGTGAATCCACCAAAGTATTTCAGACTGTCAAGGTGACGCTGCTCGCCAGTCTGAACGGTTATGCACCTGCCATTGCGATCGAGTTCGGCCGCAAGGTCCTGTACTCGACCGAGCGGCCGAGCTTTAGCGAGCTCGAAAGCCACGTCAAGCAGGCCAAGGGCTAGGAGCTGATCATGGCCGAAGCAGCCGAAAAACCAGTCATCCAGATCAAGCGGATCAAGAAGATCGCCGGCGGCCATCATGGCGGCGCCTGGAAGATCGCCTACGCCGACTTTGTCACCGCCATGATGGCCTTCTTCCTGCTCATGTGGCTCTTGGGCTCGACCGCGAAGGGGGACATGCAGGGGATCTCGGACTACTTCAAGACGCCCCTCAGGGTGGCGCTCGGCGGCGGCAGCGGCAGCGGCGACAGTTCAAGCGTCGTCAAGGGAGGCGGCACGGACCTGACGCGGACAAACGGCCAGGTTCGCAACGGGGAGACGCCTGCAAAGAAGGCCGTGGTCGACATTCATGCGGCCGAGGCGGAGCGCGCGCGCCGCGAGAAAGACTACCTGAAGGGGCTTCAGCAGAAGATTTCGGACCTGATCGCGGCGAGCCCGCAATTGTCGGCATTCAAGAACCAGCTTCTCATGGACATCACCTCCGAGGGGTTGCGCATCCAGATCGTTGACGACCAGAATCGTCCGATGTTCGACTCGGGCCGCGCCGAGGTCAAGCCCTACACCGGCGTGATCCTGCGGCAACTCGCAGCAACGCTCAATGAAGTCGACAACCGGATCAGCCTGTCCGGTCATACCGATGCCGCGCCGTTCGCCTTCGGGGAGAAAGGCTACAGCAACTGGGAACTGTCGGCTGATCGTGCCAACGCCTCGCGCCGCGAGCTGATCGCAGGCGGCCTTGATGAGAAGAAATTGATACGGGTCGAGGGCTTGGGGTCTGCGGTCATGCTCAATCCTGCGGATCCCATGGACCCGTCGAACCGACGTATCTCGATCATCGTGCTAAACAAGGTGACCGAGCAGGCCGTCCTGCACGAAGGTGCGAATTCGATCCCGACCTCGGCCGCGGATCCGCTGGAACCGGCGGCCATCGAAGAGGCAACGCCAAAATGAACGCCCAACCCATCCACCCGAGGAACAAGCGTGCGTGACGAAGAAAACAGACTGCTAAGCCTGGTCGACGGGCGCACCCGCCTTGCGAGTTCCAATCGCATGGAGCTGCTCCTGTTTCGCCTCTCCGGTCCCGAGACCTATGGACTGAACGTCTTCAAGGTGTGCGAGGTGTGCGTGACGCCGCCGATCACACGCGCACCACACACGCCGCCCGGTGTGGAGGGCATGATCTCGCTGCGCGGCAACATCATCCCGATCATCAATCTGGGCTATTTTCTCGACCGTCCGGTGACCGAGCCCACCAAGCTCGTGATCACCGAGTTCAGCGGCCATATCCAGGGACTGGTTGTCCAGGATGTGGATCGGATCGTGCGCGTCTCCTGGGACCAGGTGAAGAAGCCCTCGACCATCTTTGGCAATGGCGCCAATCTCGTGACGGCCGTCACCGAATTGCCTGATGGCAAGCTGGTATCGATTCTCGACGTCGAGCAGGTCCTGCACGACGCGATCGGCGAGGAGCCGAACGTCGCGATCGAGGCGCTCACCCATGACCTCGGGCGCGAAGTATTCTTCGCCGACGACTCGCCGCTTGCACGCAAGCGCATCACCCAGGTACTCGACGGACTGGGCGTGACCCACAACCACGCCTGCGACGGGCGCGAGGCATGGGACAAGCTCGATGCGATGGCGACCGAGGCCGCCGCAGGCCACGTCGCGCTGCGCGAGCGGATGGGTGCGATCCTCGTGGACGCCGAGATGCCTGAGCTGGACGGCTATATGCTGACCCGCCACATCAAGGCCGACGCACGCTTTGCCGGCATCCCCGTCGTCATGCACTCGTCGCTGTCATCGATCGCCAACCGAAGCATGGGTGAACAGGCCGGGGTCGATGCCTACGTCGCCAAGTTCGACCCGATCCAACTGGCCTCAGCGTTAAGGGGCTTACTGCAGGCACCCCACGCTGCCAAGGAGATAAGACATGGCTGATTCCGAATTGAAATTCCTGATCGTCGATGATTTCTCGACCATGCGCCGCATCGTGCGCAACCTCCTGAAGGAGATCGGGCATACGCAGGCCGATGAGGCTGAAGACGGGGCCGTCGGTCTCGCGAAGCTGCGCGCCTCTCGCTTCGACTTTGTCGTGTGTGACATCAACATGCCCAACATGAACGGGCTGGAGATGCTGCGCCAGGTCCGTGCCGATGAAAGCTTGAAGCACATCCCGGTGCTGATGGTGACCGCCGAGGCGAAGAAGGAGGACATCATCAACGCAGCGCAATGTGGGGCAAGCGGCTACATCGTCAAGCCCTTCACCCGCGCGACCCTGGAGGAGAAGCTCGTCAAGATCATCGACAAGATGGCAAAGGTGCCCTCATGAGTCAGGCGGACTCAGGCGAAATCGAAGATCTCGAGGCCCTCTTCGACAGCATTGCCGAGCAGCATCAGGTCGCGCCGGCCCCGAAGGCCGACGAGGGTCACGGATGCACCTCGCGCACCCTGTCCGGAGGCGTCATGGCTCCGGTCGACCATGGTCCGATCAAGGGACCCGAAGAGCTGTTCGACCGGGTCGGCCGTCTGACCCGCAATCTCCACAGTGCACTCGCTGAACTCGGCTACGACAAGGCCATGGAAAAGGTCGCCGACGCCCTGCCCGATGCCCGCGACCGACTGACCTACATCTCCACCCTCACCGAGGCTGCCGCGGAGCGCGCACTCGAGGCGGTTGAGTCTGCCCTGCCAATGCAGCGCGAGTTGTCCTCCGAGGCGGCGGGGCTTGCCGCGTCCTGGGATCAGGTCTTCAAGGGCAGCCTGACCGAGGCTGATTTCCGGCCACTCGCGCTGGCGACCCATCGATTCCTGAAGAGCTTGCCCGAGCGGACCGGCGACACCGAGAAGAAGCTCATGGACATCATGATGGCGCAGGATTTCCATGACCTGACGGGTCAGGTGATCAAGAAGATCGTCGATCTGGCCCACATGGTCGAGAACGAACTGGTCGAGTTGCTGGTTTCAGCCCATCCCGAGGAACGCAATTCCGAAGCGTGCGAAGAGGTTCTAAGCGGGCCGGTGATCCGTACCGAGGGACGCTCCGACATCGTGACGAACCAGGCGCAGGTCGACGAGCTGCTTGGTCAGCTCGGTTTCTAAGGACAGCCCCGTGAGCATGGTTACAGACGATCTGCTGCACGACTTCCTTGAGGAGGCCGGCGAACTTCTCGACGACGTCGATACCAAGCTCATGGACCTCGAGAAGTCGCCGACCGACAAGGAGCTCCTGAATGCCGTGTTTCGGGGCTTTCACACCATCAAGGGTGGCGCCGGCTTCCTCGAGGCCACAGCCCTGGTCGAGGTCTGCCACAAGGGTGAGAACCTCCTCGATGCCCTGCGCAACGGCAAACTGACCCTCACGGCAGCCATGATGGACGCCATCATGGAGGCCACCGGCGTCGTGCGGCGCATGTTCGCGACCATGAGCACCGGCGCGATGCCGGCCCCGGCCGAGGAATCCGTCTTGCGCCAGTTGCAGGACTGCCTCGAGAACAAGGCCGCCCGGCCAGGGCCTGAAGTGGACGCCTCCGCTCTCCCGGATGGCCCGACCGAACCCGACTGGGCAGCGCTGTTCGCGGTGGTGCTGGGTTCCGGATTCGAGGACGAGAGCCTGGTCAAGCCCAAAGTGGTGCCCGCGGCCGCCTTGGCAGATCCCGTGGCCGGTCCAAGCGCGCCTGCCGCCATGGGAGCCGCGCCAACGGGCAACGTCGAGTCGTTGCGGGTCGAGTTGTCGCGCTTCGATCAGATCCTGAACCTGACCGGTGAGATCGGGCTCGCGAAGAACCGCTTGCTCAACCTGCAACGGCGGCTGGCATCGGAGACCGACCCGGGCGCCATACTGAAAAACATGGAGGGGACATTACGCAATCTCAACACATTGGTCGGGGACCTCCAGAATGCGGTGATGAAGGCGCGCATGCAGCAGGTCGGCCGGGTCTTCCAGAAGTATGTGCGCATGGCGCGCGATCTGGGCCGCCAGCTCGGCAAGAACATCGAGCTGGTCGTCGAGGGCGCAAGCACCGAATTGGACAAGACGCTCCTCGACGAGCTCAACGATCCGCTGGTACACCTGATCCGCAACGCGGTCGACCACGGTAGCGAGAGCCCGGCGGCCCGGCGCGCCGCCGGCAAACCCGAAAAGGCGGTCTTGACTCTCGCGGCCAAGCAGATCGGCGATACCGTCGTCATCGAGATCGTCGATGACGGCGCAGGAATCGACGCTGCCGTGCTGCGCCGCAAGGCGGTGGAGAAAGGCCTCTTGACCGAGCAGCAGGCCGGCCTTCTGGACGAGCAGAAAAGCTTCGAGCTGATTTTCTTGCCGGGCTTTTCGACCAAGTCGGAAGTCTCCAGCATTTCAGGGCGTGGCGTGGGCATGGACGTCGTGCGCACCAACGTCCAGCGTCTGTCGGGCCGCATCCGCATCGAATCGGAGCTTGGCCGGGGCACGCGCATCTCGATCATCCTGCCCTTGACGCTCGCGATCATGCCCGTCCTCAAGATACGGCTTGGCGAACAGGTCTTCGCCGTCCCGCTGACGGCGGTGCGCGAACTGATCGACCTCGACGCGCAGACCGGCCGCGAGCCGACCCTGCCGCGCGTCCTCTCCCTGGACGGCAGCGAACTTGCGCTCCTGCCGCTCGCGGACCTCTTGGGGTGGAAGCTCGTGCGGCGCCCCGCCGTGGGTGTCGCGGTACAGGTCGGCTCACGCCAGATCGTTCTCGCAGCAGACAGCTTCATCGGTCGCGACGACGTCGTGATCAAGCCGATTCATACCTTCCGCCCGCGTGGCGTCTCGGGCGCCACCTTGTCCGCCGACGGCGACGTCATCCTGATCCTCGATCTGAACCGCCTGCTCGACCCCCTCGAAGCGGACTAGGTCCGGCCCGGCGCCAGTGCCGGGTCCGGGGCCCCAGGCCCCAGGCCTTCAATAGGCCGTGAATTGACCTGCTAAACGGCGCCTAATCGGGCGATCGTCACCGGCCCCCAAACGGAATAATGGTGTCTCACCAACACCGATTCCATCATGGCCCAAGACAGCGACCTCGAACGATCAGAAGCCCCCTCACAGCGGCGCCTTGACAAGGCCCGCGAGGACGGCCAGGTCGCGCGTTCCCGCGAGCTATCGACCTTCCTGGTCTGCGTCGGGACAGCGATATTCTTCTCCGCCTACGGCTCTGACCTGGTCGAGCAGATGCGCCGCAATATGCGCCTTGCCCTGTCCATCTCGCGCGCCGACGCGTTCGAGCCCGCGGCGATGGGGCAACGCCTCGAGATCTTCAGCCTGCAGGCACTGGGTGACCTGACACCGCTGTTTGTGGTCCTGTGCGTATTGGCCGTCCTCTCGGCGCTCGCCATCGGCGGCTGGATGTTCTCCGCCACGGCCTTCATGCCCAACCCCAGTCGCCTGAATGCCCTGGCGGGACTCAAACGCATGGTGTCCACGCGTGGTCTCATCGAGCTCGCCAAGTCGATCGCCAAGACCGTGGTCCTGGGCGCCCTCGGCGCCTGGCTCCTGTGGGATGCCCGCAGCGCCCTCCTCAGGTTCTCCACCAGCGACCTTGCCGGCGGTCTGGCCATCATGGGCGGACTGCTCGCACGCGCACTGTTCTGGATGTGCGCAGGACTCGCGCTGATTGCAGGTGGCGATGTGCCGGTGCAGCTGATCCGTCACAACAGCGAACTCAAGATGACTCGCCAGGAGGTCCGCGACGAGCAGCGCGACAGCGACGGCAACCCGCAGGTCCGGCAACGCATCCGCCAGATGCAGCGCGCGATGGCCCGGCGCCGCATGATGGCGGCGGTACCGAAGGCTGATGTCGTGGTGGTCAACCCGACCCACTTCGCCGTCGCCCTGTCCTACTCGAAGTCCATGCGTGCCCCCAAGGTCGTGGCCAAGGGTGGCGACGAAATCGCGCGGCGGATTCGTGAACTCGCCGAGGAGCATCGGGTACCGATCCTCGAGGCGCCACCCCTCGCGCGTGCACTGTTTCGTCACACGGACATCGGTCAGGAGATCCCGGCAGCGCTGTATGAGGCTGTCGCCCTGGTCATGGCCTACATCTTCCAGCTACGCCGCTACAAGACGCAGGGCGGCGCCTACCCGATGGTGCCTGGCAGCCTGCCCGTACCCAGTGAGCTGGATCCGGGCGTAGGAGAGACCGCATGACGACCCTGAGTCAGCGCTTCACAGCGCTGAGCACCCGATCCCTGACCGAACTGGCGGGCCCGATCCTGATCGTGCTGATTCTGGCGATGATGGTCCTGCCGATGCCGCCGATCCTCCTCGATCTGCTGTTCACCTTCAACATCGCCCTGGCGATGATGGTGCTCCTGGTCAGCATGCACGTGAAGAAGCCGCTTGAGTTTGCCGTGTTCCCGACGGCCCTCCTGATGACGACGCTGTTGCGCCTGTCGCTCAACGTCGCATCGACCCGGGTGGTGCTGCTTAACGGGCATACCGGGCCCGGGGCGGCCGGCAAGGTCATCGAGGCGTTCGGGCATGTCCTCGTGGGTGGTAACTTTGCGGTCGGCCTGGTCGTGTTCGCCATCCTCGTCGTGATCAATTTCGTCGTGATCACCAAGGGTGCCGGGCGCATNNCTCGACGCCATGCCTGGCAAGCAGATGGCGATCGACGCGGATCTGAACGCCGGACTGATCAAGGAAGACGAGGCCCGCCGGCGTCGCACCGAGATCGCCGATGAGGCGGACTTCTTCGGGTCCATGGACGGCGCGAGCAAGTTCGTGCGCGGCGATGC
>PLEY01000177.1 GCA_003136595.1 Burkholderiales bacterium
CTGAGGGGGAGGGTTCTTTTCGGTGGGGGCAGTGGGGGTGGTGGGGGTGGTGGGGTTCGGCGGCTGGCGAGGCCCAGGCGCTCCGTGCCGTTGCGAACTGAAACAGCGCGAGAGCATTTGTAACAGACCCTCCCGCGCGCAGCCGGTATCATCTCCGAGATCAATAAGGGGGTCAAAGTCCATGAAAATGCTTCGGCTGGTCGCCGCCGGCTCATTGGCGCTCATCGCCAACCTCTGCGTCGCGCAGCAGGCCGGTGGTGCGGGTGCCGCGCTGTGCCGCGCGGATGTGCAGAAATTCTGCCAGGGCATCGCCCCTGGGGGTGGCCGCATCCGCGAGTGCCTCGCGAGCCATGCCGATGCCCTGACGCCCGCGTGCCAGCAGGCCGTGAAACAGGATGCCGCGAAGGGGGCCAGCGATCCGAGCGCGGCGATTGCAGCCTGTACGCCCGACGCCAAGTCGTTCTGCTCGGGCGTGCAGCCCGGTGGCGGGCGCGTGCTCGACTGTCTCGTCGATCATCAGAACGACATCTCGCAGGTCTGCTACGAGGCGCTCAAGAAGCGTCAGGATGCGGAGGATGCAAGCAAGGGGAAGACTCAGTAGCCGGGTGTCCGGAACGTCTGGCGAGGGCAGGGTGGATCGGGCATCACGTGCCGGGCCCGGGCCAGGCCCAGAACCCGGGCATGCGTGCACGCGTCCATGCGTCGACGTCGCGCCTGGGTCGGAAAGGAGGCTGGCGTGTACGTGAGACGATTGCGAGCGCTGTTGATTTGCGTAAGCCATGCATGGCTCGCAGCGATGGCGTTCGACGCCCGGGCGGGCGAGACCGAGATGAGCATAGGCGGGCGCAACGTTCTCGTCCATGTTCCCTCGCGCCTGCCCGCCAGCGGCACGCGGGCGCTGGTCGTGGTGCTGCATGGCGGACTGGGCAATGCGCAACGGATCGTGTCCCAACAGTCCGAAGCGGGACTGAACCTGGATGCGGTGTCCGATGCCAACGGCTTTGTCGTCGCCTATCTGAACGGCACCACGGCGACACGGCGTTTCAATTCCAGCATGCTCGCCTGGAATGCCGGTGGGGGATGCTGCGGCCTGCCCGCCGAGACCGAGGTCGATGATGTGGCCTACATCCGCGCCGTCGTCGCCGATCTGGTTGGCCGCTATGGAATCGATCCCCGGCGCGTGTTCGGGATCGGCCACTCGAACGGTGCGATGATGACCGCGCGCGTGCTCTGCGAGACGTCGCTGTACGCGGCGGGGATCACCATCTCGGGCCCCCTGAATCTCCCGACCGACCAGTGTCCCGGCGCGCGCGGCGAGCGCATCCTGGCCTTGCACGGCGCCATCGACGAAAACGTCCCGCTCGCGGGTGGCACGGGAACACGCGGCATATCACGGGCGACCTACAACTCGCAGGAACGCACCGCCGCAGTGTTCCGCAATTCCGGGGCGAGCTTCCAGCTGCAGGTGGTGCCGGGCGCGGATCACGCGCTCGACGACATCGCAGCGGCCCTGCGCCAAGCCGAGGGACAGTCGATCGGTGAGAAGGCCGCAGGGTTTTTTGGTCTTCGAGGGCCTGCGTCCTAGCCTTGCACCGGCGACACTCGAGCCACGCCCGAGCCAAAGCATAGCGGTCCAAGTTGCGCAGGCTCAGACGAGGCTCGCGAGCCTCGCGAGCGCCTCATAAGGAAAGGCGAAAGCATTCCTTGGCAGGCGCATCCGGTGCGACTACCTTGCTTCGCTTCCTCGCTGCCCTTCCCGGTCCCCGATGCCCCGACCCAGCTCTCTCGCACGCGCCCTTCAAGCACGCGCCCTTCAAGCACCCACCCTTCAATCACGCACTCTTCAAGCACTGACGCTGCATGCCGGCGTTCTGGTCCTCTGTGGTGCTCCGCTGGCGGCCTCGGCGACCAACGGCTACTTCTCTGAGGGCTACGGCATCAAGGCGCAGGGCCAGGGAGGTGTCGGTATTGCCTGGTCGCAGGATGGCCTCGCGGCCGCGACCAATCCTGCAGGGACCGGTGCGGTGGCCGATCGGCTTGATCTCGGGCTCACCTGGTTTGTTCCGGAGCGCAGTGCCGATATCGGGGGCAACGCCTTTGGCCCGAACGCCAGCTACAACGGTGACGGCACCAGGAATTTCTTTCTGCCCGAGTTGGGCTTCACGCACCGCATCTCCGACCAGTGGGCAGCCGGAGTCGCGCTCTATGGCAACGGTGGCCTGAACACCAACTATCAGGACAATCCTTACGGCCGCTTTGGGGCCACCGGCTCGGCGGGGGTGAATCTCGAGCAGCTCTTCATATCGCCCTCGCTCGCCTTTACGCCGGTGGCAGGCCAGAGTTTCGGGGCCGCGCTGAACATCGCCTATCAGCGCTTCTCCGCCAAGGGGATTGGGGTTTTCGCCGGTTTCTCCGATGATCCCGGCCACGTCAGTGACCGGGGCAACGATTCGAGCACGGGGGTGGGCGTGCGGCTTGGCTGGATTGGCACCTTGGCACCGGGCCTAACACTCGGGGCGACCTGGTCCTCCAGCATTCATGGCAGCTTTTCCGAATACAGCGGTCTCTTCGCCAATGGGGGCCAGTTCGACATCCCCGAAAACTACGGCGTCGGCGTGGCCTATGCGCCGTCTGCGACCTGGAAGGTGGGCGCCGATATCCAGACCATCCGTTACAGCCAGGTGGCTGCGGTCGGCGATTCGTTTGCGCGTCTCCTTGCGGGTGTGCCGCTTGGGGCCTCCAAGGGCCCCGGCTTTGGCTGGCGCGACGTCACGGTCTATAAGCTCGGCGCGAGCTTCCCGGTGTCGGACGATCTCACGCTGCGTGCGGGCTACAGCCATGCACGCCAGCCGGTGCCCTCGGAAGAGACGTTTCTGAACATCCTCGCGCCCGGCGTGGTGCAGGATCACTTCACGTTCGGCGGTACGTGGACGCGCCCGGGAGGCGATGAGCTGAGCGCCTTCTTCGCTTATGCCCCGCAGCAGACCATCAACGGCAATCAGTCCATCCCGCCTGGATTCCCGCCGGCAGGTTTTGGCGGCGGCAACGCCAACATCCGCCTGAAAGAGGTTATCCTCGGCGTCTCCTACGCTTGGAAACCATGACCACATGACGTCGGGAGGACCTCGGGATGACTTCTTTTACGCCCTGGGCAGGACTCGTCGGTGGCGCCCTGATCGGCTTGTCCGCAGCGCTTCTCCTCTGGCTTGATGGCCGCATCGCGGGTGTGAGCGGCATCGCGGGAGGGCTCTGGTACAGCGTGCGCGGCGAGCGTGCATGGCGCGTGCTCTTTGTACTCGGACTGATACTCGGTACTGCGGCCTTCGAGGCCGCCAGCACCCATCCGACGCCGCTGCGCAGTCTCTTTCCGGTGCCGGTGCTGCTCGCAGCGGGTTTTGCAGTGGGCTACGGAACCTCGATGAGTCACGGCTGCACCAGCGGTCACGGCGTGTGTGGCCTCGCGCGTTTCTCGCTGCGCTCGCTGGTAGCAACGCTGACCTTTCTCGGCACGGCACTGCTTACCACGTTCGTGATCCGCCATGTGCTGCACGTCCTCTGAGGGTGGCGCGCCGAGCGGCCCGGGGCAGGCTGCCTGCCCCAGGCTCATCCCATGAGCGAGCCGCGTCACGCGAGCACCTGGCGTGCGCTGGCAGCGCTTGCCGTCGGCTTAGTCTTCGGCGTGGGGCTCTCCGTCGCCCAGATGACCAACCCGGAGAAGGTCGAAAATTTTCTCGATGTTGCCGGGCAGTGGGATCCGACCCTCATCTGCGTGCTCGGTGCGGCCGTCGTTGTCGCCACCATCCTGTACCGCCTGGTACTGCGGGCGCCCGCTCCCCTGTTCGACGCACGCTTTCATCTGCCTGAGAAGAAACGCATCGACACCCCGCTCGTCCTTGGCGCGGTGATCTTCGGCGTGGGCTGGGCGCTTGCCGGCTATTGTCCCGGGCCTGCGATCGCATCGCTCGGTTTTGCGAATCCGGAGGCGCTCTGGATCGTGCCGGCGATGGCGGCGGGTGCCTTCTTGGAGAGATGGCAGTCCAGGCGCCGCGGCGCGCGGCCTGCCGGATCGCACGAGAAGCCGCAGGGGCAGGAATCCTAGACGGGATCTGCCGCTGATCGCCAACCCACCGCAAGGGTGGGACAGGGACCGCCCAAGCGAAGGGAGGTGGTGCACGGCGGCCCGGACGTGGAGCGCTGCAGCCGCCCCCGCCACCGCATATGATCATGCAAACGTCTTCGATTCGCGTCGCCGGCCGCTGTCCTATTCTGGGAGTCTTCCCCACGAACCGAGGAGGCGTCTGTCATGACAGTACTATCCGAAGTCCTCGCAGCAAACCAGCGCTATGCCGCCGAGTTCGGCGAGAAAGGCAAGCTGCCCTTGCCGCCGGCGCGCCGCTTCGCCATCCTGACCTGCATGGATGCGCGTCTTGATCCCGCCCAGTACGCGGGACTCGCTGAAGGCGATGCTCATGTGATCCGCAATGCCGGCGGCCGCGCGAGCGACGATGCGATCCGCTCGCTCGTGATCTCGCACAAGCTGCTTGGCACCAGGGAGTACTTCGTGATCCATCATACCGATTGCGGGATGCTGCTCTTCACCGACGAGATCATCTCGGAGCTCCTCGAGAAGAGTCTCGATACCGCGGCGATCGACGCGTCGGGCTGGCATGATGTCGGGCAGGGCCCGGGTTCGTCGGCCGGGCGCTATGTGCGATGGCTGACGATTGGCGATCCCAGGCGGGCCGTGCAGGAAGATGTCGAGCGCATTCGCAAGCATCCCCTGGTGGCACCAGAGATACCCATCTACGGCTATATCTATGATGTCCGCACCGGGAAGCTGATCGAGGTCGAGGAGGCGAGCAAAGCCGGTCGTCCTGCGTGACGCGGGCGAGGTTGGCGAGCCCCGGCGGGCCCGAACCGGTCTGCGTGGGGTTTGGCCCGCGGCAAGCGATGAGTTCGCATGATCCGCACCAACCGATGGCGATGAAGGCATCGCGCCGGCCGGGCGTTCGATCAGCCAAGGTGCCCGCAGAAGTCCTCCCGACCCATCTCGACCCATCTCGACCCATCCCGACCCATCCCCACCCATCCCTGTCCACAGGGACCCCATCACCTCCACCTTTCTGAGGGGGCCGTCCGTTGGGCAGGCCCTGGCAGGCGGGTTCAGTGGAAGACGATGGTCCGGTTGCCATTGAGCAGCACGCGGCGCTGGATGAACCAGCTCACGGCACGCGAGAGCACCACGCTCTCGACGTCGCGCCCGGCCGAGGTCATCGCCTCCACCGAGTAACCATGGTCGACGCGCGCCACGTCCTGCTCGATGATCGGTCCTTCGTCCAGATCCTCGGTAACGAAGTGGGCGGTCGCACCGATCAGCTTCACGCCCCGCTCGTGGGCCTGCGCATAGGGTTTTGCTCCCTTGAAGCTCGGCAGGAAGGAATGGTGGATGTTGATGGCACGCCCCGCCAGCGCGCGACACAAGGAAGGCGAAAGGATCTGCATATAGCGTGCGAGCACGACGAGTTCGATCGATTCGGACTTGATGAGCGCAAGCAGCCTTGCCTCCTGGACGGCGCGCGTCTCCGGGGTGACCGGCAGGTGATGAAACGGCAGATTGTGGGCGCGCGTGAGTGCCTCGAAGTCAGGGTGATTCGAGACCACGCCGCGCACGTCGGCCGCAAGGAGGCCCGCCGAGTAGCGGTAGAGGAGGTCGTTCAGGCAGTGGCCGATCTTCGAGGCGAGGATCAGAAGGCGCGGCCGGTGGTGCGCGTCGTGCAGCTGCCACTGCATCTCGAGCTCGCCTCCGACCACCGCAAAGCGGCTCTCGAGTTCGCTGCGCGACACACTGCCGCCGGCGAACTGGGTCCGCATGAAGAACATCCCCGACTCGCGGTCCGCGTGCTGGGCGCTGTCCAGAATATTGCAATCCGCCTTGGCAAGGAGCCCCGAGACGGCGTGGACGATGCCCACCCGGTCTGGGCAGGAAAGGGTCAGGATGTATTCCTCGGACATGGTCGTTCCTTGATGTGGCGCAAAGGCCTCGCTTTGGGGTTGGCTATTGGCCTTGCGGCTGCGCCTTGCTGATTTGCGATAAGCCGGCGGCCGGGACGGCCAGGCCGGTCGGTGAACTCGAGATCATCCCTCCGAGGGCATCGGTCGTAACCGCAAGGACCGCCCGGGTGAAGGCCGCATCGACGCCGTTGCCCGTATTGATGCCATAGGCCGGCCGCCTTGTGCGCCGGGTGGCCAAATGCCTTCGGAAATCCATGAGGGGGTCCTTCAGGGCGGGATTCTACTGTCAGAGACACGCCTGCATGGTCGCCACATACCAGTCGACATAGCGTGCCGTATCCGACTCCATCGCAGTATAGGGTCCGGGCTCAAAGAACATCGAGTTGACCCCGGCCTGGTTCAGCTCGATGATCTTCTTGTCCTCGATGCTGGTGTGGTCCCACAGCCACATGACCTCCTCGACCAGGTAGTCGCGGCCCTCGATGGCGTCTGCATCGACGAGCCAGATGAGCTCATAGGCGGTCCTGTCGACGGCAAGCGGGATGGTCCGGTAGATCAGTCCGTAGTCCGGGTATGCGACGAAATTCGAAGTGGGGCCGACATCCAGAAACGAAAAGCCGCCGTCGAAATCGCGCCCCTTGAAGTCGCCCATCAAGGGCGCGACGGCGCTGCCGGTGCGGCTGCCAGTCGCAAATCCTGCGACCAGCGCTGAACGGGAGCAGTCGGCACTCTCCTGTCCGGGCGCGGCATCCTGCGCGAAGTGATCGATATCCGCGAGGCCGATGCCCAGTTCCGCGTCGCGTGCGTGCATGGCCTGATCGGGGAGCACGCGCTGCGTCTCGGGGCGGGCGAAGATGTGGCGCCGGGAATATTCCTGGTGGGCCGGTCCGCAGTGGTAGCACTCCTGGTAGTTCTCGGCGACCAGCTTCCAGTTGGCGTTGATCGAATACATCTTGCGTACCGCGACCTTCGCGCGGGCCCAGCCGTAGATGCGTGCAGCATGGCCGAACGATGCCTCGACATGCGCAAAGTCGAGCGGCGCCTTGGCGAAGGTGACGAAGAGCGTGCCCTCCGAGATCCGCAGCGCCACCGCCTTGAGTCCATAGGGTTCACGGTCGAAGTCAGGCGCGGTCAGGCGGGCGTTTTGCAGCTGGC
The DNA here is from genome assembly GCA_003136595.1 of Burkholderiales bacterium. Lineage (GTDB taxonomy): Bacteria > Pseudomonadota > Gammaproteobacteria > Burkholderiales > Burkholderiaceae_D > BOG-994. The sequence continues at coordinate 7,168 of PLEY01000177.1, forward strand.
CGGCGAGGTCATAGCTCCAGGCGTGGTAGGGGCACACCAGAAGGCCATTTCGGGCCTTGCCGGCCCCCTCGGTGCATACGCGCGAGCCGCGGTGGCGGCAGACATTGGCGAACGCCCGGATCTGCCCGTCGGCGCCGCGCAGGATGATGAGCGATTCCCCGCCGAGGTCCGCGGTGAAGTAGTCGCCGGGCTCGGGCACCATGCTCGCGTGCCCGACGCAGTGCCAGTGGGCCATCACGAAATGGCGCATGTCGTCCAGAAAGATGGCCGGGTCACGGTAGAAAGCCTGGGGCAGGGCGTGGCCGGCCCGGCGCGCGGCCAGTGCCGAACGCAGGGCGGCGCTAGCCGGCGGCGCAGCGGGTGCCGGCGCGGGCGTCGTGGTCTGGCTGGCATCCATGGGTTCTCTCCTCTACTCTGCGAATCGGCACGGGTATCTGCTTTCCCGCGTCCCCGGCCACCCGGTCCAAGCCCCCGCTAGAGCCCCTGATCGAGCACCTGATCGAGAAACCAGGCGGGATCCTCCAGGGCGGCCGTGCCGGCTAGCGCTCGGGTGCGGGGGTTGCCTTCCTGCGTTCGGGCGCGAAAAAGGGCCGCTCGACGGGCCACGCGCGCTGCATGCGCCGATCCCACTGCAATTCGCGTTCCACGTAGATGTCGACCCACATCTGCGTGGCCGCCGAGAAATGCGGGGCATCGACCATCGCGAGTGCGATGTTGCGCTTGCAGGTGGGCGACCACATCGCCGACTTGATCTCACCGATCTGGGTTTCACCCTCCTCGTCAGCATAGACCAGCGCGCCGTGGGCTGCTCGCTTGCCGTTGATCTCGATGCCCAGGAGCCGGCGCCGTGAGCCGCGCTGTTTTTCCAGAAGGAGTGCGCGCCGGCCGTTGAAGTGCCCTTTCTCGAGCGCCACGAGCCACTCGAGGCCAAGCTCGAAGGGCGTCGTCTCGCGGCCGAGGCGCACCGTGTGGGCCGCCGAGATGAAGTCGACATTGGGCAGGATGAAACCCGCCTCGATGCGCGCCATCTCGAGCGCCTGGTAACCGATGGCGCGGATCCCGCGGGACTGCCCAACCCGCATCAGCTCGTCCCAGAGCACCAGTGCGCCTTCGGGCGCGATCCACAGTTCATAGCCGAGATCCCCGGTAAACCCGGTGCGCGAGACCATGAGGGCGTGACCGTGGAAGACGAAATGGGCCATCTCGAACAGTTTCAGGTTCTCGATGCCGGCCAAACCCAGGGCCTTCAAGACCGCGCACGAGGTCGGCCCCTGCAGGGCAAGCGCCGCGATATCCTCGGTGACCTCGCTGACGGCGACATCAAACCCGATGGCCGAATCGAGCAGCCAGTCGAGCTGGCGCTCGGCGGTGCATAGATGGAATTCGCCAGGTCCGAAGCGAAACACCGTGCCGTCGTCGATGACGTGCCCGGCCTCGTTGCACCAGACCGTGTAGGCCACCCGGTTTACGCGCAGCTTCCCGACATCGCGCGTGATGAGGCGGTTCAGGTAGCGCTCGGCATCGGCGCCGGTGATGCGGTACTTGATCATCGGCGTCAGATCGAACACCGAGGCGGAGTTGCGGATCGCGAAATACTCCTGCTCGACCGAGGAGAAGACATCCGGTGTCGAGTAGCCCGACCAGGGCACATAGGTGTCGGTCTCGACCAGGTACTGGCTGCGCTCGAAAAAGGGAGTCGTGAGCAGCGGCCGCTGATAGTGCGGCCGCGCGTTGCTGTTAGCGCGCATGCGGGGATCCTTCCTTCAGGATTTTACGGGCGGCGTTCCGGCCTGGCGTACCCATGACGCCACCACCCGGATGGCTGCCCGCGCCGCACAGGTGGAGGCCGGCGACGGGCGTCGTGTAGCCCGCCGCCCCGGGCACCGGTCGCGTGAAAAAGAACTGGTCGAAGGCGAGCGCGCCGTGGTGCCAATGGCCGCCGGCAGCGCCGAACTCGCGTTCCAGGTCACCGGGCAGCAGCACCTCTCGCGCCGACACGAGGGCCCCGATGCCCGGGGCGTAGTCCTCGAGCACCGCCTCCACGCGCGCACCCAGCTGCTCGCGTGCGGCGCGCGCCTCGATCTTCAGATCATAGGGCACGAACATCACATTGATCGACAGGACCGTCTTGCCGGCCGGCGCAAGGCCGGGATCGGCCTGCGTCGGCACGGTGATCTCGAGCACCGGGTGCTCGGGCAGCTCGCGATACTTCGACGGGTTGAAGGCCCCTTCGAGATAGTCCATGGAGGGCGACACGAGGAGCCGCGCACCCAGCGCCGCGGCCGGCACGCCCCGAAAGGCGGGCAGGCCCTCGAGGGCAAGATGCACCTTGGCCACCGCCCCCTTGGCGCGGAAATGATCGATACGCCGCACGAAGTCCGTATCCAGATACCCGGGACCGAGGAGTTTCAGGAACGTGGCCTTCGGATCGGCATTGGAGATGACCGAGCGCGCGCTGATCTCCTCGCCGCTGGCAAGGAGGACGCCCACCGCCCGGTCGTCGACGACGGTGATGCGGGCGACCGGGGAGCCGGTGCGGATCTCGACGCCCGCCTTGCGTGCGCGCGCGGCGAGCGCCGCGCTCACGGCCCCCATGCCCCCCCTGGGCTGGGCGGTGCCGAGCCGGCCCGCACCGGCGAGCCCCGCCACCCGATAGAGGAGGGTGAGCACGCTTCCCGGCGAGCGCGCGCCGTGTTCGGCCCCTTGCGTCGCGTCGAAGGCGAGCGCTCCCTTGAGGAGGGCGGACTCGAAATTTTCCGTCAGGAGGTCGTAGGCGTTCATCCCGACGATGCGCAGGAATTCGCGCATCTGCCGTTTGCCCAGCAGCCGGATCGACAGGGCGAGCGTTCCCGCTGCGATGCGTTCGCGCCAGCTCTTTAACGTCACGCGGAACGGCTCCATGCCGAGCACGCGGGCGAGTACGCGTGCAAAGCGCGCCATCTGGGTGCGAAGTTGCGCGTAGGCGCGGGCGTCGCGCTCGTCCACCCCGACGACGGTGCCTTGCTGGAAGACGAGCGGCGCGCCATCGGGGTTCAAGGCATAGGTGGCAAGGTCGGTCGCTGCGAACTCGAGCCCATGCGCGGCCAGTTCGCGCGCGAGTCCCTCGGGCAGGGCGTAGAGCAGATGCGCACAGGCGGAAACCCGGAAGCCGGGTGCGAATTCGCGCGTCGTCGCCATGCCGCCCACCGTGTCACGCGCTTCCAGGACGAGCACGCGGCGTCCGGCCTTTGCAAGCAGCGTCGCGCACACGAGCCCGTTGTGGCCGGCACCGATCACCACATGATCGAATGGCTGGGTCACTGGACGCGCTCCCGCCCCAGATCGCCCAGGATGGTCCGCGCCGCGTTCGCGCCCGGCGCGCCCATGACGCCACCCCCTGGATGCGTGCTCGAGCCGCACATGTAGAGGCCCTTGATCGGCGAGCGGTATTGGGCGTAGCCCGGAATCGGCCGGTTGAAGAGAAGTTGGTCCATCGTGAGTTCGCCCTGGAAGATGTTGCCTTCGGTCAGGCCGACCTCGTTCTCGATGTCCCAGGGAGAGCGGATCTCGGCATGCAGGATCTTGTCCTTGAAGTCCGGGCTGTGCGCGGCGATCGCGTTGATCACGGTGTCGCCGAAAGCCTGGCGACGTTCAGCCGTCCATTCCCCGTCGGCCAGGTGGTACGGTGCGTACTGGACGAACACTGTCATGTAGTGCTTGCCGTCGGGCGCCATGGTGGGATCGATGAGGGAGGGCAGGAGCATGTCGACATAAGGCTTCGCGGACCAGCGGCCGGCCTTCCAGTCGTCGTAGGCGCGCTCGACCATGTCCAGCGAGTCGGTGATGTGCAGATCGCCCCGGATGCACGGCGAGTCGGACGGGAACGCCGGAAACCGGGGCAGGCCATCGAGCGCGATGTTGAGCTTGCCCGATGAGCCCCGGATCTTGAAATTGCGCACCGCGCGCAAGAAATCCGCGGGCAGATCGTCCTCGGCGACGGTGTTGAGAAACGTGCGCTTGACGTCCAGGTTCGAGACCACCGTCTTCGCCCTGATTTCCTCGCCGCCCTTCAGGACCACGCCGCAGGCCCGGCCGCGCTTGACCAGCACCTGTTCGACCTCGGCGTCGGTGCGCACCGTGCCGCCCGAGGCCTCGAACGAAGCGCGCATGGCGTTCGAGACGGCGCCCATGCCGCCCCGCGCAAAACCCCACGCGCCCACCGAGTCGTCGATGTCGCCCATGTAATGATGGAGGAGCACGTAGGCCGTGCCGGGGGAGCGCGGCCCGAGCGCCGTGCCGATGATGGAGGTGCCGCCCATGTGGGCCTTGACGATGTCGCTCTCGAAATATTCGTCGAGGAAGTCGGCGGCACTCATGGTGTAGAAGCGGATCGTGTCGTACATGCGCGCCTCGCCCAGCCGATGAAAGCGCTGGCCGAGGTAGACCAGCTCCATGATGTCGCGCGGCAGGAACGAGGTCGGGTCGGGCGGCGTGTGCATCAGGAGTGGCTTGATGAACTTGCACTGGCGCATCACGTCGCGCGAATAGCGCTCGTAGGCCTCGGCGTCGCGCTTCGAGTGGCGCGCGATCTCGCGCCGCATCGCGTCATGGTTCGTGTAGGTGGCGAAGTAGTCGCCGTTGCCCATGAGCGTGCCGCCGCCCTCATAGGGAATGACCTGGAGGCCGTGGCGCGGCAGTTCCAGGCCGCGGATGATTTCCGGGCGCAACAGGCTGCACACGTAGGAGCAGTTCGAGTACGTGAAATCCTTGTAGAGCTGGGTGCTGACCGCCGCGCCCCCGACAAAGCCGCGGCGCTCCAGGGCCAGCACGCGCAGCCCCGCACGCGAGAGGTAGCAGGCCGCGACGAGGCCGTTGTGACCGGCTCCGACGACGATCGCATCATATTGGTTTGCCACGCATGGACCCCCTGGTTGAGCGCCACGGCCTGCGACCACCCGCCGGGGTCCCGCCTTGAATGTCTCCCATCGACGGCGGGCGCCGGGCGCTGTCCTGTGACGCCACCGTATTGTACAATCGTTTAGCAATTCGGTGTACGCCTGTTCAATAGCGCTTGCGCCGGGCCGGCGTGATCGGCCCGTGAGCGGTCCAGGACCACGGCCCAGGATGGCCAGCCCAGGACGTCGATCAAAGGGATTCTGTGGTGGCGTGGCCTCGGGCCTCATTGCGGGCACTGCTGCACCCCGCTGCTGCTCCACTCTCCTGAATTACGCCCTTGTGCCCGGGCCGTCCGTGGCGCCGATTGCAACCGGTTCTATTTTGTATTACCGTTCAATATGATGGGGCGCGCCGGTGCACGAGCCGGCCTTGCACAAACTCATTTCAAATGCCCGCTTGAGGAAACCACCGATGGCCTACCCCTTGTCACCCAGCACGCTCGAATGGCAGAGGAAGGCACGCGCCTACGCCGACCATGAACTCATGCCCTACGAGGATGAGGCGGAGTTCAATGAGGGCAAGGTCTCCCCCGCGGTGGCCGAGCGACACAAGCGGCTCGGACTGGAATTGGGGCTAAGTCGCATCGACGCCCCGCGAGAACACGGGGGCCTCGCCCTGCCGCTGCTCGACCAGGTGGTGATCTGGGAGCAGCTTGGCCGTGTCACCAATGCGCTGTGCTGGAGCGTGCCCGAGGCCCACGCCTGGATGTTCGAAGCCTGTAATCCCCTCCAGATCGAGCGTTACATCAAGCCGATGATGGCGGGCCTGCGCCGGGAGTGCTACGCGATCACGGAGGAGGAGGCGGGCTCTGATCCGGATGCGATTTCGACCACCGCCCAACTTCTGGACGACGGCTACCGCATCAATGGCGAGAAGTGGTTTGTGACGAGTGCGAACAAGGCCGACTTCTTCTTCCTGCAGGCGGTCGTGACGGGGCCTGCCGGCCTGCGGCAGCACGCGCTGTTTTTTGTCGACATCGACACGCCCGGCATCGAGATGACCGACAATCCGCTCTTCGGGCACACCTACTCATCGCATCACCCGACCTATCGTTTCACCGATGTGCGCGTGCCTCTCGAGAACCGCATCGGAGCGGCCGGGGGTGGCATGGACTATACGCGCAGCTGGTTCCGGCGCGAGCGTCTCATGATCGCCGCGCGTTGCTGCGGGGCGGCAGCGCGCCTGATCGAGATGGGCAGCGAATTCGCCAAGACGCGCATCGTCTCCGGGCAGCCGATCGCCGAGTATCAGCTGATCCAGGCGATGCTGGCCGACAGTCTGACCGAGCTGTGGGGCGCGCGTCTCATGACCTACGAGGCGGCGGCCATGCAGGACCGCGGCGATCCCCTGCCGGTTCTCCATACGCATTGCTCGATGGCCAAGCTCGCAGCCTCGGAGATGGCCAACCGCGTCGCCGACCGCGTCGTGCAGATCTTCGGCGGGCGCGGCTACCTGCGCAGCAATGCCGCGCAGCGCTTCTACCGGGAGTTGCGGGTCGACCGCATCTGGGAGGGCACGAGCGAGATCCAGCGCCTCATCATCGCGCGCAGCCTTTTAAAGCGCGGCGTGGAAGAACTGATCGGCTAAGCTACTGCAGGATCCGCCCCGCCTCCGCGCTCCCGAGCGAACCCGGGGACGAGGCGGCGCGCACGCCCCACGGGCCCCTTGCCGCACGAGCGATGTGATGACCAACGAAGCCAGTCGAGTGCGCAAGCCCCCAGCTGCCGGCCAGCCCGGCGGCCCTGGGGCGAGCGGCTTCGTGCAGATCATCGATGTCGTCAAGCGCTTTGGCGATGCGCTCGCCCTCGACCACGTCAACCTCTCGATCCGCAAGGGCGAACTGTTCGCGCTGCTGGGCAGTTCGGGCTGCGGCAAGTCAACGCTGCTGCGGCTCATGGCGGGCCTCGCCCGGCCGGACGCCGGGCGGATCGTGCTCGACGGTGAGGACATCACGCACCTGCCGCCCTACCGGCGGCCGGTGAACATGATGTTCCAATCCTATGCGCTGTTTCCGCACATGACCGTCGAAGCCAATGCCAGCTATGGCCTGAAGCGGGAAGGGGCGACGCGCGACGAGATCCGTGAGCGCGTTGCCGCCGCGCTCGATCTCGTGCAGATGGGCAGATATGCGCAGCGCAAGCCCCATCAGCTCTCGGGCGGCCAGCAGCAGCGGGTCGCACTTGCGCGCAGCCTCGTCAAGCGACCCAAACTCCTCCTGCTCGATGAGCCGATGTCTGCGCTGGACAAGAAGATTCGCCAACAGACCCAGTTTGAACTCGGCAACATCCTCTACTCGGTCGGCGTCACCTGCGTGCTCGTCACCCACGACCAGGAGGAGGCCATGACGATGGCCGACCGGCTTGCCGTGATGAGCGAGGGGCAGATCGTCCAGATGGGCACGCCCGACGAGGTCTACGAGGCCCCGACCAGCCGCTTCGCCGCCGAGTTCATCGGCTCGACCAACCTGTTTCGGGGCGTGCTCGCAGGCGACGAGTCGCGGCTTTTCAGGTGCGCCGATCTCGAGGTGCCGCTCGAGGTGCCGAACCCGATGAATGCACGCGGCGGTTTCGAGGTCGAGATCTCGCTGCGCCCCGAGCGGGTCACGCTCGAGGCGCGTGCGCCCCTGCAGGACTCGAACTGGGCGGCCGGCGTCGTCGAGCAGCTCGCCTACATGGGCAGCTACACGATCTTCTACGTGCGGCTACAGAGCGGCCGGCTGATGGCGGTCGATGTCTCACGCATGGCGGTGCGTGCCATGGAGCGCGCCCCGGATTACGGCGATACGGTCTACCTGTCCTGGGACGCCGATTGCCTGGTGGTGCTGACCCGATGACCTCCCTGCCCGCCACCCGGCGTCTCTGGGCGCGGCTGTCCCCGCGCCTTTTGCCCTGGTTGCCCTCGGGCCGCATGCTGGTCATCGCCGCGCCCTTCACCTTCCTCGTCGCCTTTTTCCTGATCCCGTTCGCGGCGGTCCTGAAGATCAGTTTCGCCGACGTGGCGATGAGCGTGCCGCCCTACACGGATCTGGTGCGAATCGACGACGGCACGCTGCGCATCGCACTCGACCTCGAGCACTATGTCAACCTCTTCACCGACCACCTCTACCTCAGCGCCTACCTCTACTCCGTCGAGGTGGCTGCCCTGACCACGCTGGTGTGCCTCGTCATCGGCTATCCGGCCTGCTACCTGATCGCGCGTGCCAGTCCGGCGCGCCGCAACCTCCTGCTGATGCTGGTCCTCCTGCCGTTCTGGACGAGCTACCTGATCCGGGTCTACGCCTGGATCGGGCTCCTGAAGAACCAGGGCCTCATCAACGAGCTGCTGCTCGCGCTGCATCTCATCGACGAGCCCCTGCGCATGTACCACAACAACGTCGGGCTCATGATCGGCATGGTCTACAACTATCTGCCCTATCTCATGCTGCCGCTCTATGCCTATCTCGTCAAAATGGACCTGACCCTGGTCGAGGCCGCCTACGATCTGGGCGCCAAGCCCTGGCAGGCCTTTCTGACGATCACGCTCCCGCTCTCCAGGCGCGGCATCATCGCCTCCTCGCTCCTGGTGTTCATCCCGGCCGTCGGCGAGTACGTGATTCCGGAACTTCTGGGTGGTGCCAATTCGCTCATGATCGGCCGCGTCATGTGGGACGATTTCTTTGTCGCGACCGACTGGCCCGCCGCGGCGACGGCGACGGTCGCCATGGTCGTCCTGCTGCTCTTGCCAATGGCCTGGTTCCAGCGAATCCGCGAGAAGGAACTGCTGCGATGACTCTTCGCATCCCACGTCCCTCGTCACGGTTGCTGGGCCGCGCCTACCTCCTCGCGGTGTTCCTGTTCCTCTATCTGCCCACCACCTGCGTCGTCTTCTATTCGTTCAACGCCTCGCGCCTCGTGACCGTCTGGACCGGATTTTCGCTGCACTGGTACGCTGCGCTCGCGGCCGACGACGAGGTGCTCGCGGCCGCCCTCGCAAGCCTCGAGGTCGGTGTCGCCGCCGCCTTTGCCGCGGTGCTCGTCGGGACCTGGGCAGGATTCGTCCTGCAGCGCTTTCGGCGCTTCGCTGGCAAGACGCTCTTCACCGGCATGATCAATGCACCGCTCGTCATTCCCGAAGTCATCCAGGGCCTGTCGCTCCTCCTGCTGTTCGTTGCCCTGCAGCAGGCGCTCGGCTGGCCGGCGCGCGGCCTGTTCACGGTCTGGATCGGCCACACCATGCTGTGCGTGTCGTACGTGGCGATCACGGTCCAGTCCCGCCTTGCCGTCCTCGACGCATCCCTATTCGAGGCCGCCGAGGACCTGGGCGCAACGCCCGTGCGGGTCTTCTTCGACATCACGCTGCCGCTCATCTCCGGCGCGCTGGTGGCCGGCTGGCTGCTGTCGTTCACGATCTCGATCGACGACGTGCTGATGACGGCCTTCCTGTCCGGGCCGGATTCCACGCTCCTGCCGATCGTCGTCTTCTCGCGTGCCCGCGTCGGGCTGAATCCCGAGATCAATGCGCTTGGCACGCTTTTCATCGCCTTCGTCACCACAGGCGTCTTGCTCAACAACCACCTGATGCTAAGAAGGCAACGGCGCCTCGAGCGCCAGATGCCACTCGCAGTCCTGTAGACCTTACCGCTTGGAGAGCACAATGAAGCCGCCCCACGATCTAGAGCGCGTCCGCGCAGACGACAACCAGAACTGGTTCCATCCCTGGGAGTACATGCCCGATGCCGGTCATGCCGACCGTGCCATTGCGAGCCATGGCGAGGGCATTTATGTTTATGACGAGCACGGCCAGCAGCTCATCGACGGACCGGGGGGGATGTGGTGCGTCCAGATCGGCTACGGCCGCCGCGAGATGGCAGACGCGATCGCCGAGCAGGTGCTGCGCCTGCCTTACATGAACCCATTCTCGCTCACGAGCGCGCCGCCTGCGGAACTGGCCGCCCGCTTGGCGGCGCTCGCGCCAGGGGACCTCAAGCACGTATTCCTGACGACCGGCGGCTCGACCGCGGTCGACACGGCGCTGCGCTTTGTCCACTTCTACAACAACATCCGGATGCGCCCGGACAAGAAGCACATCATCTCGCGCGCCAACGCCTATCACGGCAGTACCTACCTGGGCGCGCTCGTGACCGGCAAGGACCGCGAGCAGAACTGGTTCGATGTCGCCTCGCCCTTTGCGCACCTGCTGCCGCACGTCAATCCCGCTCGGCGGCCGAGGGGCCAGAGCATCGCGGCGTTCTGCGCGGAGAAGGTCAATGACCTCGAGGCGAAGATCGAGGAGCTCGGTGCCGCGCAGGTCGGGGCGTTCATCGCCGAGCCGATCCAGGCCTCCGGGGGCGTGATCGTACCCCCCGAGGGATACCTCAAGCGCTGCTGGGAGGTCTGCCGCAAGCACGACGTGCTGTTCATCGCCGACGAGGTGGTGACCGGGTTTGGCCGGCTTGGCCACTGGTTTGCCTCGAAGGACGTGTTCGGAATCGAGCCGGACATGATCATCTGCGCCAAGGGGCTGACCTCGGGCTATCTGCCGCTCGGGGCCTGCCTGGTCTCGGACCGCCTGTTTCGTGACGTCGCCGGAGCACAGGCGCGCGGGGCAAGCTTCGGTCATGGCTTCACCTATTCAGGGCATCCGGTGTGCTGCGCTGCGGCGCTCAAGAACATCGAGATCATGGAACGCGAGAATCTCCTTGCCCATGTTCGCGAGGTGGCGCCCCACTTCCAGCGGCGCCTGCGCGAACTGGCCGAGATCCCGATGGTCTTCGACGTGCGCGGCATGGGTCTTGTCGGCTGTGTCGAGTGCACCGTCGCCCACCTCCTCGAAGCCGCTCACGATGACGAAGCGCTGCTGACCCTCGACACTGACCTCGGCACGCGGATCGACCGGCATTGCCATGCGCTGGGACTTCTGGTGCGCCCGCTCGTGAACCAGTGCGTCTTCTCCCCGCCACTCACCATCACCCACGAGGAGATCGACCAGATGTTCGACAAACTGCGCGAGGGGATTCTGCGTACCATGCATGACATCGAGCAGGAATTCGGGATCAAGGTCGCATGACACCCGGGCCCAGAAGACGAGAACGCGGCGCGCCGGCCCGGCGCGCCCCCAGACCGGGCCTGCTGAAGTGAGCCCGGGGGATGATCCGAGCCCGCTTGTGCGGCTGCTCAAGCCCCGCAGCATCGCGGTCGTGGGGGGTAGCGTCGCGGCCGAGGTGGTGCGCCAATGCCAGAAGATCGGCTATGAGGGCGAGGTCTGGCCGGTCAATCCACGCCGCCAGCAGATCGGGGGCATCGCCAGTTTCCCGAGCATCGAGGCGTTGCCGGCGGCGCCGGATGCGACGTTCATCGCCGTTCCCCGCGAGGAGACGATTTCGATCGTCGCGGCGCTCGCCCGGCGCGGCGCGGGTGGGGCGGTGTGCTATGCGTCGGGATTCGCCGAGGTCGGCGGCGACGGCGTCATCCTGCAGGAGCGACTTATCGCCGCTGCCGGCGGCATGGCACTGCTCGGCCCGAACTGCTACGGGGCGATCAACTATCTGGACGGCTGCGCCCTGTGGCCCGATCCCCTCGGCGGGGAACGCGTCGAGCGCGGGGTCGCGATCCTCACCCAAAGCGGCAATATCGCACTGAATCTCACGCTGCAAGGCCATCATCTGCCGATCGCCTACATGGTCACGGTCGGCAACAAGGCGGTCACGGACATCCACGAGATCATCGCGGCCTTCCTCGACGATGGACGCGTCACCGCCATCGGTCTGTATCTGGAGGGTCTGAACGATGTTCCCGCCTTCGCAGCGGTCGCCCAGAGCGCCCTGGCGAGGGGCATCCCGCTGGTGGTGCTCAAGGCAGGCCGCTCGGCCATCGGCGCGGAACTTGCGGCGAGCCACACGCGCTCGCTGGCCGGCGCCGATACCCTCTATACGGCCCTCTTCCAGAGGATGGGGATTGCGCGCGTGGGCGACCTTGCCGAGTTCCTCGAGACGCTTAAGCTTCTGCATTGCATCGGTCCGCTGCCGGGTACGCGGATCGGCTCATTAAGCTGCTCGGGCGGAGATGCCCTCCTGATCGCCGACCTCGGCAAGGAGCATGGCCTTGAGTTCCCGACACTTCCGCCCGATGTCGTCTCGGCCCTGGAGGCAACTCTCGGACCGCTGGTGCCGATCCACAACCCGCTGGATTATCAGGCCTATATCTGGGAGGACGCTGCGGCGCTGCGGGCCTGCTTTGGCGCGATGCTGGCCGCCGATCTCGACGTGTGCCTCATCATTCTGGACATTCCCCACCACGAGGGCGTGAGCGCACCGGGCTGGGACCTGGTGGTGGATGCCTTCATCGATGCCACCGCCGCATCAGACGGCTTGGCGCTCATGGTCAGCTCCCTGCCCGAGCTCATGCCCGCCCATGTCGCCAAGCGCCTCATGGCGGCGCACATCGCTCCGATGCAGGGGCTGCGCGAGACCGCTCTGGCTCTGGCCGCGGCCGCGCGCATCGGTCGGCGCCGGCGTGCTCTTGCGACCGTGGCGCCGCTCCCGGCTCCGGTGCCCCTTCAGGCCGGCCCGTCCGTACTGCTGTCCGAGACCGTGGCCAAGCGCCGGCTCGCGGCCCATGGTCTGCGCATTCCCGCAGGTGAGGAACCTGGTGACGTGGAGGCTGCCGTGCGCGCCGCCGATGCGATCGGCTACCCGGTGGTGTTGAAGGCGATCGCCCAAGGCCTCGCGCACAAGACCGAAGCGGATGCCGTGAAGCTCAACCTTACCGGTCCCGAGGCGGTGCGCGAGGCCGCGCGCGACCTGATGCGCCGCTTTGGCCGCTGTTACGTCGAGGAGATGGTGGGTGGCGCGCTGGCCGAATTGATCGTGGGGGTGGCGGCGGATCCGCAGTTCGGACTCGCGCTCACGGTGGGTGCGGGCGGGATCTGGGTGGAACTGCTGGCGGACTCGGTGACTGTCCTTCTGCCTGCATCACGCGAGGAGTTCAGAAGCGCGCTGGTCAGCCTGCGCGCCTTTGCGCTCCTCGAGGGCCATCGGGGCCGAGCACGCGCGGACCTCGAGCGCGTCCTCGATGCCATGGTGGCGATCGCGGCCTTTGCCGAGGACCACGCAGGAGAGCTCCTCGAACTCGACATCAATCCGCTCATCGTCACCGAGCGGGAGGCGATCGCGGTCGATGCGCTGGTTTGCCTGCGCGCGGGCACGGGCGCGCTGGGCGGGGAGGGGAACGAGCCGCCCGCGCGACACTAGGCGAAGGTGCGCGTCACGAGATCCAGGCAGGCGGCCTCGGCCTCCTCGGGCGTGAAACCCTTGGGGTCCAGGCACCACTCCAGCCACAGGCCGTCCATGAGGGCGCCGAGCGCAATGGCCGCGCGGCGCGAGTCGATGCGCTTGCCGCGCTTGGCCGCGATCTCCTCGAACGCCTGCTGGTAGGTGTCGCGGTCCTGTTTATAGAGCTCGCGGTTGAGCTTCTTCAATGACGGCGACTTGCCGATCACGCTCCAGAACCCGACCCAGATGCCGAGATGGTCCTGTTTGAAGACGGAGGGCCCAAAGCTCACGCGAATCATCGCGCGCAGCTTCTCCTCGGGATCGCGATCGTTCTCGAGCAGCGTGTCGCGGGTCTGGAACGCCCATTCCTCGCACAGTTCCATGTAGGACTGGCGGATCAGTTCCTCCTTGGTGCCGAAATGATGGTTGATGAGGCCGCGCGAGACCTGCGCCTCGACGCAGATGCGTCCGATTGTCGTGCCGGCATAGCCGTACTTGGCGATCGAGCGCATCGTCGCCTGGATCAGGGCCTTGCGCCGCACGTCAGGCGATTCCCGGTGATGACGGGTCCGCGAGGGCTTCTTCTCCTTTTTCTGGACTTCGGGCGGACTCGTCGGGGTACTCGCCGTGGCACGCGTCCTGGAAAGCGGGACTGCGCGGGCCGGTTTCGCTCTATCGGGCTTGGTTTTCATGCGCCTCATTTTCGCCTAATTTGCGGGCCGCGGGCCGAGCCGCCCAGGCCACGGCGACAGACGTTTGGGGCGCCTCGGATTGGATCGGGTGGGTCAGTCCGTCTTCGCGGGTGGGGTTCGATCGCTCTGGTGATGCGGCTCGCATTCTAGCCGCCCGCCTTGAACTCCAGCCACATCCGGGTGATGAGATGCAGGGTCTGCGGGTCGATCGGCGCGAACGTGAAGTAGGTTTCGATCGAATCCTCGGCGGGAAAGATGGTCGGGTCGGTCGCGAGTGCCGGCCTCACACGGCTTTTCGCGGCAGGCACGGCGGTCGGGTAGGTGATGGTATTCGTGATGTCGGCGGCCACTGCGACATCAATCATATGATTGATCCACTTGTAGGCGTTTTCCTTGTTCGCGGCATCCCGGGGTATGCCCATCAAGGTGAACCAGAGTCCGGTCTGACCCCGCGGGGCGATGTAGCGGACTTCGAATTTCTGGTGGGCTTCCTCGGCACGCTGGCGGATCATGCCGGCGTCGCCCGACCATCCCATGGCCACGCACATGTCTCCCCCCGCGACATCGTTCAGGTAGGTCGAGCTGAACTGGTCGATATAGGGGCGGATCTTCTGCAAGACGGCCAGCGCCGCGCGGTAGTCGGCGGGATTCCGGCTGTTCGGGTTGCGCCCGATGTAGGCGAGCACCACTGGAAAAACGTCGCTGGCCTGGTCGACCATCGAGACACCGCAACGGTGCAGCTTCTTGACCACCTCGGGATTGAAGAGCAGATCCCAGGTGTCGAGGTTGGCGTCCTTGCCCAGGATCTCCCGTGCCTTGGTCGCGTTCAGGATGATGCCGTCAGTACCCCAGACATAAGGAACGCCGAAGCGGTTGCCCGGGTCCTGGTCGGCGACCTTTTTCATCAGGACCGGATCCAGATTGGCCCGATTCGGAATCTTCGACCAGTCGAGCTCCTGGTAGACCCCGGCCTCGATCTGCTTGGCGATATAGGTCGAGGAGGGGTAGACGACGTCGTAGCCCGAATGACCGCTCAAGAGCTTGGCCTGGAGGGTGTCGTCGCTGTCGAGGGTGCCGTACTGGATATTGATGCCTTCACTGCGGCTGAAGTCCAGGACCGCCTGGGGGCCCACGAAATAGTCGGACCAGGTGAGGATGTTGAGATCCCCATCGGCGTGCGCGGCGGGGCCGGCCAAGACCAGGCAGAGGGTGAGCCAGCGGATCAGGGCGATGCGTGCGACGCAACCGTTGCTCATGCGGTCATCCTCTTCTGGAGCGCGGGCCCATGGAGCCCGGCAGTCTGCCGGGCACTGGCCTCTTCGCGTGTGTGGCCGCAGAAAACCATAGTATCAGACGAGTGGTGAAGTCTCCCGCCACCAAACGGCTTGCGCGTTGGTCCAGACAAGCGGCAAGGCTGCTGTTGAGGGTGGGTGCACGATGCACTTTCGCACTGGCAAATACTGTATCACGCCAATTGTGGCGTCGACCACATTCACCCCGGGGCGGGCCAGACCCGCTCCTCTCGTTTTGCGCCGGCGACGGGGAATGCGCGCGGCTTTTTTCAAACGAGGCCATGGAGCAGCCCATTGTGGAGCCCATTGAGCAGACCATTGAGCAG
>PLEY01000025.1 GCA_003136595.1 Burkholderiales bacterium
TCTCAGTTCCAGTGTGGCTGGTCATCCTCTCAGACCAGCTACCGATCGTCGCCTTGGTAGGCCCTTACCCCACCAACTAGCTAATCGGACGCAGGCTAATCTTAAAGCGCCAGGCCCGAAGGTCCCCAGCTTCTCTCCTCAGAGATTACGCGGTATTACCTTGAGTTTCCCCAAGTTATCCCCCACTTTAAGGCAGATCCCTACGCATTACTCACCCGTCCGCCACTCGCCACCCATGCGTATTGCTACACACCGTGCTGCCGTTCGACTTGCATGTGTTAGGCATGCCGCCAGCGTTCAATCTGAGCCAGGATCAAACTCTTCAGTTTAATCTCTGTTTCAACTCTTTCGAGCTGGTCGCTCACTCTAAGAAATATAGGTGTGTATTCCTACATTCTGTTGTGCGAGCTCTTTGATGCTTTTAGTTTGCGCCTCGCAGTACTTCACGAGCCGCCGCACTTCGACATCCAAGCGCCCACACTTATCGGCTGTTGATTTTTAAAGAGCAGGCCGCAGCGTTTTGGACTCGTCCAATCGGTTGCAGCAGAGAAACGAGATTATGAAGGGCTTTTCTACCTCTGTCAAGCAGCTGCCCCCGGGGAAATCTTCGGGGCCAACCGGCTTGAACCGGCCTTCGACTCGCATCCCTACCCGCCTGCACCGCATCCAAGAGACGCGGTGATTTCTGGCGGGAGACGGACTATATCACCGGTCGTTGAACTTGGGCAAACGCTTCTCGAGAAACGCGGTCATGCCCTCCTTCTGATCTTCGGTCGCGAAGACGGCGTGAAACTGGCGGCGCTCGAAGAGCATGCCCTCGGCGAGCGGCACCTCGAAGGCGCGGTTGATCGACTCCTTGATCATCATCACCGACGGCTGGGAATAGGTTGCGATCGCTGCGGCAGCCTCGAGCGCCTCGTCGAGCAGACGCTCGGCGGGCACGATCCGCGAGACGAGCCCGGCGCGCTCCGCTTCGCTCGCATCCATCATGCGGCCCGTCAGGCACAGGTCCATCGCCTTGGCCTTGCCGACCGCGCGCGGCAGACGCTGTGTGCCGCCCGCTCCGGGCAACACGCCGAGCTTGACCTCGGGCTGACCGAAGCGCGCATTCTCCGCTGCGATCAGGATGTCGCACATCATGGCCAACTCGCAGCCCCCGCCGAGCGCAAAACCCGCCACGGCAGCGATCACGGGCTTGCGGATCTGTTTCAAGGTCTCCCAGTTGCGCGTGATGTAGCCGGTCTTGTAGACATCCATGTAGGACCAGTTCGCCATGGCCCCGATGTCGGCACCCGCCGCGAAGGCCTTGGGTCCGCCGGTGATGACGATGGCACCGATCGCTTCTTGCGCATCGAGCCCGACGAGCGCGGCACCCAGCTCATCCATCAGCGCGTCGTTCAGGGCATTGAGCTGCTTGGGCCGGTTCAGGGTCACCAGTCCGACCTTGCCGCGCACCTCGACCAGGATGTTTTCGTAGCTCATCACGCTGCCTCGCAATCCGTGCCAGGGCAGGAGTGCCCAGGCTCCATCCCATTCTGCCACAGGCCCTGCGACGGGCGCGCTACGCCTGCGCGGCGCGTAGCCCGGCGGGACTGTCGGGGGCAGCGGGGGAGCGCAGGCGCTCTGCGATGTATTCCGTCATCTCGCTGGCCGAGATGGGTGCGGCGAAGTGGAAGCCCTGACCGGCCTCGCAACCCGCCTCGCGCAGGTAGTCGGCCTGCTCCTGGGTCTCGACCCCCTCGGCGATCACCTGGTAGTCGAGCCGCCGGGCGATCGAGATCACGGCGCTCACGATCGCATTGCTCTCGTCATCGGTGGGCAGGCCCTCGATGAAGGCGCGGTCGAGCTTGATCTGGCTCACGACCAGGCGGCGCAGATAGTTCAAAGACGAATAGCCGACCCCGAAGTCGTCGATCGCAATGCGCACACCCAGGCGCCTGAGTTCCGCCAACACGCGCTCGGTCGTCTTGCTGTTCTCGATCAGACTCTCCTCGGTGACCTCGAGAACCAGGTGACGGGCCGACATGCCGGTGCGCATCAAGGTACTTGCAATGATCGCCGGCAGGTGCCGATCATGGAACTGCCGGCCGGTGACATTCACCGAGACCGGGAAACTGCCCAGGCCCGCATTCTGCCAGGCCATGTTCTGCTCGCACACCGTGGTGATGGCCCACTTGGTGATGGTGTCGATCAGTCCGTTGTGTTGCGCGGCTGCCATGAAGGTATTGGGGAGCAGCAGTCCACGCTGGGGATGCTCCCAGCGCAGGAGCGCCTCCAGACCGATCAACACCCCCGACTCCAGGTCGATCTGGGGTTGATAGAACATGCTGAACTGGTTCGCCCGCAAGGCCTCGCGAATCTCGGAATCCAGTTCACGCTGCAGCTTGAGCCGCTGCGCGAGCTTGGCGTTGAACAGGAAATACTGGTTGCGCCCCGCCTCCTTCGCACGGTACATCGCAATGTCGGCGTTCGTCAGGAGTGCCTCGGCATCGCCGGCGTCATCAGGGAAAACGGCGATGCCGATACTTGCGCCCACCTGCTGGTCGATGTCCGGCCGCAACTGCTCGTTGCTCAGCCGATCGATGATCGACTGGGCGAGCGGCTCGATCGGCGTGGAACCGGCATCGTCAAGGATCACCAGAAACTCGTCGCCGCCCATGCGGGCCACGACACCCTTGCCGGCAGTGGCTTCCAGCAGCACGCGCGCGACCTCAGCGAGGAGGGTGTCGCCCCGCCCGTGCCCGAAGGTATCGTTGATCTCCTTGAATTCATCCAGATCGATGAGCAGCAACGCGACACGGCGCTCGCTGCCGCGGGCGTGCTCGATGGCGCGCCGCAATGCGCGCTCGGCACGGTTGCGGTTCGCAAGGCCCGTCAGGGGATCGTGCATGGCCATGTATTCGGTCTGCGCCGCCGCAGCCGCCCGCTCCGCGCTCTCCTTGGCCAGCGCGATGAGCAGGGACAGCCCCGCCGCAAAACTGATCTCGTCGGACTCCCAGTCCCGGCGGCTCTCGGCAAACTCCAGGCTCATGACGCCCAGGGTCTGGCCCGCGCGCACCACGGGGAAGTCGAGCATGGCGCCGACGTTGGCCTCCATCAGGCGCTGCACGTGAGCCGGCGAGACTGCCGGATGGTCCCAGATGTCGTTGACGATGATCGGACGATGCGTCTGGAGCTCGCGAAAATAGAGCGGAAAGCGCTCCTCGTGGATCTCCTCGCGCATCGGATCGGACACCGTCCCCCGATCGGTGCGGCGATGCGTGTGCTCGCAGCGAAAGCGTCTTTGCTCCGGAAGGAAGCGCCAGAAACTCGCACTGTGGATCTTAAGCTCGGTCGTGGCGGTGGCGAGAATCCGCTCGATCTGCGCCGGACTGTCCGGTGCCTCGGCCGTGGCCAGCTGGAACAGGGCCTCACGGAGCCGTGCCGCATAGGCCAGCCGGTCCTCCCTGGAGCGCTGCGCCAGGACCTCGTGCGTGATGTCTCGGGCATTGATGACGATGCCTGCAATCCGCACGATATCCAGGCAATTGCGCTGGCGGCAGCTCAGCACCCGATAGCTGCCGTCGCGATGGCGGATACGCACCTGAAGACTGTCCGCCTGCGCCGTGGCATCCCCGGCGACCACCCGCAGAAGCATGGCGCGCCCCGCTTCGACCTCATCCGGGTGGAGATAGGTCGCGACATTCTCACCCAGTACCTCGGAAGTGCGGTAGCCCAGCACGGTCTGTACGGAAGGGCTCGCATAGCTGAGCGACAGGTCCCGGTCGAGCACGAAGGTCAGGTCCCACTGGTACGTGGACAAGGCCCGGTAGTACTCCTCGATCTCGCGCAATTCACGGCGCAGGCCCCGCTCAGAGGTGATGTCGCGCACCTGCCAGACGGCTTCGGGTCCGGCATCCCCGTCCGACACCATCAGATTGACGACCACCTCGCCCATGAAAGTCGTGCCATCCGCATGCGTGAGCAAGTGCTCGAGGCAGGCCGATCCCTGGTGAAGCGCGCCCTCGAGCGCCCGCTCGAAGCGCTCGGCGCTGCGCCCCCCCGGAAATATCGAGGCAAGCGGCCGGCCGGTGGCCGCATCGGCCGGGATTCCGAAAAGGCTATGCCAGCTCGGATTGGCCTGCAGGATACGGCCGGCGCGGACGGTCGCCACCGCCACGTTCGGGTTGGCCATCAGGGCCGCGAGCACCCGCGCGGCGGTGAACGGACCCGTCGCGAGGAAATCGGTGCGCTCAATATCCGCCAAGTTGGAAGACCCCGCTAGTAGGAGAGGGTAGACCGTGCCAGCTCTTGCTGGCCCTGAATTTGCAAGTATATTCACAGACAAGCGCCCTGGCGCATACCTCAAACCGAAATCGCCCCCGGGGGAGGAGGTTTGCTCCCGTGGCCACCCCGACCCGCGTTGACCGCCCCGACCCACCCTCAATCCCCGACCCCGCCCCAACGCTGGGGGATCGAAGCCGATAAACTGGCAGGCTCCGATCGA
The DNA here is from genome assembly GCA_003136595.1 of Burkholderiales bacterium. Taxonomy (GTDB): domain Bacteria; phylum Pseudomonadota; class Gammaproteobacteria; order Burkholderiales; family Burkholderiaceae_D; genus BOG-994. The sequence continues at coordinate 4,487 of PLEY01000025.1, forward strand.
TCCAATCGCCTTTGCCAGACAGGAGAAACCGCAGATGTTCAAAGCGCTTGAGCTCAGCCGCCCGGACGACCATTTCACCGCCCGTCTGGTCGAGATGGCCGATTCCAACCTTCCGGAGGTGGCGGGCAACGCCGTCGTGCTCGCGGTCGAGTTCTCGACCATCAATTACAAGGATGCGCTCGCCCTCACGAACCGTTCCCCGGTGGTCAGGAAATGGCCCATGGTGCCTGGCATCGATGGCGCGGGCACGGTCCTGGAGAGCGCTGATCCCACCTATGCGCCTGGGGCGAAGGTGATCCTCAATGGCTGGGGTGCGGGCGAATCGCACTGGGGCTGTCTTGCGCAGCGGGCCCGCCTGAAGGGCGACTGGCTGGTCCCCCTGCCCGAGGGTCTCACCTCGCGGCAGGCGATGGCGATCGGCACGGCCGGCTACACGGCGATGCTCAGCGTGCTGGCCATCGAGCACGAGGGCGTCACCCCTGCCTCCGGAGAGATCCTCGTGACCGGCGCCACTGGAGGCGTCGGCAGCATCGCCATCGCCCTGCTCGCGCGACTCGGCTTTCAGGTCTGTGCATCAACCGGCAAGCTGGGCGAGACAGCCTACCTGCGCGAACTCGGCGCGACCCAGGTGATCGATCGTGCGAGCCTGGGCGGCCCCGGCAAACCCCTGCAAAAGGAACGCTTTGCCGGGGTCATTGATGCACTGGGCTCGCATACTCTGGCCAATGCGTGTGCGCAGACGCGCTATGGCGGGGCGGTGGCCGCGTGTGGCCTTGCCCAGGGCATGGATTTTCCGGGGAGCGTCGCCCCCTTCATTCTGCGCGGTGTCAAACTGATCGGCATCGACAGCGTCATGGCGCCGCGCGCGATGCGCATGGCCGCCTGGACGCGGCTCGCGCGCGATCTGGACTTGGAAAAGCTCGCGATCATTACCCAGTGCATCGGACTTGGCGAGACGCTCGCCTGGGCGCGGGAATTGCTGGATGGCAAGGTGCGCGGCCGGCTGGTCGTCGATGTCAACGCCTGACAGCCCAGGCCGGGGCGCGCGTCGTGGCAAAGCAGGCAGGCATCGTCGGGGTCTTGCTGGCAAGCGGCCTGGGAACTCGTTTTGACCGCAGCGGCAAGCGCAACAAGCTGCTCGCCACCCTCCCTGATGGTCGCCCGGTGATCCGCGCAGCCGCGCAGGCCCTGTGCGCAGCCCTCGGGGAGGTGGTCGTCGTGGTGCGCAGGAACTCGGTCGCGCTCGACGCGGCGTTGGACGACCTGCCGCTTCGGACCGTGGTCAACAGCAGGGCAGCACTCGGGATGGGCACCTCGATAGCCTGCGCGGTGGCCGCCACGCCTGACGCGCGCGGGTGGCTGATCGCCCTCGGCGACATGCCCTTCGTCGGCCCGGCGACCATCGCAAGCCTGGCCGACCAGCTGGCCTTATCCCCAGAGGTCATCACCGCGCCGACCTTTTCCGGCCAGCGCGGCCATCCGGTCGGCTTCGGCTTGGCGCATCGCGCCATTCTGCTGGGACTCGACGCGGACCAGGGGCCACGGGATCTGCTCAGACGGCATCCGCTCGTTCTCGTCGCCGTACCCGATTCAGGTATTCTGCGCGACATCGACAGACCCGAAGACCTCCCGCCCCATTGATGAAGACATCCGCTGTAGCCGGCCGAACACCTGCCCCCATCCGCTATCGCATCGAACCGATCCGTCCTGAGGCGCATCTCTTCGAGGTGACCCTCGAGATTGCCGCACCGGATCCGCTTGGCCAGAAGCTCGCCCTGCCGGTGTGGATTCCGGGAAGCTATCTGGTGCGGGAGTTCGCCAAGCACATCGTGCGCCTCGAGGTCCGTGATGAGCGGCCAAGAAGCAGGCTCCAGGTCGCCAAGCTCGACAAGAACACGTGGGCCGCAGGACCCGCGACGGGAGCCCTGGTCGTGGTCTACCAGGTGTACGCGTGGGACCTTTCGGTACGCGCGGCGCACCTCGACACCCAGCACGGATTCTTCAACGGTACCAGCGTGTTCCTGCGTGTCGTCGGGCAGGAGCATGTGCCGCACGAGGTTGAAATCGTGGCGCCCCGGGGACCGGCCTTTCGCGACTGGCGGGTCGCAACCACCTTGCCTGAGCACGGTGCCAAGCGGCACGGCTTTGGCAGGTATCGCGCCAAGGACTATGACGCGCTCGTCGACCATCCGGTCGAGATGGGCGTCTTCGAACTGCTGCGCTTTAAGGCCTGTGGTGTGCCTCATGAGGTGGCCATCACGGGCCGCGTGCCCAAACTCGATGCCCAGAGGGTCTGCGCGGACTTGCAAAAGATCTGCGAAGCGCAGATCCGGCTGTTCGAGCCCGACTCGGCGAGCGCCCCATTCCAGCGCTATCTTTTCCTCGTCATGGTGCTGGGCGAGGGCTATGGGGGGCTCGAGCACCGTAGCTCCACTGCCCTCATCTGCAGCCGTGAGTCCCTGCCGGCCGCCACGGGCCGCGACCCGGGCGAGTCCTATGGAAGCTTCCTAGGACTTGCCAGCCACGAGTACTTCCACAGCTGGAACATCAAGCGCATCAAACCGGCACGCTTCGCACCCTACGACTTCGATCGCGAGAACTACACATCGCTCTTGTGGATCTTCGAGGGCTTCACAAGCTACTACGACGACCTGGTCCTGGTCCGTACCGGATTGGTCAGCGAGCAGCACTACCTGGAGAGCCTCGCGAAGACCATCACTGAGGTCGAGGGTGCAAGAGGGCGGCTGCGCCAGAGCCTCGCCGAGAGCTCCCACGATGCCTGGATCAAATACTATCGCCAGGATGAGAACTCCCCGAATGCGATCGTCAGCTACTACAAAAAGGGCGCACTGGTCGGCCTCGGGCTCGATCTCCTGATTCGTAGCGCCTCACGCGGGCGGCGCAGCCTGGACGACGTGATGCGTGTGCTATGGGTGCGCTTCGGCCGCGATTTCTTCCCGCGCGGCGCCCACGGTCTGGGCGAGGACGAGTTTGCAGGACTGGTCGCCGAGAGCACCGGCGTCGACGTCGCGCGTGAACTGCGCCACTGGGCCTATGGCACGGCGGACGTCCCGCTTGCGGCCCTGTTCAAACCCTTTGGCATCGCGCTGCGCACCGGCTCCGATGCAGCACACCTCGCGCGCCCCACCCTCGGCGTGCGTGTGGCGGCAGAGGGCTCGGCCGCGCGCCTTGCAACCGTGTTTGACGACAGCCCCGCGCAACGCGCCGGGCTGTCCGCCGGGGATGTGCTGGTGGCTCTCGAAGGCCTGCGCATCACCCCCGGCAACCTGGATGTGCTGCTGGAGCGCTACCGGCTTGGCGAGAAGGTCCGGATCCACGCCTTTCGACGCGACGAACTCATCGAAGCGGAGCTGATCCTGTATGCCGGTCCGCCAGTACAATGGAAATTATCCTTCGAGCCGGGTCCAAAGCGGCTGCGGCAGGCCTGGCTCGGCGCCTCCTGAGCCGCAAGTCCAGGTCACGAGTGATCGAGGAAATCAAGCGCGCAACATGAAATACGTCTTAGCCGTCCTTCGGGCAGTGCGTGGGCACCCTGTGGCAGCCACCGCCTTCGCCGTGGTCGCGCTGCTGCTGCTCGGCACAACGCTCGCCATCCCGCTCGTACGCAACGAGGAGACCGCGCATTTTGCCAAGGCGGCCGCGCGTTCGAGCGAACTTCTCGTCGCCGCGCTCGGCAGTCCGGCAAACCTGACCGGCGAACCGGAATCGGCCTTGAGTGAACTGGGTGAGCGTGCCGAAGAGATCTCGCGGGTGCACGACGAGGTCGTGCTGACCAAGGTTTACTTTGCCAAGAACGCGGCGCAGGCTGCCCTCGAATACACGGACTACACTGCCCGCATCGGTATCAAGCTGGTACAGGTTGCCCGATCCGAGCAGCGCGCCCGGACCAGCTTTGAGAACTACTCACGATCAGTTGAAGTCCTGAAGGCCTCGAGCCTCGCCACGCGGGCGCAGGCCGCCGAGGAGGCCAACTCGATGACGTCCGAGGCACGTGCCGCCACCGAACTCGCCTACCAGGAATGCGTGCTGCTCGCGACCCTGACACGTGAATTGCCAGCGGTGCGCAGCCGCTCCCAGAAGGCGCTGCCCACATTGGGCCAGGATCCCCAGCCCGCGATCGCGGCCTTGAGCCCGCGGCTGCAGGCCGCCCTCGAGGCGGCCCACGCGCGCCGCAAGATCTTCAATCCCGGCGTGCACGGGCCGGGGTAAGAGATTCGGCCAGAATGCGCGCCGAGGCGCAGCAAGTCGGTCAACCAGGCTCGGGACCCGCCTGCTCGGCCAAGCCCAGATAAGCCCTGTTCCAGGTGGGACTGATGACCAGTTCATTGACGCAGACATGAGGCGGCAACTCGACCAGAAACCGGATCACGCGCCCGAGATCCTCTGGCTGGAGCATCCTCGCCATCTCGGCCGCCGAAGGGGGGACGGGCCGCGAGCTTAGGATCGGCGTTGCCACCTCCCCTGGGCAAAGCGCACAGGAGCGAATGCCGTGCCGGCCCTCGTCAATATTGATTGTCGCCGACAGGGCCACGAGGCCGTGCTTGCTGGCGTTATAAGCCGGGCCGGTGAAGGTCGAATCGTAGCGTCCCGCCCATGAGGCCACATTGATGATGAGCCCACGGGCGCGCGAGCGCATCCCGGGCAGCACGGCGCGGCAGGCCGCCATGGCACCGTTCAGATTGGTCTGGACGACCCGCACAAAGTCATCGGGAGCGATCTCCGCCCAGGCGCGCCGGGGGACATTGATGCCGGCACTGTTGACGAGAACATCGACGCGTCCATGCTGTTCTTCGATGCTGCGCGCGACCTGCCTTACTGCATCCAGATCAGTCACATCGAGCGCGATCGCCGAGACTGATCCCCTCGTCCCGACTGCGATCTCGGGGATCGCAGCCGCAAGCTGTTCGGGCCGGCGCCCGGAGATGACGACATGGGCTCCTGCGGCCGCGAGCGCCTGTGCCGCGGCCAGGCCGATACCACTGCCACCACCCGTGATCCAGGCCACCTGGGGCGGTGCGTCTTCCGCGCGCGATGCGTGGGCCGCGGCCGTCACTGCGGCCCGTCCCCAAACAGACGCTCTAGCTCGACACCCGGCTCAGGCGCCCGCATGAAGGCCTCTCCGACCAGAAAGGTGTGCACACCGTGCGAGCGCAGGAGAGTGACGTCGGCGCGCGAATGGATCCCGGATTCCGTGACCACGATACGCGCACTATCGATGCAGGGCAGGAGCTCCAGGGTCGTCTGGAGTCGCGTCTCGAAAGTCCGCAGATTGCGGTTGTTCACCCCGATGAGGGGCGTGCGCAGCGCCTGCGCCACATCCAGCTCACCTTCGTTGTGAACCTCGACGAGAACGGCAAGCCCGAGGCTCTCGGCACAGGCCTCAAGCTCGCGCATGAGACCTGCGTCGAGGGCCGCAACGATGAGGAGAATGGCGTCGGCACCCAGCGCCCGCGATTCATAGACCTGATACAGGTCGATGATGAAATCCTTGCGGAGCAGAGGCAGTTCGCACGCTCCCCGGCAGCGGCGCAGGTTCTCTGCGCTGCCCTGAAAGAAGAGTTGGTCAGTGAGCACCGACAGGCAGCAGGCGCCGTGTTTGGCGTAGCTCTCGGCGATCTGTTCGGGGACGAAGTGTTCTCGCAGGACGCCTTTCGAGGGCGATGCCTTCTTCACCTCGGCGATCACCGCGGGCTGCGCTTTGGTCCGCTTGTCGCGCAAGGCCGCGACGAACGGCCGCAGTGCCGGGCTGTGTTCAGCCTCTTCCCGAAGGCTCGCCAGCCCTCGGCGACGGCGCGCCTGGCTGATCTCGTCGGCCTTCACGAGCAGGATTTCCTCAAGGATGTCCGCCATCGGTATTACCTCAAAGATGAAACAACACCGTCCCGGAATCCGAGGCGCCCGCGCAGGTCGGTCACGACGCCGCTCCAGCCAGGGTACGCGTGGCCGCCACGAATGACTCAAGGCGGGCCCGCGCTGCACCGCTTGCGATCACCTCGCGCGCGCGCTCGATGCCATGCTCGATCGATTCGGCGACGTTGGCGGCGTACAGGGCGAGCCCCGCATTTAGCACGACGATCTCACGGGGCGTCCCCTCGATGTTACCGAGTGCCTCGAGGATGAGATCTTTTGATTCCTGGGCGCTCGAGACTTTCAGTGAACGGTTCGACATCATCCGCAGCCCGAAGTCCTCCGGATGGATCTCGTACTCCCGGACCACGCCATGTCGCAGTTCCCCGACCAGGGTCGCAGCCCCCAGGGAGGCTTCGTCCATGCCATCCTTGCCATAGACGACCAGGACGTGGTCACTGCCGAGTCGCTCCAGCACCCGGACCTGGATACCGACCAGATCGGGGTGGAAAACACCCATGAGCTGGTTCGGCGCGCCGGCGGGATTGGTGAGCGGGCCCAGGATGTTGAAAATCGTGCGCACCCCCAGTTCCTTGCGCACGGCCGCCACGTTCTTCATGGCCAGATGATGATTGGGCGCGAACATGAAGCCCACACCGGTCTGGGCAAGGCAGGCGCCGACCTGGGCCGGACTCAGCGTCACGACTGCACCGAGCGCCTCGAGGACATCGGCGCTACCGGAACGGGAGGAAACACCACGATTGCCATGCTTGGCGACGCGCGCGCCGGCCGCTGCAGCGACGAACATCGCCGCAGTCGAGATGTTGAAAGTATGGGCGCCGTCACCGCCCGTGCCGCAGAGATCGACCAGATGGGACCGCTCTGCCACCGTCACAGGCGTTGCAAACTCGCGCATGACCTCGGCGGCCGCCGCGATCTCGCCAATGGTTTCCTTTTTGACACGCAAACCCATGAGGATGGCTGACATCATGGGCGCCGACACCTCACCGCGCATCATCATGCGCATGAGTTCCAGCATTTCGTCATGGAAGATCTCGCGGTGGTCAATGCAGCGCGCAAGGGCTTCGATCTGGTTGATGGTCATGGCACTCTCTCGATGACAGGCGCAGCTCGGCGGCTAGTGAAGCCCCAGAAAATTCTTCAAGAGCGCATGCCCGTGCTCGGTGAGGATCGATTCCGGATGGAACTGGACGCCCTCGATCAGGTGCTGTCGATGCCGCACACCCATGATCTCCCCGTCGGGGGTCGAAGCGGTCACCTCAAGACAGTCCGGCAGGTCCTCGCGCAAGATGGCGAGCGAGTGATAGCGCGTCACGGTATAGGACTGCGGCAGCCGGGCAAACACGCCACGGCCGTCATGGGCGATCTGATCGGTCTTGCCGTGCATGAGCCGGCGTGCCCGCACGACGGTGCCCCCGAAGGCCGCGCCGATGGCCTGGTGTCCGAGGCAGACACCGAGCATCGGCAGACGCCCGGCGAAGTGACGCAGGACATCGATCGAAATCCCGGCCTCGGCCGGACTGCACGGACCTGGCGAAATGCAGATCCGTGCCGGTGCCATCTGTTCGATCTGGGATAGCGTGATCTGGTCGTTGCGGACCACCTCCACGTGCTCGCCAAGTTCGCCAAAGTACTGGACCAGGTTGTAGGTGAATGAATCGTAGTTATCGATCATGAGCAGCATGGCGGGCACTTCACTGTTAGGGTGGGCTGTCTGCGGCCGGCGCACGATGCACTCGAGGTCTGCCTGCGGGCGCGGTCCCGGTGCAGCCGGGCCTTTGTCGCCGTGCATCTCGGCGCAGCAATCGGGAGTCAGGTGGCTGGCTTGCGCCAGCGCCAGGCGGCACTGAACGGATTCTGGAGGGGCCCTGTCATGGCGAGATTATGGCACCGCTTCCTGCACGCCGCCAATCCCTGCCCCATTGGGCTCATGGGTGCGCTCATGACCGGGCTTGAAACGGCGGCCCACAAGGGGGAGGCGCAAAGGGGCTTCCAAGCGAGCTTACAAGGGCGCCATACCGGTACTACCAGCCTGCAAGCGCGTTCATCCCAAAGCAGCCGCATGGGCCGCAACCGACAAAGCCAGCCCTCGTTGCACACCGCGCGCTAGCGCAGCGGCTTCCGGGAGGCCGGCCGAAAGACGCTCAACCAGCGCTCAAGCGGGGTCAGGTCGTAGGCCCCCAACGCGACATCAAGGTGCAGATAAGACTCCCTGACCAGTGCACGCGCCCGCGGATAGGCGTTCCCGGCGGCGATCCCGTCCTGCTGTTCGAGCAGCTCCACCACCGCTGCCAGGAGCCCGCGCTGCTCGGGTTCGGTCATGAGGCGCACATGCGCCGCGGAGGCAGCGAGGCTGCGCATCGCCTGTGAGCCGTTGGCGACGACAAAACCGAGATCGGCGCGCTGCAACATCGGGACGTCCTGATCGGAATCGCCGATCGCCGCGAGCCACGTGCGGGGCAGCCCAAGTCTTGCGCCCAGACCGGCGAGAGCCGTGCCCTTGTCGATCCCCTTCGGAACGATATAGGTCGAGGCCGACGTCTCGATCGCCTCGAGGTGCTCGAAGCGGCCCGCCGCAAAGACTTCCTCGATCTCAGCGTGCCCGAGTCCCACCCAGCGCGGTCCCTCGTAGCGAAACGCGCGTACCGCGCTCCGGTATCCCGGATCGGTGAACACGCCCTTGCACTGGGCAATAAGCTCGCTGCAGCGGACAAGCTCCGCTGCGGTGGCGGCATCCGTTAGCACCTCTTCGCGGCCGGCGACGCGGTCGATCCATACGGCGCCGTATTCTGCGAAGCCTCCCGGCAGCCCGTACGTCTCGCAGAACAGGCGCACGTCGGCCGTGCCGCGCCCGGAGTTCACCACAATGCTGTAACCATGCTCTTGCAGGAGGCGCAACGCCCCCAACCCCGCCGGAGTCGTGTGCGGGAAATAGCCGAGCACCTGGGAATCGATCACGCCGTCGAGGTCCAGCGAGAACAGGCGCTCGGACCAGGATGGCCTTGCAGGCACGTCGATGCGGCCCGCCTGATGATGGCAGATCTGGCGATTCAGAAAGCTGCGGGCCGCGAGAAACCGCAGATTGGCCACGCGGTGCTCGGCGAGTGTCAGGGGCAACTCGAGCGCATCGGCGGCTCGGGCGAGCGCGCGCAGTCCGATCCGCAGCTTGTGCAGGATCAGGCGCTGGCCGACACCGGCATCGGCACTGAGCTCAATGTATTCGGCAAGCAGCCGGTCTTCGGCGGCACGGTCCAGGTCGAGCTCGAAAAGTGCGCCGGCCAGATCGTAGGCGGGGTCGACGATGTCCTCTTCGGCGCCCCCAAAATTGTGGTGCTCGAAGTCGACCTTGCGCAACTCGGCGCCATCAGCGACCCAGTTCTCAAGGCCCATCTTGCCGTCGATCAGTGCCGGACGGGGTGGCACAAAATCGCCATGGCGCCGGTCCAGGGCACCCCGGCCGAGGTGCTTCAGGAAACGACCGTAGGGCTGTCTCAGGACCTGCAGGATCCGATCGCGACCCGTGACCCGATATCCGAGCGCATCGACGGTGGCGTCATGAGGCAGCCGCAGACTGCGCGCGCGCGCGGCGATGTAACCCGGGACCCGCTCTGCCACCTGCTCAGGCCGGGGGGCAACACTCGCGAGTGCGCCGTGCCAGAGCATGAACATGAGGCCGTCGCGTACGCCCAGGACCTCTGGGACGTGGCCCGCCAGCCGCTGGCCGGCGAGCGCGGCGTGATAACCCAGCCATCCCCAGCCGACGCTCTTGGCGAGAACCCGAATGGTCGTCGCACCGCCCGCGGGGGAGGCCTCGATCACCTCGAACAGGCGCTTCTGCCGCACCTGGAAGCTGTCGCCATAGTGCCCCTCGAGGCCGGCGTTGACCTCGTCAACGGCAGGGTTTGACGCGATCGCAAGCGAGGCCGCGCTCTTCAAACCGCGGAATTCCGCGATCCATTCGAGGAGCCGGGCATCGTTCCTGAGGAGCCGCGCCTTGTAGAACTGCTCGGGCTTGAGTTCGATGACCGGCACGGGGGCCAGCGAAGGAATCCAGTCGGTCTGGGCGGCGTGATCGGGAGCGAGGATCACCAGGTTCTCCGGGCGCCCTCCCAGACGGCGCAGCAGGCCGACAATGAGACGGAAAGTGTTGCCGGTGTTCGGATGGTCATCGACGATGACCACCTGCCAGCCGCTCCTCGAGGCGCGGCTCAGGAGCTTGCGTTCAGCGCCTGACAGACCCTCCTTGGGCCGGATTGTGAGCCCCGCCCGGACGTCCCGGTTGTGCCGCAGCAGAGTCGCACAAACGAGTGGCACAAAGTACGATCCGGCCGTGCGCGGGCCCACCACGAGAACCGGTCTGGGTGGGGCTGCGGCAGAGGCCTGCAGAAAGTTGTGCGCCATCTGGATGACATCGTGATGGGTCATGTCCTGACAGCGGTAGGACTCGGGCACCCGCATGCGCCAGGTCCTGGGAAGCGCCGGCAGATCGGCGGCCAAGAGTGCCGGCAACTCGGCGGCAAGCGTCGACCACCTGGGTTCGGCGCCTTCAGACAGGCACACGAGGACCTCGCAGACGTGCTTGACCGCACCGGCCAGCGCCGCATTCCAGACGCGTACGCGGCGCCGCGCCAACGCCGAGACGGCGAGATAGGGCAGGTTGGTCGCGCGCCGGCCGGCCGCGAGCGCCCTGCCCAGGCGGCTTTGGCGCATCCCCGGCGCGGCCACGCGTCGCGGCCGGTAGCAGAGATAGTCCTCGGCGGCACAGCTTAGCGCGCACAGGAGCAGATACAGGTTGACGCTGCACTCCTGCTGCTGCCAGCCCGGCTCTGACTGGCCGAGCAGTTCCCAGCACTGTGCGGCCCGCGCGCGCAACTCCTCGATGGTCTGGATCGGATTGAGGCACCACTCGTGCTGCTGGAAAAAGTCCGGCGCGCGAGCACCGCCCGCAAGCGGATTGTCGGCCACGGCGCCGGAATCGTCCTGACCGGCGCCGTCAGCCACGGACACGCAACGCGGCGGCGGCCGCGAGGTCCTTCATCATCCACAGGGCCATTCCGGGCTTCTTGCGCAGCTGGGACAGGGCGTAGGGCATCCAACCCTGTCCGAAAGGGACGTAAATACAGACCGGGATCCGCTCTTCCTTTGCGAGCGCAAGGCAGGGGCGCATGGGCAGACCAAAGAGCAGTTCGAGCTCGCACGGTGTGCCGGCTGCCCTGAGCCGGCGCAGGGCCTCGCGCGCCAGAACGGGGTCATGCGTGGCCACGGCGACCGTGCGCGCGCGCCCGGCCAGACGATCGACGAGCTGAAGATAGTTTGCCCTCGGATCGAGATCAGGTGCTGCGGGATCCGCCCACTGCCCCTTCACGATCCGTACCCTAAGACCCAATTCCGTGGCGCGCTTGGCATCGTCCTGGCTGCGCTGCCAGCGCGCCGGCAGCGTGCAGCCGACGCGCTGGGTCTGGCGCAAGGCCACGGCGATCGACTTGAACGTGGCATCGGCCGCCTCGATGCCGTGCGAATCGAAATGGATCCCGACGCCCGTGCGGCGGGACGCGAGGGCGATCTGGTCGACGAGAGCGGCATCGAACTGCAGCGCGGGAACCTTGATCGAGACATAGCCCCGGCGCGGGCCCTCCGAGAGCGCCTCCAGCGCGGCACGATCGAGCTCGGCGATCCGGGACGGGAGCTCGTCATCGGCATTGAAGTATCCAAGCGTCGTCGCATAACCCAGGCGGCCGAAGCGATCCATGGCTGCCACGGCATCACGCAGCTCGGGGCCCGCCACATAGGCCTTGCTGAGGATGTTCGCGAGGCGGTGCGCGGCGGGTCGGAAGGCTGAGCGCAGGCTAAGGGTTTGCACGATTGAACTTTCTGCGGAGCGACGTCCACGCCGATTGTGCGGCGTCATCGATGAATGCGAGGCCGCTTGTCACACCCACGGGGAAGGCGCGGATCCTGACGCACTGGCGCAATTCCTCAGACCACAGCTGGGTCCAGGATTCGGCGGACCCCAGAAATTCGATCGACTGGATGTCCCGCGCCGCCGCATAGCGGGCCAGCTCCAGCATGAGCAGGGTCCCGGGCGATGCCTTCGAGTACTGCTCGTCGTGCCCGATCTTCATGAGCCACAGGCGCTGGTTGGTCTCGGTGACGAGCTGCATGCCGACGGCCCGGCCATCGATGCGCATCAGGACGATCCTGAGGATGCCGCGCTCGCAGGCCATGCGGAAGTATTGGCGATAGACGGGCGCGCGCAACTGATCGACCGCAAGCGCGGTGCCGGCGCGCCCCTTCCAGCTCTGCAGTTCGACCTGATATGCCTCAGCCAAGAGCGCGTCGAGATTTTCGGCGGTGGGTGTCACGATCTCGAACTGGACCGCTCCGTGGCGTTCGGCGGCGCGCTGCGCACGGCGAAAATCCGAGCGGCGGCCTGCATTGAAATGCGACTCGGGCTCGCGCCACGAGGCGTCGATCCTCATGGTCGGATACGGGCTTGCCTTGGCGATGTGGACATAGCCGCGCCCGCGGAAAGCACGCCTTAGCTCCGCGCCGACTGCCGACTCCTCGGGGACCCTTGGGAGATCGAGCGGCAGGCGCTGGCGCGCGAGCGCATCGCACAGGGCGCCAAGCGACTCGCGGTCACGGAATAGCAGGTCCATGGGTTCGGTCAGCTCCTTGACCCCAAGCGATTCGAGCCGCGGCAGGCGGGCGCGATTGACCGCGAGCGGGGCGATTGCCCGGCAGTGGCCCTGCTGCCAGACCGAGAAGATCTTGAGCTTTCCATACAGAGCCGGCTGCTCGAGGCAGGCGCGCGACCAGGCAAAGTGCTCGACTGGACCGAATCCGAACGGCTCCAGATTGCCCCACTCCGCCGCGAGTTGGTTCAGGCCCCCGAGATCCTCGGTGACGAGTCGGGAAGTGCTGCCCGGGCTGCCTGCGGCCAGGGCGCCGGTGGGGGGAGCCGTTCTCGTCAATTCAATCGTCCTGATCATTGCAGGTTTTTCCTTAGAAGCCGTAGGTGTTCACCGCAGCGGAATCTTGTGAACTGCGATTGGAACGTGTCCTTATGAGCGACACAAGAATCAATAGAGCGACTGTTGTGGGTGGGAGACGTCCATTTACAGTTTGCGCATCCGTTACATATTTCCCCTAAGAAACCGCATTAGAAAATGACAAATGATGCTAAAACGACGCCCGCTGTTCTGACTAAGATGATCAAGCTTCGCCACCGCGCATAACGTTCCCCCATGCCCCCTCTCAACAGCACCCACTGCACCTTCGCATCCGGCTGCCGCGGCACGAGCGCACCGACACGAGTGCGCCCGACCGCTTGGCAAAGACACTGCGTGAATTCTGCCCTCACGCGAAATCGACGCTCGAGGATCGATGTCTCGATCATCAAGCCATGAGCGCAGCGTCCTTCGGCCCGGCGCAGGACCCAGGCAGCGCGCGCGCTTCGGCGAGCGGCCCGAATGATCCTCCCGTGGTGACAGTGGAGCTCGTCGCGCCGCCGGCACGCGAGGCGCTCGAGCACGAGTGGCGCGCGCTCGAAGCGCGGAGCGATGGGTCATTTTTCATCAGCTGGACCTGGATCGGAGCGTGGCTGGCCGCGCTCGATGGAGCCGTCGAACTCGTGCTGCTGCGGGCCTCGATCGAGGGCCGCTGCGTGGGGCTCGGTCTGCTCGCACCGCAGCGCACGCGACGGCGCGGCATCATCAGCTCACAGACCCTGCATCTGCATGCGACCGGCAGAGCCGAGTTCGATTCCTTGACGATCGAGTGCAACGGTTTTCTCGTCGAGCAGCAGCATGCCGCGCTGATCACCGCTCGCATGTACGAGCATCTCGGGGGCCCAGACGTGAGCTGGGACGAGCTCGTCCTCGATGGGCTGGTCGAGATGCCCAGGCTACCGCTTGGAGCAGGCAAGCTCGGCTGCAGGGTACGGGTCGAGATGAACCACCACGTGGATCTCGCCCTGGTCCGCGCGCGCCAGGGTGACTACATCGGTCTCTTGGGCTCCAAGACGCGGGCACGGATCCGCCAGGCGCAGCGCGAGTATGCCAAGATCGGGCCGCTGCGGATTGAGGCGGCCAGGACCGAGGACGAGGCGCAGGCCTTCCTTGATGGCCTCAAATGGCTCCACCAGAGTCACTGGATCGGGCGCGGCGAACCGGGTGCCTTTGCCAACCGCTTCTTCGAGCAGTTCCACCGCCGGCTGATCCGTGAGGCCTTCAGCCGCGGTGAGGTCCAATTGCTCGCAGTCCATGTCGGTGCTCGCGCCCTGGGCTACATCTACAGCTTCGTGCAACGCGGCCACGTCTACTTCTATCAGTGCGGCTTCAACTATGATCTGTCGGAGCGCTACAACCAGCCAGGCCTCGTCTGCTTGGCCGCCGCGATCGAGTTCTACGCGGCCCATGGCATGCGCGTGTTTGACCTGCTTGCTGGCGACACCCAGTACAAGCAGCGGCTTGGCACCCACGCGGCGACCCTGTTTTGGGCCACTCTGCAACGCGAGCGCCTGACCTTCCGCCTTGAAAATGCGGCCCGCGAGGTGCGCGCGGGCCTGCGCAACTGGGTGACCGTACCTGGATCGGAAGAATTCACTGACGGCGAGATGTCGCGGTCCGCGAGCGGGCCAGCACGCGCCGCCTCCCCGAGGCGTCAGGCCGCAGCCTGAGGCCCCAAAGCCTCAGGTCCCGCTGGTCAAGTCCTGCACCTTGCGTGCGCCCAGGCGGCGACTAGACTGCGTAGAAGCTGCGAAACGCCTCGACGGTCTGCCCGATCGCGGCATCGTCAACATCGAGATGGGTGACGAGCCGGGTCGAGGGACGCAGCGACGTGATGATGCCCCGCTGCGCGAGGTGCCCTGCAAGGGCCGCAACATCGCCTGGAGGAATCTCGACAAACAGGACATTGGTCTGCGGCACGCCGACCTTCAGGGCTCCAATCTCGGCGAGTCCCGCCGCCAGGAGCCGCGCATGCTCATGATCGAGGGCAAGGCGCGCGACATTGTGATCCAGCGCATATAACCCTGCCGCCGCGAGGATGCCCACCTGGCGCATGCCGCCGCCCACCATCTTGCGCCAGCGGCGCGCTTCCTCGATGAACTCGCGGCTCCCGCACAGTACGGATCCAGCCGGTGTACCCAGTCCCTTGGACAGACAGATCGATACGGAGTCGAAACCGGAGCACACCACGTCCAGCGGGCGCTCCAAGGCAACCGCGGCGTTGAAGACACGGGCCCCATCGAGATGCAAGGCGAGCCCGGCCTCGCGGGCAAGCGTTCTGATCTCCTCTAGGTAGGGCAGCGGCAGAATCTTCCCGCCGATGGTGTTCTCAAGAGCAATGAGCCGGGACCGCGCAAAGTGGATGTCGCGGGGCTTGATGGCCGCGCGGACCTTGCCGATGGGCAGCGTGCCATCCTCGGCATTCTCGATCGGTTGCGGCTGGATACTGCCCAGGATCGCCGCGCCACCCGCCTCGTACTGGTAGGTGTGCGCGTTCTGTCCGACGATGTATTCATCACCCCGCTGACAGTGGGTCATGAGGCCGACGAGATTGCTCTGCGTGCCGGTGGGCATGAACAATCCGGCTTCCATGCCCGCTAGCGCTGCGAGCCGTTCCTCGAGTTCGATCACGGTCGGGTCGTCGCGGTAGACGTCATCCCCGACCTCAGCCTGCGCCATGGCCGCGCGCATCCCCGGCCCGGGCCGGGTCACGGTGTCGCTGCGCAGATCGATGCCGGCCGGTACCATTCAGAGTTCCCCGTCGAGGCCGTCCTGGACCTGCTCAGCGGCGCGTAACACGGCCCGCGCCTTGTTCTCGGTCTCCTGCCACTCGGACTCGGGCACTGAATCAGCAACGATTCCCGCCGCCGCCTGGACATGGAGCACGCCCTCCTTGATGACCCCCGTGCGAATCGCGATCGCCAGATCCATCTCACCCCCAAAGCTCAGATAGCCGCACGCACCGCCATACAGGCCGCGCTTGGTCGGCTCGAGCTCGTCGATGACTTCCATGGCCCGCACCTTGGGCGCGCCGGACAGCGTGCCGGCCGGAAACGTCGCGCGCAGCACGTCCAGGCTTGACAGCCCAGGCTTTAGCCGCCCCTCGACGCTTGAGACGATGTGCATCACGTGGGAGTAGCGCTCGATCGCAAAGCGGTCGGTGACGCGCACTGAGCCCGTCTCGGCGATCCTGCCGATGTCATTGCGCGCGAGGTCGATCAGCATCACGTGCTCCGCGATCTCCTTCGGATCCGCAAGGAGTTCCTCCTCCAGTGCCGCATCGAGTTGGGGATTGGCGCCGCGCGGGCGCGTGCCCGCGAGAGGCCGAATGGTGACGATCTCATCGAGGCCGCCGCCGTCCCGGGGGCGCTTTTCCTGGCGCACGAGGATCTCAGGTGACGCACCGACGACCTGGAAGCCGCCGAAATTGTAAAGATACATGTAGGGCGAGGGGTTCAGGGAGCGTAGCGCCCGGTAGAGCGTCAGCGGCGCATCGCGAAAGGGCAGCGAGATGCGCTGCCCGATCTGAACCTGCATCATGTCGCCTGCGGCGATCAGCTCCTTGGCTGCGCCGACCGCCTTCAGGTACTCGGCTTTGCCGAACTCCCGGCTGGCCACAGTGCGCATGCTGGGTTGGCTGTACGGGATGTCGACCGGTCGCCGCAGGCGCTGCTTGAGTTCGCGCAGCCTGGCCTTGGCCAGCGCGTAGGCATCGGGGCGGCCCGGATCCGCGTAGACGATCAGATAGATCTTGCCAGCGACGTTGTCGACCACCGCCAGTTCCTCGGTGACGAGCAGCTGGATATCGGGAAGCCCGACGGGATCGGGCTTGGTCGCATGGCGCAGCCGGGGTTCGATGTGGCGCACCACGTCGTATCCGAAGTAGCCTGCCAGTCCGCCGCAAAAGCGCGGCAAGCCCGGCCGCACCGCCACCCGGTAGCGCGCCTGGAAGGCTGCGATCGCATCCAGCGGGTTGCCGGCGAGGGTCTCGACAACTTCGCCGTCGGTGACCACCTCGGTGACCGCCTCGGCGCCAAAGCCCTGGGAGCGGATCAGGGTGCGGGCGGGCAGGCCGATGAAGGAGTAGCGCCCGAAACGCTCCCCGCCGACCACGGACTCAAGCAGAAAGCTGTTGGCGCCAGCGCGTTCGGCGTGCGCGAGTTTCAGATAGAGCGAAAGCGGCGTGTCCAGATCCGCAATGCCTTCGGCGATCAGTGGAATGCGGTTGTAGCCCTGTGCGGCTAGCGATTTGAATTCTAGTTCTGTCATGAAAGCCCCACAAGCACCCGTAGGTTCGGGAGGGCGTCTTAGCGACGCCCGGATTTTCAGGGATGTCCCGCGATCGGCCGCGGGGAGGAACGCTGGTCAGTGACGCCAGCGCAAACGCGTGCCACGCCACCAGGCAGCGGGCGTTTGCAGTGTCCATTCCCTATGGAGAATCATGCGCAGAGGCTTTCGCGGATCGCTGGCGTTCGATCCAGTGGGCAGCTTCAATCAGAGAATCGACTATAGCATCGGTGTCCAACTTGCGCACATCGGCGCCGTGGTTGTAACCATAGGTCACCGTCAGGCTCTTGCAGCCCGCAGCCCGAGCCGCCTCAACGTCATTGCTCGAATCACCGATTGCGGCCACCTCTTCGGGTCCGGCGGCGAAATGGTCGCACACCTTGTGAAACGGCTCGGGATGGGGCTTTTTCTGGACCACTGAATCACCGCCCAGGACGAGTTCGAAGGCTGGCAGCAGCTGGGTCTTGCGCAGCAATTCGACTGCGAATCGGTGCGGCTTGTTGGTGACGCAGGCCAGGCGCAGGCCGCTCGCTGTCAGGCGCGCCAGCCCCTCGTGCACACCGGGGTAGACGCTGCTCAATGTGCCGTTGACCTGTTCATACGCCGCCTGATAGGCGCTAAGCGTGGCCGGAAACAGCGCCTCCACCTCGTCGGCGCTGTGATCCAGTGCGAGGACGCGCCGCACGAGATGCTCCGAGCCCTTGCCCACAAAAGTCTTGATCAGATCCTGGGACAGCGGTGTGGCGCCCATCTGAGCGCGCACCAGATTGATGGCGGCCTGGAAGTCCGGTGCGGTATCGACCATGGTGCCATCGAGGTCGATGGCGACGATGCGCACCACTAGCGACCTCCCACTTCGGCGAGGGCTGCGCGCAGCTTGCCGAGCGCACCGCGGTAGCCCCGGTCCGCGTCAGGCGCCCCGAAGACCGCCGAGCCGGCGACGAAGGTGTCTGCTCCCGCGCGCGCGATCGAAGCGATATTATCCGCCTTCACCCCGCCATCGACCTCAAGGTGGATGGTGCGGCCCGTGCGCGCCACGTAGGCGTCGATCCGGGACCGGGCCTCGCTCAACTTACGCAGTGCTTCGGGAATGAAACTCTGACCACCAAAACCCGGATTCACGGACATGATGAGGATGAGATCGAGCCGATCCATCACATAGTCGAGGTAGTTGAGGGGGGTTGCGGGATTGAAAACGAGGCCGGCCTTGCACCCGTGATCACGGATTAAAGTCAAAGTCCGGTCCACATGTTCCGTGGCTTCCGGATGAAAGCTGATGATGTCCGCCCCCGCCTCGGCGAAGTCGCCCACGATCCGGTCGACGGGACTGACCATCAGATGGACATCGATCACAGCCGGCGCACCGTCCTTGTTGGCATGCGGCCGCAGCGCCTTGCAGACCAGAGGACCGACGGTCAGATTTGGAACATAATGATTGTCCATCACATCGAAATGGATGAAATCCGCCCCCGCTTTCAGGACGTTTTGTACCTCCTCTCCCAGGCGCGCGAAATCCGCCGAAAGGATGCTTGGTGCAATGCGATAATTGGCCATGATGTGATCGGGATATCGTCAGGGATTGCAGTTTAACCGAGTTAACCGCCGCAGCCGAGAGCAGGGCACCCGGGACGCTGGCCCCGGACCTGGTCAACGACCCATCAGAAGCCCGCCTGGAATCCAGAGAGAGCATGAATCGCTATGAATTGAGCGTCAGCGTCGTGACGCAGTTTGTCGAAGATCAGTCCGACCCCACTGAGGACCGCTACGTGTTCGCTTACACGATCACGATCCGCAATACCGGGACCGTCACCGCGCAGGTCGTCAGTCGCCACTGGGTCATCCACGACGCCGCGGACAATGTTCAGGAGGTCAAGGGCCTGGGAGTCGTCGGTCACCAGCCGCTTCTGAAGCCCGGCGAGCAGTTCGAATACACGAGCGGAACCGCGCTTGCGACCTCAAGCGGCACAATGCGCGGAGAGTACTTCGCCGTCGCCGAGGATGGCACCCGCTTTGAGGTGCCGATCCCCGAGTTCGGCCTCTCCATACCCCGGACCCTTCACTAGTCGTCCCCGTCCTGGGCAGGCGGCGCGCCCTTGGCCAGGTCCGCTTGCTGCAGGTCCTCGCGACGCTTCACGGGACCGAGGGTCCACCACATGATGAAGATGAACAACGACAGGGCAATTCCGGCCTCGAGCAAGAGCATCCACATGGTGATTCCTTTCTCGAGGGATTTTACGCGTTTCTGCGCACGGGTCCGCCATATCGCGCACAGGGTGCAGCCAAGGCCCGCGCTCTTTGCCGCCGCTGCGCTCGCCACACTGGCCGCCCTGGCGGTCACTGGATGCGCCACGCGGTCACCCGCTCAGCCATCCAATCCAGCACCAGCAGCCAGCACGCCGACACCCGCGGTGAGCGCCGGTCCCCAAGCGCCCGTCGCCTGGCAGCTGGAGCCCGGAGATTTCGCCACTCTGCCCGGCTGGCGCGCCGACGACCTCACGGCCGCCTGGCCGGCATTCCTGCAATCCTGCTCGGCGCTCCAAGCGAGAGCCGGGTGGCGCGAGGCCTGCGGGCGCGCGATTCAGCTTGCCACCAGGAGCAGCCCGGATACGGGCGCGATCCGGAGCTTCTTCGAGTCTGGGTTCATCCCCTACCGGGTGCGCAATAGCGAGGGCCAGGATCGCGGCCTCGTGACCGGCTACTACGAACCGCTGCTGCGCGGCAGCCGCACGCCCCATGCACCATTTCTGACCCCGCTCTACGGCGTGCCCGATGATCTGATCAGCGTGGACCTGGCCGATGTGTATCCTGAACTGAAGGGCCTGCGTCTGCGCGGGCGTCTTCAGGGCCACCATCTCGTGCCCTATCCGAGTCGCGCCGAAATTGCCGCGGGAGCCGCCCCGCGCGGCAAGGAGCTGGTGTGGGTCGAAGACCCGATCACCGCCTTCTTCCTGCAAGTACAAGGATCGGGCCGGATTCAGCTTTATGAGAAGGGCCGCGCTGGCGCAATGATCCGCATGGCATATGCCGAGCAAAACGGACGCCCCTACGTCTCGATCGGTCGCTGGCTGGCAGACCAGGGCGAACTGCCTCTCGAGCATGTGTCGATGCAGAACATTCAGGAATGGGCGCGCCTCCACCCCGACCGGGTGCAGGCGCTGCTCGATGTCAATCCGAGTTACGTGTTCTTCAAGGAACAGCCTCTCGCGGATGCGCGCCTTGGTGCCAGCGGCGCCCTGGGTGTGCCACTCACGCCAGGTCGCTCGATCGCCGTCGATGCGCGCATCGTGCCGCTCGGCGCACCGGTTTTTCTGGCCACAACCCAGCCGAACAGCGACGCGGTGCTCGAGCGGCTCACGTTTGCACAGGACACGGGGGGCGCGATCCAGGCATCACCCGCGCTGCCGGTCCGGGCCGATCTCTACTGGGGCTTTGGCGACCAGGCTGCCGAGCAGGCCGGGCGCATGAAGCAGCAGGGCAGGATGTGGGTGCTGCTGCCCAGGGGCGTTGCACCCTAGCGACCTACTGGACCGCCAGCTGCTTGGTCACTTCATCGACACCCACCGCCCCCGGGATGCGCTTGCCGGAGGAGAAGAACATCGTCGGTGTCCCGGTCACCGAAAGTTTTTCGCCGAGCGCGACATTCTGCTGGATCGGATTTTCGCAGTTCGCAACGCCTCCTTGTACGGCGCCCTTGTGCATCCAATCCTGCCAGGCCCGTGCTCGGTCGGGAGAACACCAGATGGCTTTCGCCTTGGCGATCGAATCGTCACCTAGAATCGGGTAGAGGAACACATAGAGCGTGACATCGTTCAGGTCGTCGAACGACTTCTCAAGCCGCTTGCAATAGCCGCAGTTGGGGTCCTCGAAAGCCACCAGAGTACGCTTGCCATTGCCCTTGACGATCTTGATCGCCGAGGCAAGCGGCAGGTCCGAAAGCTTCACCTTGGGCAGACTCGCCTCGACGAGTTCGTTGACCCGCTTGGCCGTCACATTTTCGTGCGAGCGCAGATCGATGATGTCGCCCTTCAGGAGATAGTCACCGGTCGCGTCCGTATAGACTACTTCCGTGCCCACACGCACCTCGTACAGGCCGCCGACCGGCATGCGGGTAATGCCGTCGACCTTCAGGCCCAGCCGCTCCTCGATGTTCTTGCGGGGCTGCTCGTCACCGGCCCCTGCTGGTGAAGACATCGCTGCCGGGGGGCTCGAGGCCGGAGTACTTGCTTGGCCCCAGGCACCCAGCGACCCTCCAAAGGCAAGCGTCAACAGAACGCATTGGGCAAGACGGCGGGAGGGATAAGGCATGTCTGTTCCTTGTGGGGACGGTCAGTTGCAGCTAGCCCATCGCTTGGCGAATAAGGGCCCTCTTTAAGACCGGAATTTGATCAACGAGTTTCATGCCGGTCGCACGCAATCTCACCATGGTCTGGTCCGACGAGGAGAACAGGCCCTGCAGGCCGTGTGTGACCTGGCGCATTGCCCACACCGCCTCGCTCCGGGCCCGCTCGTATCGGCGCAGCAAGACCGGATCACCGCAGTCGCGAAACGATTCACGTGCCGCCAGTATATCGACCAGGACCTCGGCATCCTGTAGCCCTAGATTCAATCCCTGGCCCGCCAGGGGGTGGACGACGTGAGCCGCATCGCCCACGAGGGCAAGGCGCATGGCGGTCTGGCGGACCGTCGAGAGCAGGTTCAGGGGAAACCCAGACGACCCGCCCACAGCACGCAATTCGCGCACGTCGGATCCCACGACAGCCTGGACACGCTGCGCGAGTGCTGCGGGGTCCAGATCCAGAAGGCTCGCCGCGAGCCGGGTCGGTGCAGACCAGACCAGCGAGAGCATGTCGTCGGGTAGTGGCAAGAGTGCGACGACCCCCTCCCGCACAAACCACTGGCGGGCGATCCCTTTGGGTCCAGAAGGCGTCGCGAAATTGGCGACCACCGCGGTCTGCTCATAGGAGCGGATCGTGCTGGCTAGGCCCGCCGCGTCACGGATCTTTGAGCGGGCCCCATCGGCCGCCACAAGCAGGGCGGCACGCACAGCACCTCGAGCGGAAGTGATTGTCACGCCTTGCGAATCCGCGCGGAACTCCTCCGCGTCGGCTTCAATGCGCTCGACGTTTTGCTGATATCCCAAGGCCGCGCCCAGGACCCTGGCCAGTTCGCGATGCTCGACGATCCAGGCCAGGGCGTCAGCGCCGGCCTGAAAGGCACTGAAGTGAACTCCTGCGCGCTGCTCGGCGTCGCCGTAGACCCGCATCTCGCGCACTGGTGCAATGCGCGACTGATCCATCTGGGACCAAATGCGGATGCGCTCGAGAAAGCGACGCGAAGCAGGACTGATCGCATAGACACGTCGGTCCCAAGGCTCGCCCTCAACGGCTGCCGCCGGATGTGGGGCGGCCATCACCCCAACCCGCAGGCCGACCTGGCCGGCGGCGACGGCGCAAGCCATACCTACCAGTCCGTCGCCTACGAGCGCCACGTCGAAGACTCGCGTCGAGCCGCGCGGGTTCGGAGCAGAGAAGGGAACGATACGGGAACTCATGGCAAAATTATAGACTGCCCACTTGGGCTTCGCTTGCCCCGCGCTGGCGCCCCCAGTTATAATCCCGCTCCTTGGCTCGGTAGCTCAGTCGGTAGAGCAGCGGATTGAAAATCCGCGTGTCGGTGGTTNNACTCCTATCGCACTCCTATCGCAGGGAGCGCGGATGGCACACCTCAGGAAGTATCCGAACGGCAGTTGGCAGGCCGTTGTTCGTAGCAAGGGGCTTCGGCCCCAATCCCATACGTTCCCCAGTCGCGCCCAAGCGACCACGTGGGCTCGGTCGGTCGAAGCGGAACTTGATCAGGGAATATTCTTCGATCGCAAGGCAGCGGCCACCACGACGCTCGCGGACCTGATCGCTCGCTACTCCCGGGAAGTCACGCCGCGAAAGAAAGGCGCCCAACAGGAAGCCCGCCGGTTGGCGCAGCTCACTCGAGCCCTCGGCCACCTCACGGTCGAGCGACTTGATGCCAAGCAATTTGCCGCCTACCGGAACAACCGGCTTGCTGAAGGTTTGTCTGGCGCAACCGTGAACCGGGAGTTGGCGGCCTTCTCCCACGTGATCGAGGTAGCCCGACGGAAATGGGGCGTCTGCTTGGCTGCCAATCCCATCCGACTCGTCACCAAAGCGAAGGAAGCTTCAGGTCGGACGCGCCGGCTAGCCCGCGAAGAAGAGGAGCGACTACTCGGGGCATGTGCGCCTTCGCCACGCAGATCCGGCTGGATTCAAGACCTTGAAATCTAAGATCGCGAGGTGGTCGAAAGACCATGCAGGGGAGATTGCCAGTGCACGTCCGCGGCTTCCTGAGGTTCTCTCAGACCGCGCTCACGACAACTGGGAGCCACTTCTGGGATTCGCCGATGCGGCAGGCGCCCCGTGGCCTCAGCGCGCTCGAAGATCAGCAGTCCAGCTGTCAGCCAACGGGACGGGTCAGCTGAGCTATGGCGTTCAACTGCTATCCGATATCTGGGAACTCCTTAACGATAGCCGGCTTGATCGGATTTCGAGCAAGACCCTTATCGACCGACTCACCGAAGATCAATCGAAACGATGGGGAGGGTTCGACAAGGGAAAGGGGTTGACGCCCTACGCTTTGGGGCGCCTATTGAATGAGTTCAGCATCTCCATCGGTAACAAGCGTTTCGGAGCTGAGACACTTAAAGGCTACCATCGCTCGCAGTTCGACGACGCGTTTGCACGGTTCCTGCCGCCACCCCATGAATCCGTCACACCGGCACAATCGAAGCCCGACGCCGATCTTGAGGTGCCGCCTTGCGAGGTAGGACCGGCACAGCTCTCCGAAGATCCGTCACAAGTCGAAGATTACGTGGGGGTGCAGCTGTGAACGTCGGCGCCCTTTTTGCGGTCTGCGAGAGTTTGGACGTGAAGATTCGGGCCAGCCCCGGTGGGCTTAACGTCGCCGGCCGTCGACAGAGTATCGCCCGGATTCAGCCGCTTCTAATTGCCCACAAGGCGGAGATCCTCGCGTACCTTACCCGTCGCCATCACCAATTCTGTTTCGCCCTTTGGCTATTGCCTCAATCGCAGCGTTGACGGCATTGACCTGATAGTACCGGGGTGCCTTTCCGCTACCGTCGTCCTAATAATCTTTCAGAACAATCTGCTCAGCTTCTGGTGTGAGACCCTTCCACAACCGGTAGCTGGACCAGAGATCCGCTGGTGAAGGAAAGGAATCGAGCGTAAGGTCGGTCGCTACCTCGGCCGCAGCACCCGTTCGGTCGTGGAAGAGGAATCCGTCGCCGTTCGTGGAAAAAAACTGAATATCGAGCGTCTCGGCGTACTCGAGTGCCTGCTGCATGCCGTCGCCAACACTGTGGGAGTTGTCTTTGGCCTCGATCAGCGCGACTGGGATATTCGGTTTGATATAGAGAACGTAGTCCGCACGCTTTCCCTTGCCTCGGCTGACCAGTTTCAGCGCACAATGATCCGGCCCTTCGTGAAGCCGACCTCTTCTCGGATCTGCAGCAGTTCGTCCCACCCGGCTCTTCGCAGAGCCGGAGTGACGAATTTGGTACAAATGTCCCGTTCGCTGAGTCCCTTCTTATCCATTGATCCCTTGGCCCGTTGCTGTCGATCGGTTGACCCGAAGAGCGTCGACAAAAGTCACTGTCGCCCGCTTCCAGTGTCCCCAGACCTGGTTAGTTGTCCTTGAATCTCGCAGGCCCCCGGGGTATCATGATTACCTGAACTGATTGCAGCACTCAATATTTCGCTCGACCTGAAAAGTACCTTCAGAATCGCTACGCAATGACCTAATTTCTTCCACGTCATCGGGACCATAGCCAGCGCGCCACAGCAAGGGTTTCCCCTGCCTGCCGCCGGAGCTTGGTTAACTTGACGAAAGGAAGAGTCATGGCAATCAGCACCAAGAAAGCCGGCGCGTTCGTGCCGGCCAGCCGCAGCAATCCCATCAAGCTTTACCCCGGCCGCGTCGTAACCGTAGCGGTGACGGATGGCGTCGTGTATGTTGGTGTACGTACTGCACGGGCATTCGTGTGGATCGAAGAGGTTCCTGCACCGTCGCAGCTCATCGTGAAGGAATTGGCATGACGTCATCCAACTCGGGGGCGAAAGCCCCGATCCTCACGCGCGAACAACAGGCTGTCCTCTGGGGGCCGCAGCTCCTGATTCTCGAGACCGAAGCGGAGCATCTGTTGATGCCGTGGATCGCGCTTGCTTCAGCCAACGAAATCGACGCGACGGTCGAGCCAAAGCTGGCTGTCAAACAATGGGTATGCGCCCAGCCGGGAGGGTCCCAGCGAGTCTGGAAGGCAATCGCGGCTAGCGACTCCCGAGTGTGGACCGACCTCATCATCCGTGCTGGTGCGATCGAGGGCTTTCGCGAGACCGTTCTGCTCATCCGGGAGTTCCAGACGCAGGCGGCGGTTCCGCAAGAATTCGTATCGCTCGTAGTATCAAGGCTCGATCAATCTATGGCCGTCGGCGACCAGTTGCACCGTTGCACGTTCTATCCGGCGGCCGTCAGGGAGGCTCGTGCGGCGCTAGCGGAGGGACGCTGGGACAGGTTCGTAGAAGAGTTTGACTTAGTGGACCCATGGTGGGCGGAAATCCATCCGTGGCCGGACAGTAATCAGCGCAAGGCCGGTTGGGGGTGGTTGGTCAAGTGGGCACGACTCTGGCATGAGCAACAGACTCGCCAGAAGCATGCACGGAATCTGATGGCGGCGGTAGCCAATGTCATAGTGAATGGGATCGAGTATCGGGCACTGACGTGCAACTATGAGCTCTGGAGGACTTCGGTCGAGATGCGCAACTGCCTGACCTACGAGTGGTACGCAGATGGCATTCTCCAGCGTCACCACCTGATCGTCGCCGGCTACGCCCCGGGCTCGAACAAGCCTGTGATAGTTCTCCAATTGGCAATACATCCTCAAACCGAAGGGCTGACCCTGAGCCGTGCCCGGGGTATCGCGAATCGCGAGTTGACCGAACTGGAGCTGAGAGATGCCAATGTGGTTCGAACACACTTCGAGGCTCAGGTGCGTTCACTCGGGACCATCAGCCCCTGAGCGCCCCGCCAAACGCCGTGGGCCCATCTCCATTTTTCTTGCGTTTGGCTCGATGCAACATTAACGTTGGACAGATCGGGCCGCTTATTTGGGGTCCGATCCGTCGCGATCGTTTTGGTTGCCGCGTCAGATAGGAGCTCCCAATTGAATACACTCGAG
Source organism: Burkholderiales bacterium (assembly GCA_003136595.1). GTDB lineage: Bacteria > Pseudomonadota > Gammaproteobacteria > Burkholderiales > Burkholderiaceae_D > BOG-994. The sequence goes on from PLEY01000025.1 coordinate 30,935, forward strand.
AGGTCGATCGCAATAACGCTTGAAGCTCACTCAGGTCAGACCGACAAGGCCGGTGCGCCATACATCTTGCATCCGCTCCGGCTGATGGTCCGTATGAAGACTGATGAAGAGCGGATGGCCGTAAGCGGTTCGCTTAGGGCGTTATTCACAGCCGCACCTGGTTGGCNNGACTGATGAAGAGCGGATGGCCGCTGTATTCCACGACGTCGTCGAAGACGGACCCGGCGCCACTCGCGCCGGGTTGGCGTTGATCCGCCTGGACTGACCAGGCTCAATCCAGTGTTTGGCCCTGCTGGCGCTTCATGGCGCGAACAAACTCGTCGAGCTTTCCGATCGAGACGTCCGAGACAGCGAAGTAGCGGAATCCCTGCTCGGGCCATGCGATGACGTGATATCCGTCCCGGGTGACGTTCTCGATCGTGTCAGATCCCGAATCGCTCAGGCGCACAGCGTAGACGTCAATCTCATGTTCGCGATACGCATAAACCATCACGGCAACGGGCCTTGCTCCAAGAAAGCCCCGGCGACCTCCCATGAGGGGAAATCCAGCGTCGGCAAGATCGACAACATCCGGTGAATAGCCTAGCTTGGCGCTCAACCACGGCTTGACTGTGTGCGTGCTCTGGGAGGAAACCTCGATAGTTGAGTCGGTAGCAAGCGATCTGGCGTGGTCGGAGAGGAGTGCGACCAGGTCGCCGTTTTCCGGGTGAGGCATATCCATGAAGAACCTGACACATACGAGAGCCACCATGACACCCGCCGCGAATCCAAGACCCGCTCGCGCCCCGGATGGAGCGAACCATTGGAGGAGAGACTCGAGCCACGGCGACTCGCGCTTCGAAGGAGTCGGCGATACCGGGGTCAATGCTTCGATGGAGTTCCGAAGCTCGGTTGGGGCAGCGAAGTATTCGGCGTGCTCCTTGATGACGCGACTGACCTCACCCTNNTCTTCACTATCCATCATGGCTCTCCGTTAAGCGATAGCGCAAAGGCGGACCGGAACTGCTCGCGGCCCCGAGAGAGTCGAGACATCACGGTGCCTACAGGTACACCGGTGATGTCGGCGATCTCTTTGTAGCTCAGGTCCTGCAACTCCCGCAGAACCAGAACTTCCCTGAGGATCACCGGAAGCGCCCTTAGGACGGCGTTGACTTGGTCCCGCGTGGCACGCTGCTCGAGCTCTTGTTCCGGGCCCGTCTCGCGGGCGCCCAGTTCCGCCAACTCGTGGGGCCCCTCGAGGATCTCGCCGATTTCGAGCGCTGCCTGCTGCGACTTGCGTTCTCGAAGATCGTCGTTACAGACGTTTCGCACGATCCCCAGAAACCAGGCCCGTCCAGCATCGCCCTGCAGACTGTCGATATAACGAAGGGCCCGCTCCGCTGCCGTCTGGACAGCATCTTTCGCATGGTTGTCACTGCCCGTGATCCATCGTGCCAGATTGAATGCCGGATCCAGGTGTGGCAGAACCATCGTCCTAAAGCGTGTACCACTGTCGCTCACAGCATCGGCTCCTATCGGGACCTGCAAACGGATGCGTCGGGGCCCCATCAGCGACTCCATCTCACCACGGGCCCTGGATACTATACTGCCGGGCGAACCCTTTTATTCCCTGCTCAACCAGCAAGCGGGTTTGAGGGAATCGCTCGGTATCCGGGTGGGTTTCGCAGTGTTCGATGTGACCGCTTGCGGTTCCGCGCCGCGGGGGCAATACACCCGTTGGCAGAACCGCATCGGGACCCCCTCGAGAACCAACCTTAAGGCAGCCATCAAGATCACTCGCCTCTCGTATTGCGCCCTGGCCGCAGCCGCACTTCCCGCATGATTGACCGCCCCTTGCGGCTGGAACTCAATCCCAGACCCCTGGCGAGAACCGCGTTTCGTCAGGTTATTCCAGCGCCGCCCTGGCGCCAGTGGAGTGCCCCGATCAATGACGCCATGCGAGGTGGTGCGATCCCGCGGCGAACCGGCCCAGCCCGGCGCCCGTTGCGCGTTCCGTTCTTAACAGCAGAGCTACAAAGTGGGCGGCGCGAGGGGCTGCGATCGATGCAGTGCCCTCCTGGGAGGAGCGCACCTGGCCGTTACTCGTCCCGCGCCGAGTACGCTATCGCCCGCCGAGGTGAAGGCTAGAACTCTCGCGGCGGTTCACCTTCATAAGATTCCTCGCGGAAAGGCTGCAGCTGTCAACCGTGCAGGCGGCCATACAGGTGAATGGGCAGCGGCTCCCGGAGAGGAGCGCTGGACGCAGAGAGGGGGGAGCAAAGGGGGGAGCGTATACAGCAGGTCATCGCCATCAGCGCGTTCGTGGAACGGGTGCGACCTCCCCGGCAAGGGTCCCCTGGGAGCTGGTAGCCGGTCGAGCACCTTCGACCTCATCTTGATCCGGAGACGCGGCCCGCGCACGGGACTTTCTCGAAAGCCGGAATAAAGGCTGAGGTGCGTCGGTATTAAGAAGTACGGCGCCGACGCGGCGCGACTTCAGGAGACTGTCATGACCAATCTGACCCATCGCAGGGATTTTCTCAAGCTCGCTGGCCTCGGAGGTGTGGTGTTTGCCTCTTCACTGGGTCCATGGGGGAGGGCACTCGCCGGGACAGGCCAGGATTTTTCGTTCGTACAGATGACTGACTCGCATTGGGGATTCGAAGGTCCGCCCAATCCGGAAGCCAAGAACACCCTCAAGCGCGCCGTCGCAGCAGCAAACGCGTTGGAAAATCAGCCCGATTTCATCATGTTTACCGGTGATCTGACTCATGCCGCAGACACCGACGCCGAACGCGAGCGGCGGATGACCGAGTTCAAATCCATCGCCAGTGGACTGAAGGTGAAGGATGTGCGCTTCATCCCCGGCGAGAACGACGCAGGACTCGACAACGGGGAGATGTATCAGCGCTTCTTTGGTGAAGGCTACTATGCCTTTGCGCACAAGGGCGTGAATTTCATCGCGCTCGACAA
>PLEY01000189.1:0-2854 GCA_003136595.1 Burkholderiales bacterium
CCGAGGCGGGCGTGCCCTATGACCTGATCTTCCAGCTCGACGACATCAATGATCAGTTCAAAGACACCGACGTGGCGCTGATCATCGGCGCGAACGATGTGGTCAACCCCGCGGCCCGCACCGACAAGGCGTCACCCATCTTCGGCATGCCCATCCTGAATGCGGACCAAGCCAAGAAGGTCTACGTGATCAAGCGCGGCGAGGGAAAGGGCTACGCCGGCATCGTCAACGAGCTGTTCTACGAGGACAAGACCAACATGGTGTACGGCGACGCCGAAGCCATGCTGGTGAAGATGGTCGAGGCCGTTCACGGCCTGGGGGCCGTGGCCGCCGCTTGAGGGCTCAGTAGGCGGTCGCCTTTCGGCAACGATAAGCGGCTCCCCAATGGTGTTTGCGAGCAGATGCCTTGCTGCCTGCGAAGCCCTACCTTGAGCCCGTCCGTTTTGGGTCCGATAGAGAAGGAGCCAAATCCCAGATGCCTGCTTCCGTGCGGACGCTTCGGGGCCTCGACTGGCTCAACTTCGTCCTCTCGGACGTGCAAACCGGCGTCGGTCCGTTCCTCGCCATCTATCTGGCCGGCTATGCGTGGAACGAAGAGCAGGTGGGGCTCGCGCTCACCATCGGTGGTATTGCCGGGATTCTCTGCCAGACCCCGGCGGGCGCGCTCATCGACCGTCTGCACGCGAAGCGTCTGCTGGTGGCCCTGGGAATCATCGCACTCGCCCTCGGGGCGCTCGTCATCGCTTTTCTGCCATCGCTCTGGCCGGTGCTCGCGGCCCAGGTCCTGATCGGGGCGACATCGAGCCTCTTCGGTCCTGCCGTGTGCGCCATATCGCTTGGGATCGTCGGCCCCGGCTTGTTTGACGCGCGTCAGGGGCGCAACCAGGCACTCAATTCGGCCGGCAATGTGGTCGCGGCCCTTTCGATGGGCCTGCTTGGCTACACCATCTCGAACCGCAGCATCTTCTTCTTCGTCGTCGCAAGCGCCATTCCGAGCCTGCTTGCGCTCTGGCTCATCCGGCCTGAAGAGATCGACTATGACCTGGCCCGGGGGGCGAAGGAGGGTGCAAGCGATGCTCAGGAGGCCCGTCTCTGGACGCTTATCGAAGATCGGCCCCTGTTGGTTTTTCTGGTCTGTGCCGTGCTCTTTCACTTCGCCAACGCCGCGATGCTGCCGTTGCTCGGGGAGANNCACCCAGTTGGTGATTGCGCTCCTCGCTTCCTGGGCGGGTCGGAAGGCCGGCAGCTGGGGAAGAAAGCCGCTTCTACTCATTGCTTTCGGCGTTCTGCCACTTCGGGCGGTACTCTATACCTTGACGGGCAGCACCATCTCGCTCGTCGCAATCCAGGTCTTAGACGGAGTCGGTGCGGGAATCTTCGGGGTGGTCTCAGTGCTTGTCATCGCCGATCTCACCCGGGGGACTGGGCGGTTCAATCTCACGCTGGGTGCGATCAGCACGGCAGTCGGAATCGGCGCGTCACTCAGCCAGGTCATCGCCGGCTCCATCGTCCACCGCTTCAGCTTCAACGCGGGCTTCCTCTTTCTTGCTGCAATCGGCGGCATTGCCGTCTTGATCCTGTATCGTTTCATGCCCGAGACGCGTGACCAACCCTCCCTTCGCCCGAAACCATGACCACTGTTTTTCTCCTTTGCATGTCCAACGTATTCATGACATTTGCCTGGTATGGCCACCTGAAGTACGGTCACTCCTGGCCGCTCTGGAAGGCGATACTTGTCTCCTGGGCCATCGCGCTCCTGGAATACTGCCTGGCGGTCCCCGCAAACCGCCTTGGTTTTGGCGAGTTCTCGGGCTTTCAGCTGAAGATCATCCAGGAGGTCATCACGCTCATCGTCTTCATGGTGTTCGCCATCCTGTTCTTAAAGGAGAAGCTCGCCTGGAACTACTTGGTGGCGTTCTTCTTTCTGGGTGTGGCCGCATTTTTTGCGTTCGCCTTCAAAGCGCCAACGCCTGTATAGCCGCCGCCATGGAGCGGTGATCCCAAAGCCCCGGCCATGCCAGTGAGGGAAGGGGGCCGACGGATGGGGATTTTAGCCGCGATGCCGGCTACGGACGATCAGGCCTGCAAGGTTGCAGGGCTGCCGACCAGGTTGCCGTAGACGTAGCGCACGCCCCGCCAGAGCTTGGGCAGGAGCCAGATCGCCCCGAGGATGGAGACGGCGAGGAGCGCCAGAAACACGAGGGGATGGAAGATCGCCGACCACAGGCCGCCCAGCACCAGCGCATCCTCGCTGGTGGATGCGGCGATGTTGCTAAATGGCTCGGGCGAGGTGTTGATGAGTGCCCGGGTGCCGGCCTTGGTCAGGTGGCTGCCAGCGGCGAGCGTGCCGCCCAGGACTGCGCCCGCGAGCATCCAGGCGGGGTCGTGGCTGCCGAGAGCCATGGCAGCCAGGACCGCCCCGGCGGGAATGCGCACGAACGTGTTGAGCGCATCCCAGACCGAATCGAGGGCGGGGATCTTGTCGGCGAAGAATTCCACGCAAAACATGAAGCCCGAGGCGGAGAGAACCGCCCAGTGGGTCAGCACGTGCAGATTGTCCGGGAGGTCCAGATAGCCGAGACGCGCGAGCAGCCCGGCGAAGAACAGGACTGCATAGAGCCTCAGACCGCTGGCCCAGGCAAGGCCGGCGGCGAGGGCTATTGAGTGGATGGCATCCATGAGCGTGCGCCTTTTCTGGATCCGTTATGGGGATGAGGCCAGAGCGCGGGGCTGGGGTTGCCGCCCCGTTCATGCCCCATCATGCCATAGCAGCGCGTTCTAGGCGTGAACTCTTCTGCCTTGCGCCACCATTATGCGTTGTATTGTGGCTGGTGGTTTCTGCTCAGGCTGCCGC
>PLEY01000189.1:2872-6386 GCA_003136595.1 Burkholderiales bacterium
GGCACGCGCCTTGTCGTCATCGCAGTCCAGGCTGTCCTTCTCCGGGGCCTTCTCGATCGGGGCGGCCCCACGGCTGCAGTCCAGCACCGGCCCGTAGTGCGCCAGGGCGTCGCGATAGAAACCGACCACGCGTTCGAAGTCGTCGTGCGAGCGGTACTTGATGACGGCAAGCTTCAGACCAAATATGCCTCCCCAAAGCCCGAGCGACACCGCTGGCATATCATCCTCCTTGTCCCGACGGCGCGTCGCGCCCGGATAGGCGGGCAGTCCGAGGTCGGAGAGGTTAACCCGCGGGCTGACCTTGATGCCCGCGTTCAGATCCCCCGCGTCGTCGGGCGTCACCAGGCGGAAGTCACCTTCTGCCTCCGCGGCCATGGCCGGAGGGCCCAGGATTCCGAGGAGGAGCAGTGTAGGAGCAAGCAGACGGGCGAAGGCGCGAACGGTAGACATGGAGAGAGCCTGGATCGGGTTTTCTGGGGAAGGGAGGATTGGACGCAAGGCTATCCGCTATCCCGCGTTTCGGCCACTTCCCGATGACAAAACGCAGAATCTTCCGGATGGAACGTGGCTGGCGTTGACCGGGCGGCACGTCGCGCGGTTCGAGCCACCGTCGGTCCCGTGACTTCCGGAGCGCCCTTTCACGGGGCCCCTCTACACCCCATTGAGGTCCCGGCATCGCAATGCCCGCAGACGGCTTATCGCACATCGTGGTCGCCAAGCCGCAATCAAGGGCAGCGCGCAGGGTCGAGACGAGTTGGAGAATCGAAGGAGGGCGCCCGCGTGGAGAGCCGTGGGACTCGAGTCGCGCTTGCCGGCCTACCCGCCTGCCCGCCTGCCCCAGCAAGAGGCACGCGAGTGGCCTCGGCCGCGAAGGTCACGGTCCTGAGCGCGCTGCGTGGCTCGCGCTACCCACAGCCGCCAGATCGGAGGTGATGGCCAGCGGCAGTCTTGCCCGAGCTTTCACGGGGCGCCCCGGCTACTTCACCATCACCAGGGGGAAGTCGGGCAGCGCATTCGGGATGATGACGGTTGGCGTCTGGCGCATCTCGGTGAGTTCCCCCACGCGCTGCGCCACGTAGGGCATGAGCGCGAGCATCGTCACGCGTCCGGTACGGCGCGCATCCGCCCCGCCACTTAAGCCCTCGACGAGCGCCTTGGTGAACGCGCCGTTCCCCCAGGCGGGGTTTTCTTCGGCGAACTGGGTGCCGGTGCTTGCGGCCAGGACCGCAACCCCCGTCTCGGGGCTCCCCAGTTCGCGCAGGAAGTGTGCGTTGTCTGACTTGCCCCGATGCCGCCTTTTTGGCAGCCGGAGGACGCGAACCGCCAGGCGCACCACATGCGAGGACGCCGGCAATGAATGGGGGCATACGCTGCCTGGGGCTTGCTCGTCCGGGGAGGTGTCCCCGTCTTCACGCTCCGTCGTCACGGCGCCGATTTGGGTGTCCCGCCTGCCGGCGCGAGACTGAACGGAGAGAGGGCGATGAGGGCCGCAGCCCACAGGATCAGTCCCGCACCCAGCAAGCCGACGGGGTTAAGCGGGCCGGTCGCTGTCGCAAAGGGGTAGACAACGGATAGCAGGATGAGCGCACCGCCTGTCGCGTAGTGCCATCGATACCGGAATGCGGCTGCAAGGGGCAGGAAATGCACGCCCACGATGAACATGATCGCAACGCGTATCCATTCGGGGTGACCGGTAAGCGCCAGGACCAACGCCACAACGAACACGGCGATCCACTGCCCGGCATTCACGAGACTAAATAGTTTGCGGGCGCTTTTCGCTTCGGGGGTCTCGGCCTCGGCGGCCAGAGCCGCCCGATTTTGGCGAAATTGCCAAAGAGCCCGCAGGAAGATCGCAATCGCGCCCGCGCCAATGGCCGCAAGAATCTCCGGCGCCACACCGAACCGTTCCAGGCACCACCAGGCAAGCCAAGCGGCTCCAAAAAAGGCAAAGAACATGGCGCCGATGGCTCGACCGGCTTTTTCCGCGGAGATCACTGAACTCATCGTGGTGGTTGTAACCTGACAGGGGAGATCATTTGATGCACATCGCCCGTAGGGTGAGGCGCGCTTTAGTACACGCGTTCAAGGCTTCTTTGGGCCAATTGCACTCAAAATAGCCTTCAAAACTGCGCTCAAGAGTTCCGATCTTCCTGGCCTCTCGCAGACGCGCCCTGGGGGTCGCTTGGACGCCGCGGGCACGTTGCAAGGTCGCGAACTCGAGCGCACCCCACCTTGCTGCCGGGCGATTCTAACAAGGGAAGTCGGGCAGCGCATACCTTCCCCTTGATCCATGGCCCTTGATCCATGGCCCTTGGTCCGTGGCACTTGATTCGGTGCCCTTGATTCGGGGCACACAGCAACAACTCCCTCATCGCCAGTCCTACACAGCGGTCCGCGAACCCCGCAGGCGGGACGCGATGCGGTGTGCGAGCAGCGCCTAGCCAGGATCAATGCGTTTGGCGATGAACGTGCGAGTGGCGTGCCGCGAAGAACGCGAGCCGACCTTCTGTCCGAGCTTCTGGCTGGGTTGCTCGACCGCACGGTTAAAGAGCTCAGCAAGGAGCAGTGAGAGAGCGAATGCCGTGGCGAGGAGCGCTGCAATGGGTACGCGCCCATAGCCCGCGTGAACCACGCCCAGGATGATCGGTACGTGGACCAGGTAGAGGCTGTAGGAGACGCGGCCCAGCCAAAGCAGGGGACCCTGGCAGAGCGCGCGTCGTGCACCCGGCGCGGCGAGGGTGAGAACGATGAGAAGCGCAGCCCCGGCAGCCCAGGACGCGTCGCTGTAGGCCCCAAAGCGTGTGAGCAGGAGGGCGGCCGCGACCAGCCAGAGGAGCCCGCGCCAGAGGCCCCCAAGCCCGGCAAGAAGCGCCGTGAGCCGGGCGCGGTGCAGCGCCACCAGCAGTCCGACCACGAAGTAGATGCCGTAGCGCAGGCTATCCAGCATGGTCGCGATCCCCCAGAGCCGGCCTGGGCCGATCAGCTCGGCCGCGATCCATCCGAACACCCCCTGCGTGGAGAGCACTGCAAAGAGAGCAATACTCGCGGCAAGCACCCAGACGGGCCGGGCCAGCGTCGCCACGATGAGGAACGGAAAGATGAGCGAGATGCGCGCTTCGTGGACCAGGCTCCACATGACGTTATCGAGGCTCATGTCAGCCCGCGTCCCGAGCATGAAGAGGTGGGCCGCGATGAGCTGGGCTCCGAGGGGCTCGTTCCAGGAGTCGTTGAACCAGGCTCCAAGGCTCGCGATCGGAGTGGGATGGGAGAACTGGCAGAGGAGCGCCGCACAGCCGATCGCGACCGCGAACGGGACGTAGAGGCGGAAGAAGCGCCGCGTCAGGAACTCAAGATAGCCCTGAGGCCTGCCGCGCGCCCAGGGGAGGGCAAGGACGAAACCGCTGAGCGTAAAGAAAAGACCGACCGACGCAGGCCCTGCCGTGATGACGCGTAACGGCGTGAACCGGAACCAGTTCTCGGGATCAGCCCAGAAACTGTCGCCCGCCTGGAGGTG
>PLEY01000001.1 GCA_003136595.1 Burkholderiales bacterium
GCCCCATTGGAGCCATTTCGTGATCGGTCTAATGGAGCCAGCCCGTGATCGCGTAATGGAGCCAGTCTGCGATCGGCTAATGAAGCCACAGCCGGATCGCTTAATGGAGCCAGTCGATGATCGCAGAATGAAGCCAGGCCGTGATCGGCTAATGGAGCCAATGTAGGAAGCAAATCTGGGCATTTCGGTTCTTTCTAACCCGCCATACTGGCCGTTTTTTTTAGCGAGCGGCCATGGCAAACAGGAGAATCGAGATGCAAGAGTATCGAGAGGCGCTGTATCGCATGCGCCGTGGCGAGAGTGATCGCCAAATCTGCCGCGACGGAGTTCTGGGTCGCAACAAGTTGAGCCGACTGCGGTCCATCGCAGAGCAGGAGGGGTGGCTCGATCCTTCCCAACCGCTGCCCTCCGAACCGGCACTGCTGGAAGCGATCCACGCCCGACAGGACGCCCAATCGCCCGTGGTCGTGGGCGCGGTCTCCAGCGTCACGCCGTTTGCCGAACTGATCGCGCAATGGTACGGCCAGGGCATTCAAGGCGTCGCCATTCACGCCGCGCTGGTGCGGAACCACGGCTATACCGGGCACTACAGCTCGGTGCGCCGGCACCTCCGCAAGCTCAAGGCAAAGCCGACCACGGCGACGATGATTCTGGACTTCGCTCCCGGTGATGCGGCACAGCTTGATTTCGGTGCCGGCCCGCTGGTCCTTGACGCCGCTACCGGCACGCTCGCCAAGACGTGGTTCTTCGTCATGACGCTGTGCTTTAGCCGCCATCAGTATGTCGAGTTCGTACGCGATCAGACCGTGGCAACCTGGCTGAAGTGCCATCACCACGCGCTGCGTCATTTCGGTGGCGTTCCGCGGCGTCTGATCATCGACAATCCCAAGTGCGCCATCACGCGCGCCGTGATGGAGGATCCAGAGGTCCAGCGCGCCTACGCTGAGTGTGCCGAGGGTTACGGATTTCTCGTCAGCCCCTGTCCACCGGCCGATCCCGCCAAGAAGGGACGGGTCGAATCGGGGGTCAAGTACGTCAAACGTAACTTCCTGCCGATCCGCGAGTTCGTCGATCTGAACGACCTCAACCGCCAGGTCGAACAGTGGGTCATGCACGAGGCCGGCCAGCGCATCCACGGCAGCACGCGCGAGCTGCCTCTCACGCTCTTCGAGACCGAACGGATCTGTTTGCAGGCCCTGCCGGCGCGGCCACCGGAGGTCTGCACCTGGGTTCGAGCCAAGGTTCATCGCGACTGCCACATCCAGTACGAGTACCGTCTCTACTCGGTACCGTTCCAGCTCATCGATACCGAGGTGCTGGCCCGGTTCACCTCGAACCTGGTCGACGTGTTCACGCCCGATCAAGTCCTGGTTGCGAGTCACGTGCGTGGCGCTCGTCCGGGTGCGCGTTCGACGCTCGATGATCATCTTCCACCTGCTGCGCAGGCCTGGAAGATGCGCACGCCGCTCTATTGCCTCGAGCAGGCTGCGGCGATCGGCCCGGCCTGCCTGGCGCTGGTCATCCGCCTGTTCGGCGATCGCGTGCTCGATCGGTTGCGCAACGCCCAGGGCTTCCTGCGGCTCGCCGAGAAATTCGGTGCAGCACGCCTCGAAGCGGCGAGCGTACTGATGAAAGACGTCGACGTCGTCTCGGTGCGCACCGCGCGCCTGATGCTCGAGAAGGGTCTCGACCAGACCCCCGTCACGCCGCCTGCTCCCAGCGCGGTCTACCAGGGCAAGGGACGCTTCTATCGCGCCCGAGACGCTCGCCAATCCCCACTCGATCTGCAATGAGGCATCCCACCATGACCACCTTTACCGAACTCACTCCCCTGCTCAAGACGCTGCGTCTGTCCGGCATGCTCGACTCTCTGGACGCACGCAACCGTCAGGCTCTCGCCGAGCATCTTGCGCCGACCGAATTCCTGACCTTGCTGATTCAGGACGAACTGGCCCGGCGTGACCAGCACAAGCTCACCCGACGACTACGCCGTGCCGCATTCCATTCGGCCAAGACTATCGAACAGTTTGACTTCAATGTCCTGCCGTCCCTGAATCGCGCCACCGTGCACGACCTCATGACCTGCCGATTCATCCGCGAGAATGCGCCGGTGCTGATTGCCGGACCGACCGGCACGGGCAAGAGCCATCTGGCGCAAGCGATCGGGCACCAGGCCGTGCGCCAGGGTCACGACGTCTACTTCGCAACACAGTCGCAACTCCTCGGCTCCCTGACGCGTGCACGCCTGTCTGGGGTCTACGAGCGGCGCATGAAGATGCTCAGGACCGTGGCCCTGCTCATCATCGACGACTTTGGACTCAAAGCGATTCGCTCGCCACAGGATGAGGACCTCCACGAGATCATCGCGGCACGTTACGAGCGGCTCCCCTTGGTTGCGACCAGCAACCTCGACTTCGACGAATGGCCGGAAGCCTTCCCCGACAACAAGCTGCTCGGTGCAGCCACCCTGGATCGCATGAACCACGGCGCCTACCGGATCGTGCTGGACGGGCAAAGCTACCGAAAACCAAGGGCGTCTACAGGGCAAAAACAGGCCCCGGAAATCACCCAGAATGCGGCTTCCGCCAAGCCCAAAAACCGGGCATGATGCGCCTTCCGAAACGCCCAGTTTGAGGACCTAAATTGGCTCCATTAAGGGCGATCACGGGTGGCTCCATTAAGGCGATCAGTGACAGGGTGCACCGCTCGAACCCCATGGCTCAGCCGAGGGGGCTTGCCGCGGCGCGTTTCGGTCAGCACT
>PLEY01000041.1 GCA_003136595.1 Burkholderiales bacterium
AACAATTTGCGATTGAAGTAGGGAACGCGCCGAGCATCACACGGGAGACTCTTGGACGAAGCGTCTGACTTTTTCCCTGCCATTAGCGCTGTCTGGGTGTGGCTCAACAGGACCGGGATTCGCGAATCACCCGTTAGACTGTGCGATTGGCGTCAAAGGGCTAACTGCCTGCCCGGGAATCCCGGCTACAAAAATGGCGGGGGTCAGCAGACTCGCGCTGTGCAAGCAGCTCAGGAAGGTGATGCGTTCGCTTCCACGCAGAAGGCTGTCGACGCTCAATGTAAGGCCAACCTTGCGACCCCTGAACCTGATCCCATTCGGCACAGGGTTTAACTGTATCGGGACACGCCGGAATCGGCGCCACCGTTTGAAGATGCGTCTAACCACTCGTACCCAACGAATTCAGAATGGGAGGTGATTTCAAAATGGGCAATGATTGGGGATGACTGCATCAAGCGTGGCGACTCCAGCTTCGCGCCCCCACCGGCTGCTACGATCCAGGTGGACTCGACGCGATCCCTTTCCTCGATCCAGATCTGCGTGCTGTTATCGGTGGCGTGAGCAGAATCTGAATTCCACCACTCCTCTCTTTCTGGATCTTTCAGCATTGCGATTCTGAGGAGTGAAGCGAGCGGGCGTCGGCACACCTCAACGGTCAGGATTGACTCCACAATGTCGCCCGCCGAACAGACGCCGTGCGTAGCGCTGCTACTGTGGACGACCGCGTGGTTGGCGCGCCTCGTTCGGAGAATCCGATGCAACCTGCGGCCGTGAAGGAGGGGGTTGCGGCGTCCTCTGAGCAGATGTACACCTGCCCGATGCACCCTCAGGTGCGGCATCCCGGCCCAGGCGACTGCCCCTTCTGCGGCATGACGCTCGAGCCGGTGCTGGTGAACGCCGCCGCGGAGCCCAGCCCTGAGCTGAACGACATGTCATTGCGATTCTGGGTCGGCTTGGCCGTCACGGCACCGGTGTTCGCACTCGAGATGGGCGGTCATCTCCTGAATCTGGACTCGATCATCTCGGGGCAGACTCAAAACTGGATTCAGTTCGTGCTGGCCACCCCCGTTGTCTTCTGGGCGGGTTGGCCGTTTTTCACGCGCGCCGTTGTTTCCATCCGCAACCGGAGTCTGAACATGTTCACGCTGGTCGCTCTGGGTACCGGAGTCTCCTGGGGGTATAGCGTGGTCGGAACGGTGGACCCAAGCCTTTTTCCCGCGAAGTTCCGAGCCATGGACGGCGCAGTACCCATCTACTTTGAAGCGGCNNGCCATTCGTGCGCTGCTGGATCTCACGCCGAAGTCGGCAGTGCGGGTCAAGGCCGACGGTAGCGACGAGACGGTCCAGCTCGATGCCATTCATGTCGGTGACTTGTTGCGCGTGCGGCCGGGGGAAACAGTGCCGGTCGATGGGGAGTTGACGGCGGGTAAAGGCACGCTGGATGAGTCCATGGTGACTGGCGAGCCGATGCCGGTAGCCAAGGCTACGGGCGATAAGGTGACTGGGGGTACGATAAACCAGTCCGGCGGGTTTGTGATGCGAACCGAGAAAGTCGGCGGCGATACGTTGCTCGCGCAAATCGTCGCCATGGTGTCGTCTGCGCAACGTAGCCGGGCGCCGATTCAGCATCTGGTCGATCGAGTGTCGGGTTGGTTTGTGCCGGGCGTCATCGCCATCGCAGCCGTCACGTTCGGAACATGGCTCACGTGGGGCCCCGCACCAGCGCTCTCCTACGCGCTGATCACCTCCGTTGCAGTGCTGATCATCGCCTGTCCGTGTGCGCTTGGCCTGGCGACGCCTATGGCCATCATGGTGGGTATCGGCCGGGGGGCTCAATACGGCATTCTGATTCGTGATGCGGAGGTCCTTGAGCAGATGGAAAAGGTCGATACGCTCGTGGTGGACAAGACCGGCACGTTGACCGAGGGCAGGCCGAAGGTCGTGCAGGTGATGCCGGCGTCCGGGTACGAGGCGGCTGGAGTGATGCAGAAGCTAGCCAGTGTCGAGCGCTCCAGTGAGCATCCCTTCGCGGCGGCTGTGGTCGCCGACGCCAAGGAGCGCAACCTGTCCATGAGGCCCGTGACTGATTTCGAGTCCCCGGCCGGCAAGGGGGTAGCCGGTGTAGTCGATGGAGTCAAGGTCGTCTGCGGAGGCGCCAAGTTCCTGACCGAACACCATATCGATACGAGCCCTTTGGAAGCGGGTGCCGAAGCGCAGCGCGGCAAGTCCGTAACCGTTGTCTTCGTGAGCTTGGATGGACGCCTGGCCGGCTATGTGGCGATCGCTGACCCGCTCAAAACCACCACGCCACAGGCGGTCAAGGCGCTCGTGGATGCCGGAATGCGCATCGTCATGCTGACTGGCGATGGCAGAACGACCGCCGAGGCTGTCGGGCACGAGTTGGGCATCAGGGAGGTCGTTGCCGACGTGCTCCCGCAGGACAAGGCGGCCGTTGTGGAGCGCTTGAAGAAGGAGGGCCGGGTCGTCGCGATGGCCGGCGATGGCGTCAACGATGCGCCAGCCCTTGCAGCGGCCTCCGTAGGGATCGCCATGGGGACCGGCACCGACGTTGCGATCCAGAGTTCTGGGGTGACCCTGCTCAAGGGTGACCTGATGGGTATTGTGCGGCTTCGAGAACTGTCTCAGGCTACGATGCGAAACATCCGACAAAACCTGACACTGTCCTTTGTCTACAACATTGTGGGGATCCCGCTTGCCGCCGGGGCCCTCTATCCACTCGTCGGCCTGCTGCTTTCACCCGTCGTGGCCTCAGCGGCGATGGCGCTGTCGTCAGTGAGTGTTATTGTCAATTCGCTGCGACTTCGCTCGGCAAGGTTGAAGGTCTAGGCAGCGTTCTCGAATCCGTGCCCCAGGCGTTGAAGGTCTAAGCAGGCAATCCAGGCGTGGAAGCAGGGGGGGTCGCCTTTCTCTTGGCCTCGCGCGCGGGTTGCCTGGATCTAGGGAACGCGATTCCCGAATCCACACGCAGCAATCAAGTTTTCCAACATTCTGGCGTCATGTGCCGCTGCTACGGACCCAGAACTGCAAGTCGGCAACATGGACAGTCCAGGCGACCCGGGGCCATAGCCGATTATAGCCTTCTCCGGGTAGATTTCTCTC
>PLEY01000060.1 GCA_003136595.1 Burkholderiales bacterium
CTCTTGCAACACTTCGGCTTTCTAGCGGGCTCGCGCGAGGCCTACGCGCTGACCGCGCTCGACTTTCCGGCGGCGGCCCAGAGTTATGGCCGCGTCGGCGGCTTTGCGCACCTGGCCACTCTCGTCAAGCAACTGCGCGCAGACCGGCCCGGGGCCCTGCTCCTCGACGGTGGCGACACCTGGCAGGGATCGGCGACCGCCCTGTGGACGCAGGGCCAGGACATGGTCCTCGCTGCGCGACGCCTCGGTGTCGACGTCATGACCGCCCACTGGGAGTTCACGCTCGGGGCCGCACGGGTGGAGCAACTCGTCCAGAACGACCTCAGTGGCCACATCGCCTTTCTCGCCCAGAACGTACATACCGCGGACTTCGGCGATCCGGTCTTCGAGCCCTACGTGATGCGCGAGATCAATGGCGTGCCGGTCGCCATCATCGGCCAGGCGTATCCCTACACCCGGATCGCACATCCACGCCATCTGGTCCCCGACTGGACTTTCGGCATCGAGGAGGCGTCGTTGCAGCAGGTCATCGACGCCGCCCGTCACAAGGGCGCCGCCGCAGTCGTGCTCTTGTCCCACAACGGCATCGACATCGACCTGAAGCTGGCCGGCCGGATCACGGGCCTCGATGTCATTCTTGGCGGGCATACCCATGCGCCACTCGCAAGCCCGATCCTGGTGCGCAATCGGGCGGGCGCCACGGTCGTGACCAACGCCGGCTCGAACGGGAAATTCCTGGGCGTGCTGGACCTCGACGTCAGAGCCGGCCGGGTTCAGGACTTCCGCTACCGGCTCCTGCCAGTGTTTGCCAATCTGCTGGAAGCCGACGCCGCAATGGACGAGCTCATCACCCAAACGCGCGCTCCGTTTGTGCACCGCCTTGCCGAACCCCTTGCGGTCACCGAGGGACTCCTGTACCGGCGCGACAATTTCAACGGCAGCTTCGATCAGCTGATCTTAGACGCCCTGCTCGAGGAGCTGGACGCCGAGATCGCGTTTTCGCCCGGATTCCGATGGGGTACGACGCTCTTGCCGGGGGAGGTCATCACCTTCGAGGATCTCATGAACCAGACGGCGATCAGCTATCCGCAATGCTACCGGACCGAACTCTCGGGCGCTGCCATCAAGGATCGTCTCGAAGACATCTGCGACAACCTGTTCAATCCCGACCCCTACCGGCAGGAGGGCGGCGACATGGTCCGGGTGGCCGGACTCCACTACACCTGCGACCCCAAGGCGCGGCTCGGCCGGCGCATCCAGGACCTGCGCCTGGGTGACAAACCGCTCGATGCCGCGCGCACTTACCGCGTGGCCGGCTGGGCGCCGGTGGATGGAGCGGCCACCGAGAAGCCGGGCGAGCCGATTTGGGAGCTGGTCGCGCGCCACTTACGCGCCCTGGGTACGGTACCCGCCCCCGTCGTCAACCGGCCCCTATTGAACGGGTCGGGCCGCTAGGCTGCAACGCCGCCAGGCGGCTCGCGCAGGATCCAGCCATTGCCATCGGGGTCGCTGAAGGTGGCGTAGCGTCCCCAGGACTCGGCTTTGATCTCGGAGAGGACCAGACCCCGTGCGGCGAGGACCGCGTGATCTGCATCGATGTTCGTCACGTTCAACATGACGCCCTGCAGTCCACCTGGGCGCATCGTCTCAAACCAGGTCACCAGCGCGATGGTCGTGGCGCAGCCCGCTGGAGCGAGCTGGATCCAGCGGACATCCGGGCCCATCGGTTCGGAACGGACCAGCATAAATCCAAGAATGTCGCGATAGAAGCCCAACGCACGCTCCTGATCGGACACCGGCACCGAAAGAATCTCAAACGACGTGATCGACATGACCGCCTCCCGGGTAAGGCGAGGGTTTCGGATTGCAGTGACCTCAAAATGGCGCTCTGAATCGGCCTGCTGAGCCGGCCTCGCGCTGCAGCCAGTATGACTGAAGGCGCGGCGTCGGTCACCCCCTGCGTGGGCCCGGATCTTCACGCTCGGCGTTTGCCCTGTGCGGCGCCCCGGGTGCAGACTGGACGACCTGAACCGAAGTCAAGGAGGCACGATGGCAACAGAACGGGAAAGGGGGCCGCATGCTCCAGAAGGCCCCGATGGGACGCGCGACCTGTACCCGCGGATCCTGGCTGCGACGCGCGCGTGGGTCGAGCGTGCGGTGATCGGGCTGAACCTGTGTCCATTTGCCAAAGGACCCCAAGCCCAGGGACGCGTGCGCTATGTGCTCAGCACCGCCGCGAACACTGACACACTGCTCGCAGACCTCGGAACGCAGGCCAAGGCTCTCGTCGACGTCCCGGCCGAATGCCTCGAGACCACTCTGCTCATCCATCCCCACGTGCTTGGGGATTTCGGGGACTACAACGCCTTTCTGGATGAAGCCGATGCCCTCATCGAGGCGCTCGGGCTTCGCGGCACCCTCCAGGTGGCGAGCTTCCATCCCGACTACTGCTTTGCGGGAGCCCGTGCGAGCGATCTGGGCAACGCGACCAACCGTTCGCCGTACCCCCTGTTGCACCTGCTGCGCGAAGCCAGCGTCGCGCGCGCTGTCGCCGCGATTGCCGACCCCGCGACGGTTTATGCGGCGAATCTTGCCACCCTAGATCGGCTGGGCGCCGCGGGCTGGGCGGCGCTGCAGCACCAGTGTGCTGCGGACGGGGAGGCGGCGCTCGGCAATGACGATGAACATCACGAGACTCGGGCCCAAAGCGGCCTCGGCTAAGCACCCGCCGAAGACGCGTCACCCCCGGGCCGCCGGTGGAATCCCTCCCGGGCGAGTTCCACACGCCGCCAGCGGTCATAGGGTGGCTCAAGCGCATGGGCGATCAGGACGACGCCGAGCTTGGCCTCGCGCTCGACGAGCGACCAGAACAATTGTGCCGATTGTGCGTCGAGCGCTGCGGTCGGCTCGTCCATGAAAATCCAGCGCGGGCGCTGCAGCAGCGCGCGCAGGAGCGCAAGGCGCGCGAGTTCCCCGCCCGAGAGGAGCGCGTTCCAGGCACCGGTCTCCCTGAGCCTTGGCGCCAGATAGGACAGACCGACCTGGTCCAGGAGGGCTTCGATCTCGGCGGTATCCTCTGTACCAAGCCCGGGGTAGTAGAGCGCCTCGCGCAGTGTAGTCTGTGGTAGATAAGGCTTTTGGGGGATCCAGACCACCCCCTGCGGCATCCGGACGGTGCCTGACGACCAGGGCCACGCGCCCCTAAGGCAGGCCATGAGCACGCTCTTGCCAAATCCGGAAGGTGCCGAGAGCAGGACCTTTTCACCGGGTTGAACCACAAGGCTCGGTACCTCGAGGAAAGCACGGGTCTGGGGCGCGGCCCATGGCCCGAAGGGCAGGGCAGGGGGAGGCAGCCAGATCCTCAGCGACTCGACCGAAAGGGCGTCTCCCGCGGTGCGCTCGAGCCGTGCCTGCCCCTGTGAATCGAGCTCGCCCAGCTCCTTTGCAAGGCCGCCAAGGCGTGCCGCCACGGCACGCAACTGGCCGATCTCGCCATAGTAGGCGACAAACCAGCCGAGCGCGGCGCCCGCACCATTGTAGGCGAGCGAGACCTGGAAGATCGCGCCGAAACTGAGTTGCCCGCGAAAGTAGAGCGGCGCGAGCAGGAGGAACACCAGGAGATCGGCCGGCGTGAACAAGGCATTGAGGGCGCCAAGCCGCGAGCGCACCCAGGACAGGGCGCGTTGTGCGCCGATCGCCCGCTCGAGTTTTGCGAGGGCATCGCGCTCCTCATGCGGCCCCCCATCAAGGAGTGCGATCGACAGCGCGTGCTCGTTGACGCGGGTGATCGCTGAACGCAGCGCCGCGTTGCGTTCGAGCCGTGCGGCCTCGCGCCGGGGCAGGCTGTGGCCGGCCGCATGCATGATGAAGAGCATCCCCAGGAAACTCACCACCGTGAACCAGAAAAGAGGGCCTGGGATGGTCACGCCCCACACTGCGTACCCCGGCATGGCGCGCCACAGGATGATGCCAAAGAGCACGAACTTCGCAAGCGCCACCACGGCACCATCGGCCAGTTCGGCGAGCAATTGCGACCACACGTCGATGTCGTCGCACAGGCGCTGCGCAACCTCGGGCAGGGCGCGCGACTGCTGACCGATGGCAAAGCGATAGCTCCCGAAGTACCGGTGACCCAGACCGGCAAAGCGGCCGCGGCGCAGCCCGGTGGACCAGAACGTCCGGGCCGCGGGCCGGATGAATGCCACGATGCCAAACACGGCCGTCAGGGCGGCGAGCCGCAACACGACATCGAGAACCGCCTGGGCATCGCGGGCGGTGAGCGCGTCGATGAAGCCGCGCTGCAGAAAGGTCAGACCCCATTCGATCGTGGCCTGGGCGAGGGCGAGCCCGAGGACCAGGAGGCCGGCCCCGCCGACGCCGGTCGCCACTTCACGCACGTGCCCCGCGCTCACGCCGACGCGATAGAGCGCATGAAGCGTAGCGGCTGGACCGCGGGCTTGTCGTGGTAGGGACAGGCCAGATGGTCGGGGTGTCCCGTCTGGAAACCAAAGCTCCAGGCGAGTGCCTTGTCCGCGTCGATCGTCAGCGTGCCATCGGCCTCGAGCCGCCCGACGTCGTTATCGTCACGACCGAGCGCCGAGGTGCATTTCGCAAGCCGTCCGTTCGGCCTGACCAATATGTGGTTCGGCTTGGCGGCATAGCACACGGTATGCTCGTCTTGCTCGAGATCGACGGTGCGCCCGGGCCCGAAGAGGGAACGGATCGCGGCCTCGACGGGTGCACTCTGCGCACCCGACAGCAGCTTCAAGGTGTGGACCGTCGGTCCGCCGAAGTCGCCAAGCGTGATCGGATGGACCACGAACCGGGGATCGTGACCGAAATCGATGAACAGCTGCTCGGCGAGCCGGCGCTGCGAATCCTGGTTCTCCTGATGCAGGTGCAACCGGAGGATGATGCGAAAGGGATCATCGATCAAGGCGTCGCGCGCCTCGAGAAGGTTGCGGTAGATCCGCTCGAAGCTGCCGCGTCCTGAGAGAAGGCGCCGCGTCTGGTTGTGCACCGCGGCTTCGCCATCAAGCGAGATCATGAAGTCGCCAACACCCGAGGCGGCGAGATAGGCCAGGCGTTCGGAAGTCAGGTTCCACGCGTTGGTCGGCACGGTCGCAGGCGGCATGTGCACACCGTAGGTCAGCGCCAGCGCGCGGCAGTAGTCGGTGAACTCACCGACGCGCTGCCACTCGAGGAGCGGCTCGCCGCCAAACCATGCCAGAGAGAACGTGCGGACCGTGGGCATGGTGCGCTCGACCAACAGCCGCAGGGCATCGTAGACGGCAGCGCTCATGCGCTCGAGGACGAATTCCTCGTAGCAGTAGGTGCAGCGGAAATTGCACTGCTCGGTCGGGCTGACCGTCAGACCAAAATGGGCGCGCGTGGCGCTCGCGATGAAGTGCCGCTTCAACTCGGTGCTCGAAAGCGCTTCTCTCATGGCTATCCCCCCGGGCTCACCGCCCACAGTTAGGGTGCGGCGGTCTGCGTCCCGCCGTTCACGTCCGACCGTTTACGTCCCGCTGCCTATGTGGACCGGCCGAACGGGCCGATCCTTACGGGTCAGGACCGTTCCGCCGGCCCTGATTCCTGCGTCAAATCACCCCGCTCGGTCAGCCGACCGGGTTCTTGCAGCCGGCGTTGTTGCAGAACACGCCGGCCAGCGACTGCGGTGAACCCCACTGGGGTTCGAACGCATCGAGTTCCTCGTTGGACACGTCGAAAGACAAGGTCCGTCGCAGCGCTTCAATATCGAGAATGGCCATGAAAGCTCCTGTTAAGTGAAAGGGTTTCGGGTCGACCCAGCTGCGATATTAGGAAGTGATCCGAGCCCGCGACAGAGCACTTTTGTGTCATTTTTGCGGGCCGCTCGAAACCCGGGGCGCGTGGCCCGCACGCATCGACGCTGGGAGCGCCAGCGGCCCATGGGCCGCTTGGTGCGGTTCTTGCTGAGCCCTTGAGAGGCGCTTGCCGGGCGCTTGCCCAGCCATGGCCGGGCAGCGCCGGCCGACTCCATGCTCTTTTCGATCAAAGCCGATGCGGTATATTGCGGCTCACCGTCACATGAATCCTTCCGGGCCTCACCTTGAACAGCGCCGTCGTCTCAGAACCCTGGCAGGCCCGTCTCGAACTGGGGTTTTCCAGTGTTCTGGAGTCCGCCGACCCAGGCGTTCAAGCCCGCACCGTGCTCTCACGGCGCCGCCATCGCGGGCCGCTCCGCGTGCAAAAGGCGCTCTATCCGGAAGGCCGCTCGGTGTGCCATACGGTGGTGCTCCATCCCCCCTCTGGCATCGCCGGGGGCGATCTGCTCGAACTCGATGTCGAGGTGGGCGACCACGCCCATGCCGTCCTCAGCACACCAGGGGCGACCCGCTGGTACAAGGCCAACGGCCAGACCGCGCGCCAGCATACGCACATCCGCCTCGGTGCCGGCGCACGGCTCGACTGGCTGCCCCAGGAGAACCTGTTCTTCGAGGCATCGAACGCCGAACTGAGCTTCTCGCTCGAGGCCGATGCCAGCGCGACTGCGCTCGGCTGGGACGCCGTCATGCTGGGCCGCACGGCGCGTGGCGAGGGTTTCACCCGAGGGCGGATTGGTCTTGCGAGCCACTTCAGCCGGGCCGGTGGCACCGTCTGGCGGGAACGCGCGCGCCTGGACGGCGGCGATACGCTGTTGCACTCTGCCGCCGGTCTTGCCGGCCTGCCGGTGCAGGCGACGCTGTGGGCAGTGGGGTCGGCCTGTACCCCCGAGCTCGCCGCATCGCTCGCCCCACTCCTGCCCTGGTCGGACCAGTTGCGCGCCGGCAGCACCGCCCTGCCGGGCGGTATAGTTCTGGTTCGCATCCTGGGCCTTGCCATGGAACCGGTGAGGATGTTGCTAGAGAGGCTCTGGGTGGGCCTAAGACCCACGGTGCTTGGCGTCGCGGCCGCGCCGCTGCGGCTGTGGGTCTCATGATTCTTGGGGAGGCAAGATGGAACTGACACCGCGTGAGAAGGACAAGCTGCTCATCTTCACCGCCGCACTGCTCGCCCAGAAGCGGCGCGAGCGCGGACTGAAGCTCAACTATCCCGAAGCGGTCGCCCTCATCTCGGCGGCGATCATGGAGGGTGCGCGCGACGGCAAGAGCGTCGCCGAACTGATGCACGAGGGCACCACGATCCTCTCGCGCTTCGATGTCCAGGAGGGCATCGCCGAGATGATTCCGGACATCCAGGTCGAAGCCACGTTTCCGGATGGCACGAAGCTGGTCACGGTCCATCACCCGATCCCCTAGAAAGGACACACGATGCGCAGCAACGAGCACCCCGTCCCCCCGCAGGGTTTCGAAGCGGAGCTTGCATGATTCCCGGCGAACTGCTGGTGGCACCCGGCGAGATCGAACTGAATGTAGGCCGTACCACGGTGCTCGTGGAAGTCGCCAACACGGGCGACCGGCCCGTCCAGATCGGCTCGCACTATCACTTCTTCGAGGTCAACGGCGCGCTCGCCTTCGACCGCGCCAAGACCCGCGGCATGCGCCTGAACATCGTCGCCGGCACGGCGGTACGCTTTGAGCCGGGTCAGGCACGCACCGTGGAACTGGTTGCCTTTGCCGGGGATCGCAAGGTCTACGGGTTCAACGCCCAGGTCATGGGAGCCCTCTGATGGTCGCCATCTCACGCCAGGCCTACGCAGAGATGTTCGGACCGACCGTGGGCGATAGGCTGCGCCTTGCGGACACCGAACTCATCATCGAGATCGAGCGGGACTTCACGGTCTACGGCGAGGAGGTCAAGTTCGGGGGCGGCAAGGTGATCCGCGACGGCATGGGCCAGAGCCAGCGCCTGTCCAAGGACTGCGCGGACACGGTCATCACCAATGCGGTCATCATCGACCACTGGGGGATCGTCAAGGCCGACATCGGCATCAAGGACGGACGCATCAGCGCCATCGGCAAGGCGGGGAACCCCGACATCCAGCCGGGCGTGACGATCGTCATCGGCCCGGGTACCGAGATCATCGCGGGCGAGGGCGCGATCGTCACCGCCGGGGGCATCGACAGCCACATCCATTTCATCTGTCCCCAGCAGATCGAAGAGGCCCTGATGTCGGGGGTGACCACGATGCTGGGCGGCGGCACGGGACCGGCCACCGGCACCTTCGCGACCACCTGCACGCCGGGCCCCTGGCACATGGCGCGCATGCTCGAGGCGGCCGAGGCCTACCCGATGAATCTCGGTTTTCTCGGCAAGGGCAATGCCAGCCAGCCAGGCCCCTTGACCGAGCAGATCGAGGCGGGCGCCATCGGCCTGAAGCTCCACGAGGACTGGGGCACGACGCCTGCGGCCATCGACTGCTGCCTGGGTGTGGCCGAGGCGACCGACACGCAGGTCGCGATCCACACCGACACGCTCAACGAGTCGGGGTTCGTCGAGGACTCGGTGGCCGCGTTCAAGGGCCGCACCATCCATACCTATCACACCGAGGGTGCCGGCGGCGGGCACGCCCCGGACATCATCAAGGTGTGCGGCGAGGCGAACGTGCTGCCCTCGTCGACCAATCCGACCCGTCCCTATACCGTCAACACGCTCGATGAACACCTCGACATGCTGATGGTGTGCCACCACCTCGATGCGGCGATCGCCGAGGATCTGGCGTTCGCCGAGAGCCGGATCCGGCGCGAGACCATCGCCGCCGAGGACATCCTTCATGATCTCGGCGCGTTCTCCATGATCTCCTCCGACTCCCAGGCGATGGGACGCGTGGGGGAGGTCATCATCCGCACCTGGCAGACCGCCCACAAGATGAAGGTGCAGCGCGGCAGCCTCGCGGGGGATCCCGGCACCCACGACAACTTCCGCGTGCGCCGCTACGTGGCCAAGTACACGATCAACCCCGCACTGGCACATGGCATGGCCCATGAGATCGGCTCGATCGAGCCTGGCAAGTGGGCCGACCTCGTCCTCTGGAAGCCGGCCTTCTTTGGTGTCAAGCCGGCGCTCATCCTGAAGGGGGGCAGCATCGCTGCCGCGGCGATGGGCGACCCGAATGCCTCGATCCCGACCCCGCAGCCGGTCCACTACCGGCCGATGTTCGCCGGCATCGGCCGGGGCATCGCGCACCATAGCCTGACCTTCGTCTCCGCCGCGGCCAAGGCCGCCGGCGTCGGCGAGCGACTCGGACTCACCCGGCCCGTGGTGGCGGTCAGGAACTGCCGCACCGTGCGCAAGGCCGACATGATCCACAACACCTGGCAGCCCGTCATTTCGGTCGATCCGGAAACCTACCAGGTGGTGGCCGACGGGCAGCTGCTGATGTGCGAGCCGGCCAAGACGCTGCCCATGACCCAGCGCTATTTCCTGTTCTAGGTGACCATGAACGAGCTGCTGCGCATCGAGCGCCACCTGCCTGCGCCACATGGGCTCGCACCGAGCCTGTTGGCGCGTGCCGCCGTGCTCAGTCTGCCCTACGCTGAGCGCTGCCGCAGCCGCCTGCGCACCGCGCTCGCCGACGGTCGCGAGGTCGCGCTGTTTCTGCCCCGCGGCAGCGTACTGCATGGCGGCGACGCGCTCGTCGCCGAGACGGGCGAGTTGATCCGCATCGAGGCGCGGCCCCAGGCGCTGGCCGAGGCGCGCAGCGATCAGCCTCACACGCTGCTGCGCGCGGCCTATCACCTCGGCAACCGCCACATCCCGGTCGAACTCGGCACCGGCTATCTGCGCATCGAGGCCGATGGCGTGCTCGAGGATCTCTTGGCGAGCCTCGGCCTTCACGTGCTCCGCGGCGCCTGGCCGTTCGAACCCGAGGCCGGCGCCTATGCGGGCGGACACCGGCACGGACACGAGGAATCGTTCCACGAGGACCATGCGCTCGCGCGGGCGACGTATGTGCTCTACGAGCCCCGGGCCGGGTCGAACCCGGTGCAGCATCGGCCGACCCCGCTGCATCTCACCCCGCATGACCCGAGCCACGATCATCGCCATGAGCATCCCCACCATCACGTCCACGCGGAACCCGAAGATGGCCTGCACGACTGAGATCTCCGCCTGGCTCGCCGCCCTGCATCTCGCATCCCCCGCGCTGCCAGTGGGCGGCTTTAGCTATTCCGAAGGACTCGAGGCCGCCTGCTCGGCCGGGCTCGTCTGCGACGAGGCCACCTCACTCGGCTGGATCCAGGCCTGCCTCGAGAGCGCCTTTGAGCGTGCCGAGGCGCCCGCCTGGCTGCTCCACTTTCGCGCCTATCGGGCGGGCGACTGGGAGGCCGCGCGCGAGTGGAACGAGTGGTTTCTCACGGCCCGCGAGAGCCTGGAGCTGCGCCGCCAGACCGAGCAGATGGGCTGGTCCATGGTCGCCCTGATCGAGGCCCTGGCGCTCGGCAGCGCCGCTGAGCGCGNNATCAAGACGGTGCCGCTTGGTCAGGTGGCCGGCCAGCGCCTCCTGCGCGAACTGAAGTCCGGTCTGCCGGACGTCCTCGCGCGCGCGAGTCGGCGCGCGGCCTCCACGCCACCCGACATCGAAACCCTCGCGCCGCAGCTGGCGATACTCGCAGCCCGGCACGAGACCCAGTACTCGCGTCTGTTTCGCTCATGACCATGAACCTCGAATCTCCCAACCAGCGCACCTCAGCCACCCCAGGCACCGCACGCCTTGCGCGCACCAAGCGCAACCCGCCGCTGCGCGTGGGGATCGGCGGCCCGGTCGGCTCGGGCAAGACCACGCTCCTCGAGATGCTCTGCAAGGCGATGCGCGCGCGCTACGACCTGGTCGTCATCACCAACGACATCTACACGAAGGAGGATCAGCGCCTCCTGACGGTGGCCGAGGCGCTCGAGCCCGAGCGCATCATGGGGGTCGAGACGGGTGGTTGTCCGCACACCGCCATCCGCGAGGACGCCTCGATCAATCTTGAGGCGGTCGATCGCATGCTCACGCGCTACCCCGACGCCGACGTGGTCTTCGTCGAGTCCGGTGGGGACAACCTCGCTGCCACCTTCAGCCCGGAACTGTCGGACCTGACGATCTATGTGATCGATGTCGCCGGCGGCGAAAAAATCCCGCGCAAAGGCGGCCCAGGCATCACCCGCTCAGACCTGCTCGTCATCAACAAGATCGACCTCGCGCCCTACGTGGGCGCCTCTCTCGAGGTGATGCGCTCTGACGCGACGCGCATGCGCGGCGACCGGCCGTTCGTCATGGGCAGTGTCAAGACCGGCAACGGGCTCGATGCGATCGTGCGTTTCATCGAGGACCGCGGCCTCCTTCTCGCCTAAGGCGGTGCCTTTGCCGTGATGAGGCGCGGTGGGGGCCGTGGGACCGGCCCGTGTCGTCGCGACTCGCGCAAATCGGGAGCGCGAGGACGTATGGGGCGGCAGAGAACGTCGCGCCGGAGTGCTCAAGGCGCTACAAAATCCGGGCGCAGGCATCACAGCATCCCGGGCGGCGCGTAGCATGGAGCCGATGCGGGGCTCTAGCCT
>PLEY01000165.1 GCA_003136595.1 Burkholderiales bacterium
GCTTTACGACGCTGTTCGGTAAGTCGAGCCCCTCAAACCCGGCGGCCTTCGGTCCGACGCGCACCGGAAAGCGCTTAAAGGCTGAGCATGGCCCTGTGGCAGGCGCGCCCTGGCATCCGCTTGCATGTAACGATCGTTTCATGTAACGTTCGTTTCATGGAACGTAGACTCGAAATCCGGAACAAGGCCCTGGAATATTGCCTGGTGCATGGCGTGGGCGAGCTGTCGCTACGTCCGCTCGCGGACGCGATCGGTACCAGTGCACGGCTTCTGATCTACCACTTCGGCTCCAAGGAAGGGCTCATCGGGGAGGTCATCGAGGAGGCCAGGGCGCGGGTGCAACGGTCCTTCACCGAAGCGATGCGCCGGCAGGGCCGGATCTTGCTCCTGAACAAATTCTGGTCGTGGGCCACCCATCCCGACAACGGACCGTATGTCCGCCTGCTTTTTGAAATACATATGCTGGCCCTGCAGCACCCGGACAGCTACGCCGGGTTCATCGACAGCAGTTCGTCGAGTTGGCTGACTCTCATCGAGAGCGCCCTGCCGCCGACGCAGCATCGTCGCGCCAAGGCGACGCTGTGCGCGGCGGTCATGGACGGCCTGGTTCTCGAATACCTGAACACAGGTGATCTGGAACGCACCAGTGCGGCGCTGGATCTGTTCGGATCGCTCTTGGCAAACCACGCCGGCAGCGTCGCCGCCCACTCCTCCTCGCAGCAGCCCCAATCGAAAGGCCTGAACCCATGAACGCCCTGCGGACTCTTCTGAGCAATGCAAATGGCGCCCCCGACTCGACGCGCACGCTCCTTGCCTCGAGGGCGCACACCGTGATCTTCTTTCTGATCTGCCTGGGCGTATCCAGCGTCAGTCTTCTGAACGCGGGCAGCGTCGTGCCGCACGAGGCGCATCGGGATGCACGTCAACCCTTGTCCCTCTACATCTCGCTCATCGGCCTCGAGTGGCTCTGGCTGCGCTTCATCTATAAAGGCATGGAGCGCAGGCGACGCTCGATTCGCGAGTTTCTGGGTGCGCGCGCGCTCGATCCTCGCGCGCTCGCCAGTGATCTGGTGTACGCGGCTCTGACTCTCGGGCTGATTCTGGCCGGTACCGCTGGCCTGGCCGCACTCCACCCCGAGCCCTCGGACGCGGCCAACCCCCTGCTGCCGACACTGCCCAGGGGCGCGCTCGGCGTTGGCATCTGGGTTGCCCTCTCGCTCTCCGCGGGGATCTGCGAGGAGATCGTGTTTCGCGGCTACCTGCAGCGCCAGCTGACCGCGCTTGGCGGACGGCTCGGCCTTGCGATCGTGCTACAGGCGATCATCTTTGGCGTGGCCCATGCCTACGAGGGCGCAGCCGCGGTGGCAAACATCGTTCTGCATGGGCTCATTCTGGGCTTGCTTGCAGCATGGCGGGGCAACATCCGCGCCGGAATCTACGAGCACGTCGCCTGGGATTTGTTCGCGGGACTCGGGATCATCGCCTAGCCGCCCGCGCCGGCACCGGTTAAGCACGCCCTGATACAGGGTGATGAGCCCGGCCCCGCGGGGTGGCGGGACGGGCCATCTCGCTCTACGTCCCCGGGGTAGAGCTACCCGCTACAATCGCCCCGATGATCAAGGCCCTCCCCATGCTTCGCACCCTGACCATGGCGGCGCTCGGCCTCGCCTGCGTCCCGGTGCACGCGGGATTCCTCGAAGAGCCTATCGAGGGGTGGTCGGTCCACTTCGATGCAGCGCTTGCGGCGAATGCCCCGGAACTCACCGACCGGCTGCGCCGACTGCTCCACGACAATCTACAAACCCTGACAGGACTCGTGCCGCCCAAGCGCGTCGACGAGTTGCGCCGGGTGCCGATCTATGTCTGGATGGGCGCCGGTCCGAAGCACGGGTCGGGGGCCTACTATGCAAACGGCAACGCTTTTCGCGATGGCACCGTGCCACCGGCGGCGGTCATGGGGGGCGTGGTCATCGACGATCCACGCTCGGCGGTGCGCTGGTTAAGCGAGTTGCCCTCGGGATTGCTGCATGAACTCGCCCATGCCTATCACGACCAGGTTCTCGGCATGGATGATCCAAGGATCGTGTCGGCCTACCAGCACGCGCTCGCCCACCACCTGTACGAACACGTCCTCGACCGCACCGGCCAGACGGTTCCGCGCTCGTACGCACTGACCAGCAAGGCCGAGTATTTTGCCCTCCTCACCCAGGCCTACTTCTGGAGAAGCGGCTACTTTCCGTTCACGCGCAGCGATCTGCAGCACTACGATCCGGTCGGCTTCGGGGTGGTACGCGCAGCCTGGGAAGAGCGTCCGGGGCCTCAGACGGCCCGGCGTATCCCGCTCGGCGCGGCTCGCGCGCCCTGCCCGCGCGGCACCGATCGGACGCTCGTCGTGTCCGCAGCCAGGGCGATGCTGACTCTGCGCAATCGCACCGGCCAGCCGATCGGTCTTTGGTGGTTGCATCGCGATGGCACCCGAACCCAGTACCCGGGTATCGGTGCGTTCGGCTACCGGACCCAGCCGAGCTACGCCAACCAAAGCTGGGAGATCGAGGACGCCTTGCACAACTGCCTCGCCCGCATTGATCTGGATGCCCTTGGCGACTCTGTCGAGCTCGTCCCGTGACGCCGGCAAGTAACGCCTTCTGAGCGTGTCTTCGCAGAGCAACTTCACAGCACCCCATTCGAACATGGCTTGGGAGCCCTCGCCATGCGCGCGGCGCCCCCGGGATCGCCGCGGAACCTAGTTGCTTGCGAGGAGTTCGACCAGGATGTCGACACAGTCGAGTGCGGCGACCTCGGCGGCCAGCTCGGGGATATCCCACTGCGGGAACTGTCCGTCGACCCGCATGCGTGCCAGTCCATAGACGAGCGCGCGTGCGATCAGGGCACGCCGCATCACATCACGCTCGTTGCCCGGTGCAACGCCTTGCGCGGCCGCGATCAGTTCGACGGTCAACGCCCGGACTGCGGCCAGATCCAGGCCGAGCGTTGCCGATCCCTCGAAGTCGATCAGGTGCCGCGACGAGATGATCTGGAAGTGTGTCGGAAAGCGGAACGCCCAGCGGATGAACGAGTGGCCAAGAGCCCCCAGCCGACTGCGTGGATCTGCGCTCGCGCGTCGCTGGCCTGCCTCGATCTCGATGCGAAACAGCGCCATGGCCTGCTCGGCCAGCGCGGTCATGAGCGCTTCGCGCGAGGCGAAATGCCTGAATGGCGCGCCCGACGAAACACCCACGCGGCGTGCCGCTTCCCGTACGCTCACCTTTCGGCTCCACGCTCCTCAGCAAGTAGAAGTGCGGCATCAATCAGTGCCTGCCGCAGGTTGCCGTGATGATAGGACTTGCGCCCAGAAGGCGCCGCCCGGCGCAACCTCAAAGCCTGCGAGACCATCGCCCAAACCCCCTCGGAGTTCAATGTAAGCAGTGAGTATTTTATTTGACCCGGCTCGTATGCGCCATGTAGTTTCAAGAGCCTGGGACAGGGCATAACTCCAAAGGAGGCAGACGACGATGGACACATCGGACCCGACCCCGAATGGGTTTTTCGAGCAGTGGCGCCTTCTGGCCGGCATCGCCGCCCTCCTTGCGCTGGCCTGCGCCGCCCTCCTGACGCTCTCCCCGGATGCCAGTGGCGCGCGCATGGTGATCCGGTTCACCGCGCGCACTTCACTCGTGCTCTTTTGCCTGGCGTTTTGCGCATCGGCCATGGCTCGGCTCTGGCCCGGTCCGCTCACCCGCTGGCAACGGCGCAATCGCCGCATGCTGGGCCTGTCGTTTGCGACATCGCATCTCCTGCACGCGGGGGCCATCGTCCTGTTTGCCGCCCTTGACCCCGGGGGCTTTCATCAGGCCACCAATCTCGTCACTTACATCAATGGAGGCATCGCCTATCTCTTCATCATTGCCATGGCGGCCACGTCGTTTCGACAGAGCGCGGCCTGGATCGGGCCACGCGCCTGGTCGATCCTGCATACCTGTGGCACCTACTATCTCTGGATCAGTTTCCTCATCGCCTTCGGCAAGCGCTTCATGCTGGGGCCTGTCTATCCCCTTGCGGTCGCGCTGCTTGTCGCGGCACTCGCCATACGGCTCGCCGCGCAACTGCACGTGGCGCGCGCGGGCCAGGTCCAAGGCTAGCCTCCAGACTGCCGGCAGGCGGGCTGCCCCCTGACGGAAAGGTCGACCGCGGCCGCCCGCGCTGTAGCAGAACCGCAGGCGCAGCGCTGCGAGAAGCAGGCTTGTCTGCAGGCTGGCCTGCCACAACCGTCCCGCGTTGTGGCCGGCCCCAAGCGCGATGTCCGCTCGGATCCCAAGCAGCTTATCGGGCCGGGTACCGGCCGGGGACCCCTGGCAGCGAACAATCCACGACAACATGGGCTGCCCCTAAAATCGATCAAAAGGCACCCCCTAATGCGAATGCGCACCAATGAGCGCCCTCTGCGGCTTCCAAAATGACGCCTTCTGCCACTTCTGTGCGAAAGCGAACAGATGAGGTCGTGTTTTCTTGCGCACAGTCTAGTTCCGCTTCATGCCATCTCCCGATCGAGGTAACCCGAACTATAAGCCGAGCCGCGCGTCACTGATCGCTACCCTGACCTCTTGTGAACCAGCGTCACTCAGGGGGACTCTCCGGGTCACGCCGCGCAGCATTCCATACTGTTACCAAGTACAGAGGCTGGTCTCCGGGATAGCCCATGCGCAACACGGAATTCAACACCTTCGTGGATGAGTTGTGTGACAGCCGCCCAAGCAGCCGGCTGATGTTGCTTGAAGCATGGGAGACCCTTTCGCCCGAGACGAAGGTCGAGGTCCTGTTTCGCGTCACAGGCGATCCGCAATACGGCGAGAACCTGGAGCTGATCGAAAAAGCCCTGGAGAGCACCAACGCCTATACGCGCTACCTCGCGGCCCGTAGCGGCTGGCTGGAAGATGACGGACGGCATGAGGACCTGCGCAAAGGGGCATTGCGCAAACGCCTGCGTGCCGATCCGAGCCCCCTGGTTCAAGGCGGCCTGGTCTATCGGCATGCCTACTCCCAGCTGGTCGGGCTCGGACCTGACCCTGGGCTCGTGTGCGGCTTGCCGCTCGCTGAAAGGGTGGTACTGCTCAGTTGGGTGAAGCACCCGGCCGAGTGGTTTCCCAAAGTCGTGCGCAAGGCGATCCGGGAGGGCCTGCCAGAACGCGAGCTACGCGTCATGTCCGAGGAATATCTGGCCAGTCACGTCGCCAAGGAGTTCTCCAGCACCGGGCTCTATGGCAGGGGTTCGCGGGAATCCGAGCGCGGACTCGCAGAACTCTGGCGCCTGGCCGCCCAGCTGCTGGACAACTACCCTGAGTGTGCGGGCCTATTCATCCGCAAGCTGCCCACCCGGCCCCATGAATCGAATCATGATTGCGTCCCGGAAGATGCCCTGCACGCCATGAACGAAAGCGCGCTGGTGACCCTCCTGGGGCGCAGCGATGTCGAGATGGGTACCTACCGGGCGGCCCTGCTGCTCCAGAGGGCAGAGCCCTCGGACCAGCTGCTGGAGGCGGCGGCGAGCCGCCATGTCGCCATGACCAACAATCAGTTTGGAAGTTTTCTGAAGATGCCCCACCGGATCGCTGCGATCGAATACTGCGAAGGTCTGCCAACAGTCATGATGCGCGCCCTGAAGGACTGCTTTCGCTTCAAGTACGGGCATGCCCGGTTTGGTGAACTCACGGACTATCCCCCCGAAACAATCCGCCAGCAGCTCGCGCAGATTCCGCAACCGAAGCAGCGTGAAACCATCCGCGACCTGCGCAAATACCAGCTCGCGACCATCTTTGCGCCCTGGCCGAACCAGCCGCAGCCCGTCGATTCCCACAGCCTGAGCGGCGACTTCATCGACCAGCGTGCCCCCTGGTCTCACCTTGTGAATCGGCTCCAGTATCCCAAGTCCCTGGCCGTCCCCGGCGATCCCTGGGCGACCTATTGCCTTTTCGGTGACTACTTTGATGACCGCGATAACTATGACGCGCTGCGCCGCTTTAGCGGCGGCTACTATCCGGACGATGACAATCCGGCGCTCCAGGTGACCAACCCGTTCGGGCGCGAGCGACGCAAGAAATAGGACGGCAGGGACCCCTACCCAGCGGGCGGTCCCGTCCCAGGCGAACTGCCGATCGAGGGCGCGAGTGTCCAACCCAGGTCTTGGCCCGGCGTCGGGTCCGGTTGCTGCACGCCAGTGAAGTCGTTGCGGAAGGGGAAGGAAGGGACGAAGGCGAGGACAAGGGCCGCAATGGTCGGAACGGCTTCGAGAGCCTCTTCCTGAGGCTTCGCCCCTCGAGATCTCGGAAGGCCGCACACGCCCCATGACGGGCGTGCACGGGTCGCGGAAAAGGGAAGCCCCCGCTTGGGAAGTCCCCGCGACAGCGCTGCAGAGCCGGGGGTAGTTCATCCGCTCACGCGCCACCCCCGGCTTCTAAGCCTCCGATCCGGCAGACTCAGTGCTTGGGCTGAAAGCCTGGCTCACCCATCTGCCAGAGCGCAAAGGCCCACTCGTCAGCGAGCTGGCTGGCATATTGCGACAGCCCCGATCCGATACCGTGCCCGGCATCGAAATCGACCCGCAACAGCACGGGGCGCCCACTGCTGGTCGCAGCCTGCGTGCGCGCGGCCATCTTCAGCATGTGCCACGAGGAGACGCGCGGATCATTGGCGCCCGTCGTATACATGATTGCCGGGTAGGGCGTGCCATCGTGGAGATGCGCATAGGCGCTCATCGAATAGAGTGCATGAAACCCTTCTTCAGTCGACGTCGAGCCAAATTCGGGAACATTCGGTGGCCCATTGGGTTCGGTCTCGGAACGCAACGAGTCGGAAACGCCCACGTCATCGAGGACAACCCGGAACAGTCCCGGATCGATCGTGATCGCCCCACCCATCACGATCCCTCCGGCACTGGCGCTATTGGCCGCGAGGTACTTTGACTGGGTGTAGTGCCGGTCGATCATGTGCTGGGCGGAGGCAATGAAGTCCAGGTTGGTGTTGATCTTCCACAGTTTCTGGCCTGCACGATGCCACGCGTCGCCGTATTCGCCGCCACCGCGCATGTGGGAGATGGCGATGATTCCGCCCTCTGAGATCCACGCCTGCCAGGCGGGATCGAAGAAGGGATCGAGCGAGATTCCGTAACTTGCGTATCCGAAGACAATCGTCGGGTGCGAAGCGTCGAGCTTGGCCCCCTTTCTGGCGATGATCGATACGGGAATTTGTGTGCCGTCGTAACTCGTCGCGAACTCGTCATGCGCCTCCAGATCCTGCGACTCGACTCTTGCCGGCGGGATCAGCCCTGTGTCTGCGGCAACCTTGGTCGCAGGGTCATAGACCAGCTCGCGCGGCGCCTTGACCCAGCCCTGGAGGTTGAACATCACCCCTGGCCTCTCCGAATCCGTGGTCAGCCCGTAGATCGTCCCCGCGAACGGCAAGGCGATGACTTGCGGGTCCCGTCCGTCATAGGATACGCGCTGCAACTGGAAGGATGCTCCGGCCCGCACGCTCACGTACAGCCCGTCGCCAGCCGCCGCAAAGGAGTCGATCACGTTCGGGCCCTCCGGGAAGATCGCATCGGCATGATCAATGTCGGGATGCACAAGCGGTGTGGACAGGATCTGGAAGCGTGATGCTCCCTTCTCGGAGAGGAAGTACAGTCGGTCGCCATGCATTTGCACGTCAGTGACCCCGTCTTCCGGTGCCGCGATCTTCTGCCAGGGGGTTTGCGGACCGCGTATCTGGTCCAGGGGTGCGACGTAGAAGGTGTTGGGGTTGTTGTCCATGTTGTGACTGGCAACCGCAACGGCATAGTCCGAATCCTGCGAGAGGAGCACGTAGGTGCCTTGGCCCTCGGGAACATCGAGACCCGTCGCGACGCCGCGACCGAAGACAGGGCTATCCCCTTCGCCATCGGCGTGCTCGCCTAGCTTGTGCAGGAACGTGACGGCGTTATAGAGGGTCTGTGCGGGGGGGGTATCGGGACCTGGCTTGGGATAACGAAGGTAAAAGAATGACTGATTGTCCTTATTCCACGAGACCACGCAGCCACTGGTGCGATCGATCGTTTCGCCCAGGTTTGTGCCGGTCTTCACTTCGAGGACTTGTAAGACGCTCTGTTCCGAGCCGCCCGCAGAGACCCCATAGGCGACATAGCGCCCGTCCGGAGACGGCGAGTACCAGTCAAGCGCCACGTGATGGGCGGGGTCCTTGGCGAGCTTGGCCGGATCGACAAGGATATGCTCTTCGCCGCGCACGCCGTCCCGATAGGCCAGCTTGGGCAGGTTCGCGCCCGGCTCTCTCAGAAAATAGAACAGCCTCTCGCCGCGTTGAACAAATCGGCCCCGGGTGATGTCCTTGCCAAGCAGGCTTTGGATCTTGTTTGCGAGTGCAAGGCGCCCTGGAATCCGGTCGATGACAGTCCGCGTGTAGGCGGCCTGCGCCTTCATCCAGTCCTGTACCTCGGGATCCTTCAGGTTCTCCAGGTAGCGATAGTTATCGACCACCGGGACACCGAAGTAGGTGTCGGTAACGGGCCTCACGGGCGCCACCGGGGGCGCCACCGGTGGCGCCTCTGCCGGCCAGGCGGGGAGGGAAATGGCAGAAAGGCCCGCGGACAAACCCACTGAAAGGGCGATGCGGATTGGGTACACCGAACGTCTCATGTATTGACTCCAAGGATGAATTGCCCGAGTAGGATACAGCCTGCCAGCCAAAGTAGCCCGGGGCGCCGACGAACTGCAGCAGGTTCGCGACGAACTGCAGCAGGGTCGAACCAGAGCGCAGCGAGGACGGATCGGCCACTAAGGGGACTCCGGTCCGCGCTCCTCCGGGCCGCCTGGGCTTGTCCCCTGCGCGCTTGCAGGATTTGATCACGGGATTGGCCGAAGTCTACGCTGCTCGACGTTCACCGCAGCGTGGTCCTGACATGACCCGGTTTTTTCGAGCGGGCTGCTCGCGCGTACAGGGCCGGGGCAGCGCGTTCATCGGGAACAAGGGCACCGCGCTGGAGCTCTGCGCCGCGACGCCGACCGGCCCGCCCAAGGCAGGAGCCCTTCCCTGTCGCCCCTGTACCGGCTTAGGGCGTGTCACTCGTCGCAACGCCCACACCCGCCGCACGAGGGACACCNNCTCGGTCGCCACGTTCGCGCGGGCCATGACGAAGTCGGTGGCTACAGGGCGGCCCGCCTCAACCGCTAATAATCAGTCCGAGACCATAGGGCGAGACGCTTCAAACAGCCGGATGATACTGGTGAAATGTCCCTGGCGAGATTTCTGCCCAATCGCTCATCCATGCTGGCGCTGGCTGCCGTGACCCCCTCGGACCTGCGTGCTGGACGTCCCTGCCCAGCGCTGCTCTCCGATCAACCAAGTCGTTGCAGGATCACATCGGCCACGCGCAACGCATTGGCTATGATCGTCAATGTCGGGTTCACCGCACCGATGGATGGGAAGAAACTTGCGTCCGCCACGTAGAGGTTGTCCAGTTCGTGNNGTGTCCACCACATAGAGGTTGTCCAGTTCGTGCGCCTTGCAGTCGAGATCGAGCACGGAGGTGGCCGGATTGACCCCAAAGCGGGCAGTGCCGGCCTGGTGGGCGGTCCCGCTGATCGGGATGTTCTTGCCCAGATAAAGACTCCGCTCAAGCAGCACGGGATGCGCACCTGCCGCATGGAGGATGGCCTCGAGTTTTTTCTTCAGGCGATGGTGAGCTTCCATGTTGCCTGGCGTGCACGCCAGTCTGACCCGCTCACCGTCATAGCTGATCCTGTTCTCGGGGTGCGGAAGGTCCTCGCTCGACAGCCAGAAATCAAGTGAGCGGCGCGCCAGTTCGTTGAATGGCATCCTCGGTATCCACTCCAGCCATTCCGGCAACACCTCCCCACGGATCTGGTCAGCATGTGATTTGGCGCACATCTGTATGAGCCCCAGTGGATACTCCCAATCATCAGAGCCGAAGTAGTAGTCGCTGATGGCAAGGGTCTTCTGGAAAACCGTCGGATTCGGTTCCCGGGTCAAGGCCATGAGTACGCTCTGGTTGTGACGCATGTAGTTGCGCCCGACCTGATCCGAGCCGTTTGCAAGACCTCCCGGGTGCTTCTCGCAATGTGAGCGCAGCAGCAGCAGCGCCGACGAGAGTGCTCCACATGCGACCACGACGATATCTGCCGCATAGCGCTCCTCCCTGCCCTGTCGCGTCAAGACGACCGTCTTGACTGTCCTACCACCCGGATCGGTGTCGAGCCTCGAGACGTAGGCGCCGACCAGCAATGTGAGGTTCGGGTATGCCGCGAGCGCCGGATCGACGCATACCACCTGTGCGTCGGCCTTCCCGTTCAATAGGCACGGAAACCCGTCAAATGCGTCGCAGCGAATACAGACGCTGGTCGGGGTGGGCTTGCCACCCTTTTCGTCAAGGAGAATGCCGAGCGGCAGGTGAAAGGGATGCAGCCCTGCACGGGTCAGCGTGTCGCTTAACGCCTGGATGGCGGGTTCATGCGATACCGGCGGATACGGGTAGGGCTGGCTGGAGGGTGGCTCGTTTGGATCCTCACCACGACGGCCGTGCACATGAAACAGCCTTTCCGCTGCGCAGTAGTAGGGCTCGAGGTCCCTGTAGGTGATGGGCCAGGCCGGTGAAATACCGTCCTTGTGGCGTACCTCCATGAAATCGCGCTCGCGCAGGCGCAGCAGCGCCGCACCATAAACCTTCGAGTTCCCGCCGACGAAGTAGTGCAATCCGGGCTGGAACGACTTGCCCGCGCCGTCGTACCAGGTCTCCTTCGTCTGGTAGGCGCCCTCGACAAATACAGTCTTCGAGTCCCAGTTCTCGGGCGAGCGGGGCAAGTAGTCGCCGCGCTCGATCAGAAGAATGCGTTTCCCCGACGCCGCGACTCTCTGGGCAAGGGCGGCCCCGCCCGGGCCGCTGCCAATCACGATCACGTCGTACTGTTCCCCTAGCATGTCCTGGCGGTGTCCGCGCAGACCGCCCAGACCAAGCCCGGATCAGGCATCGCCTGGCCCTTCACGAAAAGTGTCGTCGGCGCCACAGGATCGGACCGATCGAATACCAGGCAGACGGCAGAAGGCGCAATCGCGCCGACGAGGCGATGCCGACTCCGACGCTCACGGTCTGTTGAGCAGTGGGGGGAAGCCAGGGTCGAGATGGCCAGGGTGGGATCCATTACGGTCTCTGGTTGCCACGAGTGTTGGTGTAGATCGCATAAAGTGCCTGGGAAGCACAGATGAAGAGTTGGCTGCGGTTGCGTCCACCGAAGGTGAGGTTTGCGACCGGGTGCGGCACGCGGATGGTGCCGAGCAGGGTCCCGTCTGGCGCGATGCAGTGCACACCGTTGGCGGCACTGCTCCAGAGATTGCCCTCCACGTCGACGCGAATTCCGTCTGCGAAGCCCGGCACGATCTTGTGGAACGCCCGTCCCCCTGAGAGGCGTTGGCCGTTGGCTTCGACATCAAAGACCCGGATGTGCTGCTTGGGCTCGACTGCGAACTGCCGACCACTCTCAGCGACGTACAAGCGGCTCTCATCAGGCGAGAACGCCAGGCCGTTCGGGCCGTCAAAATCGTCTGCCATGCGCTGCAGGCGCCCGGATTCCACATCGAGGCGATACAGCGCCGGTGAAAGCTCTGCCGTCTCTTTGCCGCCCTCGTAGTCGGTATTGATGCCGTATTGCGGATCCGTGAACCAGATCGTGCCGTCGGACTTGCAGACCACATCGTTCGGCGAATTGAGGCGCTTGCCATCAAAACGATCGACCAAGACGGTGATCCGACCATCGAGTTCCGTCCTGGTGAGGCCGCGCGCCTGGTGCGAGCAGCCGACGAGGCGCCCCTCTCGATCTCGAGTATGTCCATTGGCAAAGCCCGAGGGAGAACGAAATACCGAGATGACCCCGTCCGGCGTCCAGCGCATGATCCTGTCGGCAGGAAGGTCGCTAAACAGCAGGCAATCCTGGTCGGCAAACCAGACCGGTCCTTCGAGCCACGAGAAGCCCTCACCGAGCTGAACCAGTGGTGCATTGGGTAGCGCATAGCTGCGAAAGCGCTCGTCAAGGATCTCGAAGGTGTGCATCTACTTGAATCGACAGGGGACGTGCGTCGGCGGGATCGACAACTGGATGGTCATGAGCTGTGCGGACACGCTCCCGATAGTGCCTGAGCGATGTCCCTGCTTGCCGTCGCTTGCGACGCAGCCCTGGTCCTCACCAAACGAGAATTCCCCCGGTCCCTGTTCGATGCGCGTACCATCCATCGACTCGATCCACCAGCGGCCGGATAACACCACGATCCATTGTGGTGCCGGATTCTCGTGCCAATCCCCGACCCAGCCGACCGGCTGGACGGTAAAGACGACCTTGGAATCAGAGCGCGGCTGGGGATTGCCCCATTGCGGGTCGGCCACGCCAACCCGCATCAGCTCGAAGGCGCTCAGATGACAGAGTGTCTGGTGACTTGTGCCCTGATGGTCGCTCCAGAGATGCCAGTAGGCAATGCGGGGCTGCTTTAGTGCCAAATTCATCGACGCAACCCCTTCGCATCGCGGCGTTCTGCACTGGGCCTTTGCGCTCGTGACCGCGTTGACATAGTCTTGAAGCTGGATGGCCCCGTCCTTCGCCAAGCGGCACCGTGATGACCTGGATCAATGACCACGCTCCCTTGATGCTGCGCATCTGCCTCGTCGTCCTTTTTCCCTTTAGCGCGGCCGACAAGATCGCCCACTGGGGAGCCGCGATGAAGCAGGCCGGCCGCGTCCCGTTCGCCGCAGCCTTGCTGGTGGCTGCCATCGCCGTCGAAATCGCGGCCCCGGTCTGCATCGTGTCCGGCTGGCACGACCGCCTTGCCGCCAGCGTCCTTGCCGGCTTTTGCGCCGCGACTGCATTGCTGTATCACCAGTTCTGGCGCTTTTCTGGATTCTGGGGCTTCAAGGAGGGAGCGGGCCTGCAGCATTTCTGGGAATTTTTGAAGAATTTCGCCATCGTCGGTGGACTCGGCATGATTGTGCTCGCCCCCGTCACGGTGCCCGTCTCGGAGGCGCTCACGCATCCGCTCTCCTCGACGCGCGACATCGAACATCATGGCGCGGCTCCCGTTTCTTCGGGCCACTGATAAACCAGCAGGAGGCGGTGGTGATCAGGATCAAAAACGTCCCGTGACGCAATGCCGACCAATGGGCTCATGTCAAGGGTCATCCAGTCGGTGACCCTGTCGTTCAGCCGGGCCGTGGTGCTGGCGCGCCCTGGCGGAAGATAGGCGAGCAGTTCCAGGCCGAGACCCTTGGAAGGCGCGGCATCCAGGCGCGTCACGCGCACTGCAGCATCATGTACATCGTCAAGTCGGCTCTGGGCGACCCCCTGGTTTGAGGTCGCATGTGTCGTGTTGAATCCAAGCGCCTCGTAGAAGTCCCGACTGCGCCGGGTTGAGCTGATCGCGATCGCGCTGTGATCGATTCCAAGGAATAGGGGTATGGCGATCGTGCCTTGCACGGTGAATTCTTCTGATCGGGCGGCCCTCCACAGCAACTCGAGTGGATGACCGTCCGGGTCACGGAACTTGAACGCCCGGCCTCCGCCGCTTGCCGCCGGCAAGGTCTGCGGCCCTCCAAGCGTGATGGGGAGCCACCCCTGGAACCCGCGCAGATGCGCGTAGGCACGATCCATGTCGCTAACCAGGATGGCCAGATGCTGGAACCATAGATCGTCGCTGTGGCTTGCTTCAGGGTAGGCCAAGCCGGCCTTCTGAAACTCGACCAGCGCAAGCTCCCCTTGGCCGAGCCGCAACACCAGCTCCTGCGCCGAGACACCCGGAATCCCGAAAGCCTGCTTGGTCTCGTCACTGAGCGGCCCCCCGGCAAGCAGCCGGAATCCGAGCGCGTCGCAGTAAAAGCACCGCGAGCGCTCGAGATCCGACACGACGCGCGTGACGCGCACGATCTGGCGAACAGCGGACCGTCTGCTCACGGGCACGCCATCCTCCCTGGCCTGGGCATCCAAGGGATTCATGAGGAAGTCATGTCGGCGCCGGCCCCTGGTTCTGGACAAAAGCCAGAGCCGCAAGCCTGATCGAATCCGAGCGGGCGGGATAGGTGTGGAGCACATTGGCCAGCTCACGCATGCCCATGCCGGCACTCATGATCACCGCCATCTCGTTGATGAGTTCGCTCGCACGGACCCCAACTATCGTGGCGCCAACAATCCTGTCGGTCGGGTGCGCGACGTGAATCTTGACGAAACCCGAATCCTGGCCGTCCGTGATGGCACGATCGACATCCTGCATCATCACTGTATAGCTCTTGATGACGATGGATCGCTCGCGCGCCTCACTGGGATGCAGACCGATGTGCGCAACCTCCGGGTCGCAGTAGGTGCACCAGGGAATGTACAGCCGGGTATGGGGCAGTCGCTGACCCGCCATTGCGTTCTGTACGGCAAGATGTCCCGATGCCTTGGCCGCATTCGTGAACTTCTGCTCATTGCAGACGTCGCCCGCCGAATAGACGCGAGGATTGCTGGTACACAGAAACTGGTCGACTTTCACGCCTTCGCTGCAGTCAAACTCCACACCCGCGGCCGCAAGTTCCAGGTTCTCGACGTTCGGGGAACGCCCGATGGCAAGCAGGACCTCATCGACGGCGATGGACTCCTTGCGCTCGTCGTTGGTCGTATCCAGTATCTTCCCGGAACCTTCCCTGCGCGCACCGACCACCGCAGTGTTCAATCGCGTCTCGACGCCATCGCGAGACAGCGACATCGACAACAGCTCCGCAGCGTCGCGCCCCTCTGCGGGCAGGAACTTCGGTGCGTTCTGCATGAGGATGACGTGTGATCCCAGCTGGCAGAACGCCTGAGCGATCTCGCAACCCAGCGGGCCGCCGCCGATCACACCCAGACGCGCGGGCAGTTCCGTGACCTGAAAGATCGACTCGCTGGTACGATAACCGACGTGAGCCAGTCCCGGGATGTCGGAGGACTTGGGGCGCGCACCAGTCGCGATCAGCGCGAATTCGAAGGCGATGCGGGTGTCCCCAAGCACGATGGCATCCGGACCGGCAAAGCATGCGTCGCCAAAAAACACGTCGACCCCCATGCCTTGCAGGCGCTTGACGCTGTGATATTCAGCCACGCGCGTACGGATACGATGCATGCGCGCCATCATCGCAGCGAAGTCGCTTCGCGGGTGGCGCTGTAGAGCAGTGCCGTATTCGTCGGAATCGCGCACGGCCATGAGCGCTCTGGCGGAGCGGATGATGGCCTTGGAGGGAATGGAGCCCTGGTTCAGTGATGTGCCGCCGATCCGGTCGCGCTCGACGAGTGCAACGCTCTTGCCCAGACGCACGGCGGATTCGGCCGCCTCCACGCCCGCGGGCCCCGCACCCAGGATCGCCAGATCGTAGCGGGCTCTTGCGGTTGGATTCTTCCAGTCAACCGGATGCACGCGCGCGAGAAAACTCGCAACGTTCTCCGAGTCGATCGCATCCCGACTGGTGCCTATGGGCATGAGCTCAGCCATCCGCCCTGAAATCCCGCACCCTTCAAGCCCTCACAAATGGCATGGCAGGCGCGGGTCAGTTTCCAGATGAGGCCACTCCGGTGATTCTCGATCATCATGACGAGGATTCCCTGGTCAAGTCCGTACCACCCGTTCGACAGCCAACCTGCGCCCCGTCTCGCCAGTGTCGGATTGAATCCGCTCGAAAACCGATCGTGCCGCAAGACCTGCGGATAGCTTGTGAGCAGGTGACGCGTGCCGCGCAGCGCCACGTCCGGGCCAAACGGCAAGGTGGCGAGCATCCCCCAGGGAGCGAGGGTGCCGTCATCCGGCCCATAGGGAGCGCCACGGGACATGTAGCCAAAAAAACGCCTATCCCTCTTCGATTCACGTAGCTGGCTGTTGCCCGGACCGTCTCCTGCCGTAATCCCCCACAAATCACGGCCATAGCCTTCATATTCGCCCGGGTTGCGCGCTGCGTATTCGCGCTGAATGGCAATCGCATGCTTGCTGTTCTCGAAGTAGTCACTGCCAATGTCACGCATGAACTGGTCTCGAATCACCCGGTAGTCAATCCATGCGTGCGAGAAAAGGTGGGTAAAGAGCGGCCCCGAGTAGAGCACATCGACATCCAGCAGGTTTTCCCATTGGTAGGTCGAGGCCCACGCGCCAAAACTTCCGCGTGAGACTGGGTGGGTTGGCGAGCCGAGCGCCAGCACATAGACGATCGTGGCCTCGTTGTAGCCTTCCCAGCCGTAGTGCAGGAAGCCGCATTCGGGCTTCCATCCTTGGGCAATGGTGTCCTGGCCATTCTGCGCCCAGGCCCAGTCGACACGGCGGTAGAGGGCATCTGAAAGTTCGCGGATCTCCGCCTCCCCACCCTCGTCCGAAAAATAACTACCGACCGTCAGGATTC
Organism: Burkholderiales bacterium; assembly: GCA_003136595.1. GTDB lineage: Bacteria > Pseudomonadota > Gammaproteobacteria > Burkholderiales > Burkholderiaceae_D > BOG-994. The sequence goes on from PLEY01000165.1 coordinate 16,436, forward strand.
CGGCAATGAGCAGGCTCGTGTCGACGAGTGAGAGCTCACACTGCCAGACCCGCTGGCCGGTCGCCATGTCCAGAAAATGGTAGTAAAACCCTCTCATCCCGGTCGCGCTGGACTCTTCACCCTGCGGGCTGCTCCAAAAAAAGCGCAGGGTCGTCAGAGTCAACGCCACGGCACGGGCACGTGTCATCCAGCCGCGCTCGACGGCGATCGGATAGCACGACAGCGCAAATCCAACCACCGCGATGCTGCAGGGCGACCCGTCGCGCGACGTGTCGGCGACCAACCCATTCTGGACGTTGGTGTACTCGGTCAGATAGGAGAACGCACCACGCTGGAGCCGATCGAGGAACGCATCGTCGGGGAGCTCGATCAGCGCCTTGTCAGGCGCTCTCATAGGTGAACTCGATCGCTGCGACGGATTGCGGCGACAGCGAGAGCTCAAAATGGATTCTGCCCTCGCGCCAGGTGAATTGCTGCACTTCCTCGGCAAGCCCAGACGCCCCGTGCAACTCGGTGACAAGGGCGGGCGAAAGGTATTCGGGCATTCCCATCTGTTCCCAAAGTGCCCTCGGATTGGCGTGGTCCGTGTCGATCCGGCGCAGGATCGCCGTCTCGATCGACACGGCGCCACCGAGGGAGACCTCGACCGTCTTCGTGAACGCGATCTGGCGCGGCAGTGCGAAATTGGTCAGGAGAACCGTGGCGCTACCCTGGCCCCGCACCAGCCAGACATCTACCGAGGCGTCCAGTCCCTCGACCTCCAGTACCTCGGTGCCCAGCCGATGCAGCAATTCGAACGCCCGATAGGCCGGTTTGGCGATGCCATGGATGTTCAGAAGCCCAAAGCCGCCGTGAAACGGCACGGATGGAAAGTAGTTCTCCTCGAAGATGTCGGAGAACGTCCAGTAGCTATACGCTTGTACCAGGCCTCTCGTCTCCATCACTGTCTTGACGATGAAGGCGGCCGCATAGGGTCCATCGTGCATCGGGTCGCGGGGATTCGAGGATGTACACCACTCGGTATAGTAGACGGGTAGTGCCCCGGCTTGCTTGCGTACGGCACGGACCTCGTCGCGCAGGACGCTACGGGTACTACAGGCCAGTTGTGCATACGTATCGTCCCCGGGCTTGCCAAACGAGTCAGTAGGGTAGTGATGCGTGGAGATGAAGTCGAGCGGGAGCGAATTTTCCGAGCAGAAGGCAATGAAATCGTCGATCCAGGCATTAGCGGCTGTGGCCGGACCACCGACCTTCAAGGCGCTGTCCGCCCGCTTGATTGCGTTAGCCGAATGGCGATAGAGTTCGAAGTAATCGCTCTGTCTGCCCGTGCCAAAGGCTGTCAGATTGGGCTCATTCCAGACCTCAAAGAACCATTGGCGCACTTCTGCCGCTCCGTAGCGATCGCACCAGTGGGACGCCAGCTTGTAGATGAGCGTCCCCCATTGCACATAGCTGGCGGGGACGCTGACATTACCCCCGTAGTGAAAAACCGTCTGGCCGCCGGAGGAGAGCGCACGGGGCATGAAGCTCAATTCCACAAAGGGTTTCATGCCAATGGACAGCAGAAAATCAAAAATCTGGTCGGCATTGAAGAAAGAGTAGAGAAGTTCATCATTTTCCAGGACGAGCGTCCCCATGTCATCGGAAAGGATGCCGTGAAAGCGGACGTGCTTCATACCTAACTCATCGTGGGCCTGCTTCATCTGTGCCTGCCAGTCGGCCCGCAACCCAAGAGTTGCGTGCCCACTGCCAACCGTGTGCTCCCAGAAGTGCGGCAGCACAGTGGCGGGCCCCATCAGGTCACCAGAGAAGTGGACAGTCATCGGTCACGATCAGAAGTAACGCTGCCAAGGGTTCTCCTGTCCGGCACGTACGGGAGAACGGTGGGTACGGGTTCGCTGCCTTGCACGCGCCAGGCCCGCCCGAACCCAACGGCGAAGGCAGGTGCCACCTTCCAAGGGTCTGAAGCCGCCTCCACGTAGACCTCTCAAAATGACTTTTCCCTGCGCCGGGACGTTGCTGCCGCTGCCGAGGGATCTCTGGAAACCGCATGTTCACGTCCGACTCGAGCGGCCGATGGTTCGCCACGACGGCTGCGATCAAGTTCATCGGCTCATCCCGCCGAAGGGGGGTTCCGGATCTTCTCCGCACGGCACGCCTCATCCAGGCCCAGACCCTTCGCCGTCGTCTTAGCCATACTGGGCCGCAGTTGATGGCTGGCCCCCATCTTGAACTGGACAGGATGCATCTTCACGACGGCCACCGGTTCTGCGCGCGCTGTCATGCCCCTTGCCCCTGGAGGCAGCAGCTCTCGACGCTTGCCTTGTGCGCTTCCGATCGAGCGCGACCCGATCGATGGCCCGAGGACGAGTGAACCCAGCGAGTGGAGGTGAGTAGGTGATGTCAATGCAGACATTCCACGGCCTCCAAGACTCCTGCGGATCGGGGCAAGGGTGGACGAGCATATCGGCCGACAATCCGGGGCCAGTGCCCATTTCGGGGACCGGGCACTTGCCTTGGGAACATGAGAAGTCACTGAGCTACGCACTGCCCGGGGAACGGATTGGGCGGTGAAAACCATGGATCGTCTCTTTAAACCCCTTTGGCGATTGCTCAGGAGAGCGTGACTGATGCTGCCTCCATTTGGCTGCGGTGATGATCCAGCGACACAAGCCCGGCAATCTTCAACACGCCGCGTGCCTGGATGATCTCCTCGCCATTGCCATGCACGACGAGCATGAATTCATTGGCCTTCAGGGCGGTTTCATAGCGCAATACAGAATCCTTGGGAATTCCGATCGATATGAGGGCGCCTGCGAGCGCGCTTAGCCCACCCGCCACAACGGCCCCTTCCACACCCACGAATAGTGTGGCCGCCAGTGGGCCCAGGACGATCACGTGGCCAACGACCGGGACAAACATCATCGCGGATCCGAAGAGGAGCCCCATCAGACCTCCCCAGAAGGCGCCGTACTTTCCGAAGATTCTCGCCCGATCGCCCGCGTTGAGGAAGCCGATGACGTGTTGCTCGGTCTCATACTCCTTGCCAATGATCGAGATTTTCTGCATGTCGAATCCGGCGGCGTGCAGTGCCTTTACAGCCGATTCAGCCTGGCTATGCAATTCATATATCGCGACAGCAAAGTCCGTGTCACAGTCGGTGGGACTCAATGTCATACTTGGAACCTCCGCATGCGCGTGGCGTGGCCGACACCGATCGCCAATGGCCGATTCGATTTTCTTCACCACTTCGCGAGCGCTGCTCGAAGAGGCCCATTTGAGGACGCGCAGTCCAGGGGCCGCGCTGACAGATTAAGCGAACTGCAGTGAGGCTTCCGTTCAATCTGAACCTGGTGCGTCAGGGACGTGCGCTCGGTATCCGATGCAACGATCTGGCAATCACGATGGTCGATGGTTGGCATCCAACCGGTACAATCCTCGCCAACGTCCCTCGCGTCTGTTCGGCATCGGACATAGCGATCAAGCCGAATGCAGTGCTGCACCGACCGGGCTTTTCTTCAATTTGCCTTACTTGGTCCACTGCGGGGTCGTGCTGCGAGCCAGTTGCCGTTGGGGAAGACGTGGGACGAGGCCAATTCTGGCCCCGTCCACGCTGGTCAGGATTCACCCCGTGGTTGCCCCCCGTGGTCGCCCCGTGGTCGCCCCNNGCTTGGCGCCATTGGTCAGCCCCATCGCCACGATCGAAAACAGTGCACATGACACAAGGAAGCTCGCAACGATGATGGCCACGCGCCTCTGAACCGACAACGCCGGAGCAAGGTCGAATACAACACGCATGTCGGAAGCCGGAACGGCAACAGGAGTTGATGCGGTCGCAAGCAACTGGGTGACGAAATCCCGTCCGCCGTCCACCAACTTCAGCGCGGGGGCGGCGGGCGGTGCGAGAAGCGGACCCTTGACGGGGGAAAAGGAAAAGTCAGCGACGAGGGCGGCATTCATGGATAGATCCTTGCAATAAAGTGGTAGGGCGCGGTTGGACGCGGCTGGCTGGTTTCGGTGGCGCTTAGATGCTGGTTGACGCGTAGTCCGGGAGCGCTACGCGCTGGTGACGAACTTCCGCCAGACCGTGACGGCTCATGCGACGTGTCGTCGGTCCGTTGCGCGGAACGCCGGTGCCCTCGCGGCGCGGCAGGGGACTGACGGTGCGGAGCAGGGGCACCATGACAGGCCCAGGGAAAGCGGACAGGGTTTCTGTGTCGGATACGAGCGCGGTGTTCTGCTGGTTGAAGGGTTGTGGGCCTGCGCTCTCGGCCATTGCACAGGCTGAGGCCCCCAAACCCAAGGCCACACCGAGAGTCGCGGTGATGCGAGCGAGGACTTTGGTACTCGGGTTCTTGAAGTACTTGCACATATGTCGCCTATCTCAAGTTGAAACATAGGAAGATAGGGTGACGCAATGGTGTCACAAGCCAGACGGAGGCTTGTCACCGGCGGCCCCGCTAGCATCAGTCGAATCCCACGCGACTCTTAGCCCGGAAGCTTTGCGCCCCCACCTTTCGGTGAGTTTGCCCTTCATGACGATTTGTCCCGGCAGGCGGACCCGGACTTCACGTCCAGTCGTGCGGCAGCAAGTGGAACGACTAAGTCTATCGTGCCCACCGTCTCATACACCTATCTTGTTCTGCGCTCGTCCCGTTCATGCCACACGACTGGCAATTGACACTCTCTTGCCGATATGACCGCGAGGAATGAGATATCCACTTGGAATTGAGAAGAGGACAAAATCATCCCTGCCTATCGACCCGCAGCGCCGCAACTGAAGCATTTGTCGGCCGGTAAGATTCAAATCATCTTTGCCCCTGCGTCTTAGGCCACTCACCTCGTGGACCGCA
>PLEY01000072.1 GCA_003136595.1 Burkholderiales bacterium
CCGCTCGCCGCCGTGCAGATGGGGCTCATCTATGTCAATCCGGAAGGACCCAACGGCAAGCCCGATCCGCTGGCCGCGGCGCGCGACATCCGCGAAACCTTCGCGCGCATGGCCATGAACGATGAGGAGACCGTCGCTCTGATCGCCGGCGGACACACCTTCGGCAAGGCCCATGGCGCGGCCGATCCGGGTAAGTACGTCGGTCGCGAACCTGAGGGTGCAGGAATCGAAGAGCAGGGCTTTGGCTGGAAGAACAGTTTTGGTAGCGGGGTCGGTGCCGATGCGATCACGAGCGGCCTCGAAGGAGCATGGACCACCAATCCAATCCGCTGGGACAACAACTACTTCGAAAACCTGTTCGGCCAGGAGTGGGAACTCACGAAAAGCCCAGCTGGCGCGCACCAATGGACTCCCAAGGGAAGCGCTCTGGCCGGCGCGGTACCGGATGCTCACGATCCGTCAAAAAGGCATGCGCCCATCATGTTCACGACGGACCTCGCGCTCAAGACCGATCCGAGCTATGCGACGATTGCCAAGCGTTTCCACGAGAATCCCAGTGAGTTTGCCGACGCCTTTGCGCGCGCCTGGTACAAGCTCACGCATCGCGACATGGGGCCCATCGCCCGCTATCTGGGTCCGCTTGTTCCGGCCAAGCCCCTGATCTGGCAGGATCCCGTACCAGCGGTGGACCATCCGTTGATCGAGGCAAGGGAGATCGCCGAACTGAAGGCCCGGATTCTTGACTCGGGACTTTCCATCTCGCAACTGGTGACCACGGCCTGGGCATCCGCTGCAACCTTTCGCGGCACCGACAAGCGGGGCGGAGCGAACGGGTCCCGTATCCGGCTCGCGCCCCAGAGGGATTGGGAAGTCAACCAGCCGGCCGAACTTTCGCGCGTCCTCGAGACGCTCGGGGCCATCCAGAGCGACTTCAACGCTCGGCAATCCGGGGGCAAGAAAGTGTCGCTCGCGGACCTGATCGTGCTGGCCGGCTGTGCTGCGGTCGAGGACGCGGCGCGCAAGGCCGGCCACGAGGTCGAGGTCCCCTTCGCGCCGGGCCGCTCGGATGCCTCGCAGGACGAGACGGATGTCCACTCATTCGCCGTCCTGGAGCCGACCTCGGACGGGTTTCGCAACTACCTCGGCAAGAATGCCGCCAAAGACGCCGGCAGGGCGGCCGAATTGCTCGTGGATCGCGCGAATCTCCTGACCCTTAACACCCTGGAGATGACCGTGCTCGTCGGTGGGCTGCGCGTACTGAACGCCAACTTCGGGCACTCCAAGCACGGGGTGTTCACAAAGCGACCTGAAACCCTGACCAATGACTTCTTCGTCAATCTTCTCGATATGGATACGAAGTGGCAGCAATCCGCAACGGATGGTGGCGTGTTGGAGGGGCGTGATCGGGCGACCGGTGAGGTCAAGTGGACAGGGACCATCGTCGATCTGGTTTTCGGTTCCAACTCGGAACTGCGGGCGCTGGCCGAAGCCTATGCCTGCAGCGATTCCCAGAACCTCTTCGTGCGCGACTTCGTCGCGGCGTGGAACAAGGTGATGAATCTGGATCGCTACGACCTGGCCTGATCCGAGAGGAGTCGGGGGAGAAGAGTCGGGGTCGCGCCGTCAACCTACGGGGCGACCTCGCCTTTTTTAGAACGGTTATGGGCTTTCTTGTCGCGTAACAGCGTATGGCCGCCGCGCCTCGTCGGCATCAGCCCGACCGCTGCGTCGGGCTGATGGGACTGAACAAAGCGGCGCGCATTCCCCTTCCTGGGCGCGGAGGGCCAGGAGGGGATCTAGCGCCACCCTGGGAAGCATGTGGACGACGCCACACCTGGCGTGATTCACTTTTCACCATTGCGGAAGTGCCGCGTGCACACACCCTCGAGAGCAGCCTTGCGGCTGGACTGCGCCAACGTTCCGCGGCGCTTTAATGGATATGTTTGGGGATTGGTTTCAGGTAGTGGTGGGGCGCCCCGAACCGGGGTTCGGCGTGGCAACACGCCAACGCCCACGCCTGTGGAGACGACACTAAGCCGCGGCGCGCAAAAGCCCCCCTCGCTCTGGTCGCAGAAGCAGGAAACCCCGACTACAAGGGCGCAAGCCGTTGAGTGGCGGGAGACCTCATACCGAGGTCTGGCCCTTGACCGCAAGCACAATTCGCGCTGACCCGCAGGACGACTTTCCGCCCTGGGCGGCTGCGGCACGCAGTGTCGCCAGCGATGCTATCCTTGACGGCACGAGCGAATCGCGGCGCAAGTCGCCCCAACCCCGACTGACTATCATGGATGACGTCGCCACCGTGCGTCGCGTGTTGCGCAAAGCACGAACGCTTGCCGTCGTGGGCCTGTCCGCAGATTGGTACCGACCCTCATATTTTGTGGCGAAGTACATGCAGGATCACGGCTACAGGATCATCCCGGTCAACCCCAAATATCCAGAAATCCTGGGTGAGAAGTGCTATCCCAATCTCCAGTCGATACCCGAGCCGGTTGATCTGGTTGATGTCTTTCGCAAACCCGCAGACTGCGTCCCGATTGCTCAGGCGGCAGTCGATATCGGCGCCAGGGTTCTCTGGCTGCAGATTGGTGTGATCAATGAGGAGGCGAGACAGATCGCCGAACGGGCAGGTCTGACCGTCATCATGGATCGCTGCGTCAAGATCGAGTATGCGCGGCTGTTTGGTGGCCTGAACTGGATGGGGGTCAATACCGGGATCATCTCGTCGCGCCGGACCCGGTAAGGGGAAACACGCATGAGTGACCGAAAATTCGGGTTCGACACGCTGAGTCTGCACGCGGGACAGATCCCCGATGCCGAGACAGGCAGTCGCGCCGTGCCGATCTATCAGACGACATCCTACGTCTTCGATAGTCCCGAGCACGCAGCGAGCCTATTCAATTTGCAGACCTTCGGAAACGTGTACTCGAGATTGTCCAACCCGACGGTCGCGGTTCTCGAGGAGCGCGTCGCCTCTCTCGAAGGCGGCCGGGCCGCGGTTGCCACCGCGACGGGGATGGCGGCCCAGATGGTGGCACTTCTGAACGTGCTCGAGGCCGGCGACGAAATCGTTGCGGCGCGAACGCTCTATGGCGGCACGCACACCCAGCTCGATGTCAACTTTCGAAAGCTAGGCATCAACACGGTTTTTGTCGACCCGGACGAACCGGAAAATTTCGCGGCTGCCATCACGCCCAGAACCCGGGTGCTCTACGCTGAAACGCTCGGCAATCCCTCGCTGAACGTGCTCGACATCCAAGGGGTCGCAGACATCGCCACGGCGGCGGGCCTGCCGCTTTTCATCGACAACACGTTTGGCTCACCCTACCTGTGCCGGCCTTTCGAATGGGGCGCGACGATCGTGCTTCACTCCGCGACGAAGTTTCTGGGGGGTCACGGCACGACCATGGGTGGACTCATCATCGAATCCGGGAAATTTCCGTGGGACAACGGCAAATTCGCGACGATGACGGAACCCTCTCCGGGCTACCACGGGGTGCGCTTTTTCGAAACATTCGGAGACTTCGGATTCACCGCAAAATGCCGCATGGAGGGTCTGCGCACCTTTGGCCCAGCGCTCTCGCCATTCAACGCCTTCCTGCTCTTGCAAGGTGTCGAGACCCTGTCGCTGCGCATGGAGCGGCATTGCTCGAACGCACTGGCGGTGGCGAGCTTCCTTGCCGCTCATCCTTGCGTCGAGTGGGTGAACTACCCGGGTTTGACCACGAATCGCTATCACGCGCTGGCGAAGAAGTATCTGCCGCGCGGAGCTGGCGCGGTACTGACCTTCGGGATACGGGGAGGGGCGCAAGCCGGCAGGAAATTCATCGACAGCGTTCAGTTCCTCTCGCACTTGGCGAACATCGGTGATGCGAAGACACTGGTCATCCATCCTGCATCCACCACCCACCGACAGATGGACGAGGCGCAGCAGATCGAATCGGGGATATCCCCTGATCTTATCCGGGTCTCGGTCGGCCTGGAGACGCTCGACGATATTCTCTGGGACATCGAACAGGCGATCGCAAAGTCCCAGGTCTAGCCCACGAAGGGTCCGTCGCCGTGTCGAGATTGGGCTGCCCGGCGATTGCAGGGTCGTGGCCGCTTCTGCAGGCCCGAGACGGGCAGCCAGTGGTTTGATCGCTCCAGTGCGTCGCGCGCTGCCGGGCGCGACGCGTCGCGGGGAGGTTCGAATGGGCCGCGAATTGTCAGTTGCTTCCGAGAGCACGTACGACGCCTGCGAGACGCTCGAACTCCTCTGGGTCGCGACCAAGGCGCGCCGCGCTGGTACACAATTCGTTCCACGTGTTCGCATCGACCGGAATCCCGCTTGCCAGGCGCCGCGCCCGGCACTCGCGCTCTGGCTCGCCGGCAACCCTGACCCGTTCGGAGCCGTCCTGTGCCGGTGAGGATCTGACCCAATCGAGGAATGCCTGCGTCTGGCCGGCGAACAAGGCACCGTCGGCCAGTCGTTGTGGGTCAACCAGAATCGTCAGCATGCCGTTCTGGATCCGCTGCCTACCGGTGTCGGATGTATGCGTCGTCAAGCCGCCCGCCAGTGCCCCTCCGAGCACCTCGCACACCAGCGCCAAACCGAAGCCCTTGTGCTCGCCAAAGGCACGCAGCGCGCCCAGGGGTTCGACGACGCCGTATCTCGGGTCGGTGCTCGGTTGCCCCTGGTCATCCAGCATCTGGCCCGGTGGCAACGCCTCGCCGCGGTTGTAGGCCAAGCGGGCTTTGCCTTGCGCGATCACGCTCGTTGCCATGTCAAGCACCACCGGAGCGCCCCCGGCGACCGGGATCCCCACCGCGAAAGGGTTGGTGCCGAAACGCGCGTCGCTCCCGCCCCAGGGTGCGACGATCGGCCGCGCTATCACGTTTGCAAAATGTATCGACACCAGCCCTTCGCTTACCGCCATCTCAGCCCATGCACCGATCCGGCACAAATGGTGCACATTTCCCAGTGCCATGATGCAGCTGCCGTGTTGCCGGGCCCGCTCGATGCCGAGCCGCATGGCTTCATGGCCAATCACCTGCCCGAATCCACCCTGGCCATCAAGCGCGAGCTGCGCGCCGCTGTCTCGCTTGATCGCGACATGCGCATTGGGACAGAGCCCTCCTTCGAGGAAGGCACTCACGTAGCGGGGCAGCATCCCGACTCCATGGGAGTCGTGACCCGCGAGGTTCGCTTGGAGCAGGTTATCGGTGACCAGCGCAACCTCGCGCTCGTCGCTGCCGAACCCGCGTACCAGGTACGCGACCGCGGCCTCCAGCCGCCCGGCAGCAATGAGATGGGAGGAGGTCATCGGGCAGGGCGAAGAGTGCGAAGTTTTGGGCGCACGCCAGCCGGTTCCCCGTTCAACTTCGGTTGAGCCTTGAGCCCTTCGCCTGGGGCTTCATTGCGATCATGATCCGAGCACATATAGCCGATGATAGCAGTCCGGAAGGATGCCGATAAAGGGCCCGAGCGCCCCGACAGGTGCCAGGAGGTGCGGGGAGNNAAGACACGCGAAGACACGCGAAGCGGCGGTTCTCCTCGCTGGGTGGCGCCCGCGAGACGGGGTCATTGGAGACCCCAAGTCATCCGGGGGGATTGGGCCGGGGCGCCAGGCGCGGGACTCCAGGGGAGTGCGCGACTGCAATGGGCCTGGCAAGAGCACCGACCGGAAGCGAATCCAGGCGCTATCGCGGTCGCGCAAGCGCTTCTGCCGGCACAGCCCTAAGACCGAGCCGCGCAAACAGGGCCTCGTCCTTCTCGACTTGCGGGTTGGCGGTGGTCAGCAGGCGATCGCCATAGAACATTGAGTTTGCACCTGCTAGAAAGCACAGGGCTTGCAGAGCTTCGTCCATCGTTTCGCGACCGGCGGAAAGCCGGACCATTGCCTTTGGCATCGTGATGCGCGCGACCGCGATGGTCCGGACGAATTCGAACCCGTCAAAGGGAGCGAGATCGCCGAGCGGGGTTCCGCCGACTCGGACGAGCTGATTGATTGGTACCGATTCGGGATAAGGCTCAAGATTGGCAAGCTCAGCAATCAGACCCGCTCTGGCGCGCCGAGATTCCCCCATTCCGACGATGCCCCCACAACAAACCGAGATTCCCGCATCGCGTACGTTTGCGAGCGTTGCGAGACGGTCCTGATAAGTGCGCGTGGAAATGATCTCGCCGTAGAACTCCGGCGAGGTATCAAGATTATGGTTGTAGTAATCAAGTCCGCAGCTCTTGAGGTCGTCAGCCTGATGGCGTTCGAGCATTCCAAGCGTCACGCAGGTCTCGAGGCCCAGGCCTTTGACGGCCTGTACCATTTCACCCACCCGCTCAAGATCCCGCTGGGTCGGGCTCCGCCAGGCGGCGCCCATACAAAATCGCGTGGCGCCTGACGCTTTTGCGGCCTTCGCAGCTTCGGTGACTTCTTCGACAGACATCAGTTTGCTTGCCACGACCCCAGTGTCAAAGTGGACCGATTGCGGACAGTAGGCACAGTCTTCTGGGCAGCCACCGGTCTTGATCGACAGGAGCGTCGAGCGTTGAACGCTGCTGGGGTCGAAATGCTCGCGATGGATCGCTTGCGCCCGAAAGAGCAGATCAGGAAACGCCAGTTCATAGAGCGCCTCGATCGCGTCCACCGTCCACCTCGCCGGCTTCATTGGAGCGGAGTGCGCCGATCTGGAGTTCAGCATTGATGTGTCGATGATGGAAGTCATGGGTGATTCTGGGTGATGAAGCGGGGGTAGTGCAGGAAGGCTCGCCTCGGTGGACACGAAACGGGACCGGCGTGCGTCGCCTGTCTGACGCGCGAAGCGCGCTGAAACTCGCGTGCGATTCAAGACAAAGCTAACACTCAATTCTACAATTGATATGGTGCTAGGGTCACCTGTTTTGAAGTGGGCAGTAGCCCTATGCTGAACTACCTGCTTGGTGTAACGAAATCCGATTCCGCTTCTGGAGGTTCCAGTCAAGCCCTGGCTTAGGCCAAGTACCCGTCCTTGTAGGAAGCGGTCCGGGTGGGTGGAGCACCCGCGGACCCGCGTCCGGGGTGCATGGTCGAGGGGCACCGTCGCATTGTTTGGCATCACCTCAAAACGTCGCTCAGCCCGGCGCCCCGGTTCTGATATGTCTCGCTTCAGGCCTTGGGCAATCGCGCGCAGGACTCCCCGGAACATTGAGTGTCAAGATTCGAACGTCGCGCGACGGCGTATTGTCGAAAGCAGGTACCTTTGAAGCGTCGGCGAGGCGGGTGCGTCCTCGCCCACCTTCGTTCGCCAACATCCGAAAGGGGATCGGTGATGCCATCGGAGGTCTGGACTATTTGATTGATCGCGCACTGATTCCTTCTGACATCCTGGCGCTCGTGACTTGTGATTGTGTGGTTCATCGCAGAACCCCGCGTCAACCTAGGCCAAGTTTCTCTGGCTCAAACCAGAAGGAGGAGGGTCGATGCGACCCCAATGAAATGGGTAGACAGCAATATTGAGGCGATCCCAACCGAGGTATCGACGGGCTCGCTTCCGGCGGGCGCAAGCGTGATAATCTCGCGAGCATCGTCCCCGGCATTCGTCGCGCATTTCACGCGCTCCAAAGGCACACATGGGGATGGCTGATTGGGACGGATGCTTTGGGCTCAAGGCTGCTCTATTCAGCGAGAAACGGGGATAGGGCATGTGGTCTTTCGCCAGCTGGACTCTTAAGACCAAATTTGCCCTGAGCACTGGACTGTTGATCGGGGCATCTTCGATGATCTTCACCAGCTGGACTTTGAGCCGGGTGGCGAAAGAGGAACGGGCCAGTGTCTACGATGCCCAGCGCGCCTTGGTCCGGGCCACAGCTGCTGATCTGGATGAGAAGATTGAACTCAGGCGCGACGCGATCCTCACGATTGCGCCGCTCTTATCGAAGATGGCTCCCAAGACAGTCTCCGAGGAGGACGCGTTCTTCGAACCGCGGCCCGTGCTGCGCAAGATGTTCGATTCGGTCCACATCGTCGACACGACGGGGCGCGCCATGTTTTCGCTACCCCACGAGGCGGCCTTCCCCGATACAGGCACCACGGAGAAGAGCTACTTCAAGGCCCTGCTCGCCGGCGCACCGATGGTCATTTCTTCTCCCTATAGAGCAGCGGACGGCGGCGAGCCGTTCCTCCTCTTTGGTGCTCCCTTGCATGCCGCGGATGGGAAGATCGTCGGGGCTCTGCTGTGTGTCCTCAATCTCGACCATGCAAATTTTCTGGGACATTTGTCCGAAATTCGAATCGGTCAGGAGGGCTATTTTGCCTTGCTTGAGCGCACCGACCATCCGCTGTTTGTCATGGATCGACACAAGGAGAGGGTATCGGCAGCCGCCCAGGACGCAGCGGACAAGCCGATCATGGTCGCCGCGCTCAACGGTCAGGAGGGTATGGTTGAGGGATTCAACGCTCTGGGGATCGATACCCTGCGCACGTTCGTCCCTCTCCAATCGGTCCCATGGCTGCTGGTGGCGGTTTATCCGACTTCAGAGGCCTTCGTTGGACTGCGGGAGCGTCGGCGCGAAGTGATCTGGGTGGGTGTCTTCCTGTTTGTGTGCGCGTCCGCGATGGGGTGGGTGATGACCCTTTGGCTACTTCGGCCACTGACCCGGATGCGTGATCATATGGCACATGACTCCTCTGGCGCGGGTATCCCATGGGATCTGAGCGAGTACGGGAGCGCTGAGCTGATTGCGCTGGGATGTGCCTATAACGACCAGTCCCAGCGCCGCAAGGATGTCGAGGACCAGCTCAAGGCGAGTGAACGGCGGCTACAGCGCATCACGGACAACACGCCGGCGCTCATCGCACATATGGATCAGCACCGGCGTTATACCTTTGCCAACGCGCAGTATGGTCGCATCTTCGGTGAGGATCCGAACGCGATGCTCGGCCGGACGTTCCGGGAGGTCAGGGGTGAGCACGTCGACACCGCTGACGCCTTTTGGATGGATCAGGCCCTGCTCGGTCAGCCTTCTCGTTTCGAACGAGCGGACACCGTCGACACCCGCACGCGTTACTCGCAGTGCGAGTACATCCCGGATTTCGACAACGAGGGTCATGTCGTCGGCGTCTACACGCTCGAATTCGACATCACTGCGATAAAAGCGGCCCAGGCGCTCCAGGCCGCAGGCGAGGATCGCCTGCGTGCCATCACCGACAATCTTCCGGTCCTCATCGCCTATGTAGATAGCGACCAGAAGATGCAGTTCGTAAACGCGACCTTCCAGATCTGGTACGGAGTGACCATGGAAGAGACAGTCGGTCGGACATTCGCGGAACTGGCGGGCACCGAGCGCTACGCGACCACGCATCAGGATCGTATTGCCCGCTGTTTGGCAGGGGCACGCGTGACCTTCGAGATCGAGTCGCGGACCTTGCTCGGGATGAAATTTCTACACGGCATCTACATACCTGATGTGAAGAACGATGGTTCGATTCCAGGCTTCTATATGCTCTGCAGCGACGTAACCGAATTGAAGAAAGTCCAGCGGCAACTTGACCATCTGGTCCGCTTGGATACGCTCACGGGTCTTCCCAATCGGTATCAATTCGATGAAACGCTGCCGCAAGCGATCGAGCGCTCGCGGCGCGCGGGGCTGGGGTTGGCCGTCATGTTTCTGGACGTCGACCACTTCAAACAGATTAATGATGAATATGGCCATGCTGCAGGCGATACTGTTCTCAGGGAATTTGCGACTCGCCTGGAGCGTGCGGTGCGGGCAACCGATTCGGTAGCGAGGCTCGCGGGGGATGAGTTCGTTGTCGTGCTCGAGGGTTTGCGCAATGACGGCGAGGCGGCTGCGGTGGCTTCGAAGATCCTGGGAGGGATCCGGCAACCGTTCCAGGTCAACGCTTGGACAATCGACGTGACGACGAGTGTCGGGGTGGTCTATCAATCGGTAGCCACCGCCAGCGCATCCGAGCTGCTCGCCAAAGCTGACGCAGCCCTCTACCGGGCCAAGACTGCCGGAAGAAATCGCTTTCAGCTCTTTGCCCTGGAAAGCGG
>PLEY01000172.1 GCA_003136595.1 Burkholderiales bacterium
TTAGACATGGGGAGGATGTCAATCGTTCTTACTCCCCACCGTGCAAGCCAGGGCACTGGGACGTGGTCAAACCTGCTGTATCTGCCTATCGGGCGGGCATGGCGGCCACGCAGCAGCATTGGGCTGGTCCGGGAATTTCCAATCTGGCATCGTGGGTAAAGTGCAACGGCAGCGCAACGGCGCCGTGCCACCATACGTCTTCCTTGGTAGAATTGAATGCAATTCGATGTGCAATAGCGAGTGAAAGGGCCCATGCGATGGTTATGACACCGCGAACTTCTACCGAGGTCGATCACTGCTAGGCGGCCGCATGCCCGGTGCCGGAACGTAGCCCCTTCGCGGCTCCTTCCCCCTAAAACGCGGCGCCGCCGCGTTTTTTTTCGCAAAGTCACTACACCAAAGCGATCCGAGAAGCATCATGCCGAACATCAAGCTACCCGATGGTTCCAGCCGTTCCTTTGCCGAGCCGCTCTCGGTTGCGGCGATTGCCGCCTCGATCGGCCCCGGACTCGCCAAGGCGGCCCTGGGCGGGCGCGTCGATGGTCAACTGGTCGACACCTCGTTCATTGTCGAGCGCGACGCTGACCTTGCGATCGTGACGGACAAGGATCCCGACGGGCTGGATCTGATCCGCCACTCCACGGCGCACCTGCTCGCCTATGCGGTCAAGGAGTTGTTTCCAGATGCCCAGGTGACGATCGGGCCGGTCATCGAGAACGGCTTCTACTACGACTTCGCCTACAAGCGTCCTTTCACCCCCGAGGATCTGGCAGCGATCGAGAAAAAAATGGCCGAGTTGGCCAAGCGAGACATCCCGGTGTCGCGCGAGGTCTGGAAGCGCGATGAGGCGGTATCGTTCTTTCTCGAGCAGGGTGAGAAATACAAGGCCGAGATCATCGCCGCGATCCCCGCCGATCAGGACATCTCGCTTTACCGGGAGGGCGATTTCATCGACCTGTGCCGCGGCCCGCACGTCCCCTCCACCGGGCGCCTGAAGGTCTTCAAACTCATGAAGGTGGCCGGTGCCTATTGGCGCGGCGACTCCAAGAACGAGATGCTGCAGCGGATCTACGGCACCGCCTGGGCCAAGAAGGAGGATCAGGACGCCTACCTGCACATGCTGGAGGAGGCTGAAAAGCGCGATCACCGCAAGCTCGGGCGCTCGCTCGACCTGTTCCACATGCAGGAGGAGGCGCCGGGCCTCGTGTTCTGGCACCCCAAGGGCTGGATCATCTGGCAGCAGGTCGAGCAGTACATGCGACGCGTCTACCAGGACAATGGCTACCAGGAGGTGAAGGGCCCGCAGATCCTTGACCGCAGTCTTTGGGAGCGGACCGGCCACTGGGAGAACTACCGTGAGAACATGTTCACGACCGAGTCGGAGAACCGCTCCTACGCGCTAAAGCCCATGAACTGTCCGGGCCATGTCGAGATCTACAAGTCGGATCTGCGCAGTTATCGCGATCTGCCGCTGCGCTATGGCGAATTCGGACAGTGCCACCGAAACGAGCCTTCGGGCAGCCTGCACGGCATCATGCGCGTGCGCGGCTTCACGCAGGATGACGGCCACATCTTCTGCACCGAGGACCAGATCCAGGCGGAGTGCGTCGCCTACACGGCGCTCCTGCAGAAGGTCTACGCCGATTTCGGCTTTACCGACATCATCTACAAGGTGGCGACCCGCCCCGGGCCGGACAAGCGCGTGGGTTCGGATGCGGTCTGGGACAAGGCCGAGGCGGCGCTCATGGAATCGCTTCGCCGCTCGGGCTGCGAATTTGCCATCTCGCCCGGTGAAGGGGCCTTCTATGGCCCGAAAATCGAGTACACGCTGAAGGATTCCCTGGGTCGCCAGTGGCAGTGCGGCACCATGCAGGTCGATTTCTCCATGCCGCAGCGCCTGGGCGCCGAATACGTCGATCTGGACAACACGCGCAAGGTGCCGGTCATGCTGCACCGCGCCATTGTGGGCTCGATGGAGCGGTTCATCGGCATGCTGCTCGAGCACTTCGCAGGCGCCATGCCCGCCTGGCTTGCACCGGTCCAGGTGGTTGTGTGCAACATCGCCGATGCGCAGGCCGATTACGTGCAGTCCGTTGCACAAACGCTGATAAAACAAGGCTTTAGAGTAAAGGCGGATTTGCGTAATGAGAAGATAACGTATAAAATCCGGGAACATAGCGTGCAAAAAGTGCCTTACATCCTCGTCTGCGGGGACAAGGAGAAGCACGCTGGTACGGTGGCCGTGCGTGCCCGCGGGGGCGTGGACATGGGTGTGATCACCCAGTCGCAGTTCGAGGAGCGACTCAGACAGGAAGTCGCTCTCCGGCAAGGAAGTCCCGCCGCGTGAGACGCACGGTTTCTTTTTGACTTTATGGAGTCTCGCAATCGCTACAGACAAATCGCATCGCATCAACGGTGAAATCAACAGTCCGGAACTAAGACTGGTCGGCGTGAACAACGAGCCGCTCGGGATCGTGAAACTAGCCGATGCGTTGCGTCTTTCAGAAGAGCAGGACGTCGATCTGGTCGAGATCGCCCCGCAGGCTGATCCGCCTGTGTGTCGCTTGATGGATTACGGCAAGTTCAAGTACCAGGAACAGAAGAAAGCGCACGAGGCGAAACTCAAGCAGAAGATCATCCAGGTCAAGGAGATCAAGTTTCGTCCCGGCACCGACGAAGGGGACTACTCGATCAAGGTGCGCAACCTGATCCGGTTTCTCGAAGAGGGCGACAAGACCAAGGTCACGCTGCGTTTTCGGGGCCGTGAGATGGCTCACCAGGAGATCGGTGCGCGTCTGCTCGAGAGGGTGCGCAATGAGCTTGAGCCCTATGGTCAGGTGGAGCAGTTTCCCAAGATGGAAGGCCGCCAGATGATCATGGTGCTGGCGCCGAAGAAGAAGAAATAGGCAAAGACCGGCGTCCCCACATGTGTGGGCATCGGCAGCAATCGACGGATGCTCCAGGGCATCCGGGCGGCGAGAGAGGGGCGATCCGCGAAGGAGCTCACTGGCCGGCAGATCAGGATCGCCCAACAAGCGTTGCGTGGCTCCCAAGTACGGCTCGTCCGTCGCCTCGTGAAGTGTCATAACAACTGGAGTAGTGTCATGCCGAAGATGAAGACCAAGAAGAGCGCTGCCAAGCGCTTTGTGGTGCGGGCCGGTGGAACCGTCAAGCGCGGTCAGGCCTTCAAGCGCCACATTCTTACGAAGAAGACCACCAAGACCAAGCGTCAACTGCGCGGCAGTGCCAACGTTCATGAGAGCAACATGAACAGTGTGCGCGCGATGATGCCCTACGCCTAACCCTCACACTGGGAGCACACCATGCCTCGAGTCAAACGTGGGGTCACAGCAAGGGCCCGCCACAAGAAAGTCATCGATGCCGCCAAGGGATTTCGCGGCCGTCGCAATTCGGTCTACCGGATCGCCAAGGAAGCGGTCATGCGCGCCGGGCAGTATGCCTACCGCGACCGGCGCAACAAGAAGCGCGTCTTCCGCGCCCTGTGGATCACGCGGATCAATGCGGCGGTCCGCGAGCACGACCTGACCTACAGCGTGTTCATCGCCGGCCTGAAGAAGGCCTCGATCGAACTGGACCGCAAGGTCCTGGCTGACATGGCGGTGATGGACAAGGCCGCATTTGCCAGCATCGTCGATCAGGTCAAGGCTTCGATCGCCGCCTAGTTCAACCATCGGATGCGGATGGTGCCGACCCTCCTCGCGGAGGGGCACGCGGTGTCAAACGGGGCCTGGCCAGGGCCCCGTTTCATTTATGGCTTGCAAAGTCTATGAACGATCTCGAAGAACTGGTTCTCGAAGCCGCGCAGCGCTTCCAGGCTGCGCAGACCGTCGCCGAACTCGAGGACCAGAAGGCGCGCTACCTCGGCAAGGGGGGCCAGATCACCGAGCAGCTCAAGGGGCTCGCAGCGCTGCCGGCCGAGAGCCGCAAGGAGGCGGGTGCGCGCATCAATCGCGCCAAGGGGGAAGTCGAAGCCCTCCTGGTGGCACGCCGCGCTGCCCTGGCCGACGCCCAGATGGAGGAGCGGCTCAACGCCGAGGCGATCGATGTGACATTGCCCGGACGCGGTCGCGCCCGTGGCACGATCCATCCCGTGATTCGCACCTGGCGCCGGGTCGAGGAGATCTTCCGCTCGATCGGCTTTGCGGTCGCTGACGGCCCGGAGATCGAGACCGACTGGTACAGCTTCACGGCGCTGAACAATCCAGAGAACCATCCCGCGCGCTCGATGCAAGATACCTTCTATGTCGACCTGCGTGATGCCCAAGGCAGGCTCCTCAATCTGCGCCCGCACACCAGTCCGATGCAGGTGCGCTACGCACGCTCGCACAAGCCGCCCATCAAGGTGGTCGCGCCAGGGCGTTGCTACCGGGTCGACAACGACGCCACCCACTCGCCGATGTTCCATCAGGTCGAGGGCTTGTGGATCGATGAGAACGTGTCGTTCGCCGATCTGAAGGGCGTCTACACCGAATTCCTGAAGCGCTTTTTTGAGACCGACCATCTGAAGGTACGTTTTCGTCCCTCGTTCTTTCCGTTCACCGAACCCTCGGCGGAGATTGATATGGCCTTCGAGAGCGGACCGAACGAGGGCCGCTGGCTCGAGATCTCGGGCTCAGGCCAGGTACACCCCACGGTGGTCCAGAACATGGGACTCGATCCGGAACGCTACATCGGGTTTGCGTTTGGCAGCGGCCTTGAGCGCCTCACCATGCTGCGCTACGGCATCCATGATCTGCGCCTGTTCTACGATGGCGACCTGCGCTTCTTGAACCAGTTCCGCTAGTCCCCTGACCGATTTCATCCGGACCCCATGCAATTCTCTGAAAACTGGCTGCGCACGTTTGTCGACCCACCCCTCTCCACCGAGCAGCTCGCGCATCTGTTGACGATGGGCGGACTCGAGGTCGAGGACGTCGTGAGCCTCGCCCCGACCTTCACCGGCATCGTGGTGGGTGCCGTGCGCGCCGTGGAGAAACACCCCAATGCGGACCGGCTCTCGGTGTGCACGGTCGATGCCGGCACGGGCGTGGACCTGCAGATCGTCTGTGGGGCTCCGAATGTGCGTGCCGGGATCAAGGTCCCCTGCGCGCTCGTGGGAGCGCTTCTGCCGCCGCCTGAGCCCGGAGCTGCGCCATTTGAGATCAAGCTTGCCAAGATGCGCGGCGTCGAGAGCCAGGGCATGCTCTGTTCGGCCCGGGAACTGAAGCTCTCTGACGACCACTCGGGGCTCCTGATCTTGGATGAGGGCGCCCCGATCGGCATGGCTTTTCGCGACCTGCTCGATCTTGACGATCATGTCTTCACGCTGAAGCTCACACCCAACAAGGCCGACTGTCTGTCGGTGTATGGGGTGGCCCGCGAGGTTGCGGCGCTCTCGGGTGCGACGCTCACGGTGCCAAGCTACGAGCCGGTGCCAGTCACCCTCGAGGAACGCCTGCCGGTGCGCATCCTCGCGCCCGAGCTGTGCGGGCGGTTCTCAGGGCGCATCATCCGCGGCGTGGATGCGCGTGCGCCCACCCCCGAGTGGATGAAGCAGCGCTTGGCCCGCAGCGGCCAGCGCAGCATCAGCGCGCTGGTGGATATCTCCAACTACGTCATGCTCGAACTGGGGCGCCCGTCCCATATCTTCGATCTGCAGAAGATCCATGGCGGACTCGAGGTGCGTTGGGGCGCGCCGGGCGAAACCCTGAAGCTGCTCAACGGCACGACGGTCGCGCTCGATGGAGACGTCGGCGTCATCGCCGACAGCGAGGCGGTCGAGAGTCTGGCTGGCATCATGGGCGGCGATGCGACGGCCGTGTCCCTCGAGACCACCGACATCTACATGGAAGCCGCGTTCTGGTGGCCCGAGGCCATCCAGGGACGGGCCCGGCGCTTCAATTTCTCGACTGATGCTGCACATCGCTTCGAGCGTGGCGTCGATCCCGAGACGACCGTCGAGCACCTCGAGCGCATCTCGCACCTTGTGCTTGAGATCTGCGGCGGTATCGCGGGTCCGATCGACGATCATCGCGTCACGATGCCCGTGCGCACTCCGGTCCGCATGCGTGTATCCCGGGCGGCCCGCGTGATCGGCGTGGCTGTCGCACCCGAGGAGATCGCGGCAATCTTCAGGCGCCTGAATTTCGCCTTCACGGAAGAACTCGACGCCTTCGTGGTCACGGCACCCTCGTACCGCTTCGACATCGCCATCGAGGAGGACCTGATCGAGGAAGTGGCGCGCTGCCATGGCTTCGAGAAGATTCCCGCACATCTGCCCATCGCCCGGCATGCCATGCTCGAGATCGAAGAGACCCACCGCACGCTGCACGAGGTACGCGACCTCCTGGTTGCCGCGGACTATCAGGAGGTCCTGAATTTCAGCTTTGTCGAGGCCCAGTGGGAAGCCGATTTGGCCGGCAACGAAGCGCCGATTCGCCTCGTCAATCCGATTGCGAGCCCGCTTGCGGTGATGCGCACGTCGCTATTGGGTGGCCTCATCGCCAACCTACGCTACAACCTCAATCGCAAGGCCGCGCGCGTGCGCATCTTCGAGATCAGCAAGGTGTTCCTGGCCGATCCGGCTGCAGAGGATGGGCCCCTGGCAGTCGCGGGCTTGGCCCAGCCGACCCGGGTTGGGGGCCTCGCCTACGGCCCGGCCAGCCACGAGCAGTGGGGGGTGCAGCCAAGCCGCGCCGTTGACTTCTTCGACGTCAAGGCGGATCTGGAGATGCTGTTGGCGCCGCAAGTCCCCCGATTTGTACCGGGGGCCCACCCGGCCCTGCATCCGGGGCGCAGTGCCCGAATCGAGCTTGACGGCCGGCCGATCGGCTGGCTTGGCGAACTTCATCCGCGCTGGCTCCAGAAGTACGAACTGCCCCAGGCACCCGTCGTTTTTGAGATCGATGCACTGGCGCTTGAGACTGTGCCCCTGCCGAGGATTGCGGAAATCTCCAAATTCCCGGCGGTCGCACGCGATGTTGCTTTCTATTTCGATTCCCGGATTGCGGCCCAGGATATCCTTGACGAGATCGATGCCGTTCGTTCCCGCGGGGGTCCCGCAGGCCTCATTCGGGATGTCGTACTTTTTGACGAATATCGTGGTAAGGGGTTGAAAATAAATGAAAAGAGCCTTGCCTTTCGATTGCGGTTGCAAGATACTCAACAGACACTAAGCGACGAAATAGTCGACCAGGCGGTCGCTTCCGTGTCGGCGGCTTTGCGTGACAAATTTGGTGCAGATCCCCGTACCTGATGCCCGCAGATAGAACTTTTTATCTCTATGCGAGAACTTGACCTGAAGGAAGCGGACATCATGCCGACATCGCCGCTTCGTCTTGAAGCCCCGTCGCCCTCCGCCGAAGCGCCTACCACGACCCTGACCAAGGCTGAACTGGCCGATCTGCTGTTTGAACGCGTCGGCCTCAACAAGCGCGAGGCCAAGGACATGGTCGAGACTTTCTTCGAGGAGATCCGCTTTGCGTTGCAAAGAGGAGACAGTGTCAAGCTCTCCGGATTCGGGAATTTCCAGCTCCGGGACAAGCCCCAGCGCCCGGGGCGCAACCCGAAAACAGGCGAGGCGATACCGATTACAGCCCGAAGGGTGGTCACCTTCCACGCCAGTCAGAAGCTCAAGGCAATGGTTGAAGCTGCCTCGAATCAGAACTAATGTTGCATACTCATTGGAAAGCGGTAACGATTCCAGTGCCCGTTCTCCACCGAGGTTGTGACTGTGCAAAAGACAGAATCCCTCTCCCAGCCCCTGCCGCCGATTCCGGCGAAGAGGTACTTCACGATCGGTGAAGTGAGCGAGTTGTGCGGCGTCAAGCCGCACGTGCTGCGCTACTGGGAACAGGAATTCACGCAGCTAAAGCCGGTCAAGCGGCGTGGCAATCGGCGCTACTACCAGCACCATGAGGTGCTGCTCATCCGGCGCATCCGCGAGTTGCTTTATGAGCAGGGGTTCACCATCAGCGGCGCGCGCAACAAGCTCGATGCGCGTGGCGATGTGGAGGCCATGGCCGAGGCCCCTGGGGCGCCTCCCAACAGCACCGGTTCAACCAAGCTGCGCTCTCTTATCAGCTCCAGCCTGCTGCGCAAGGAACTGACGGACATTGCCAAGCTGTTGCGAGTCTGAACTTTCAGAAGAGCCTTTGGTGTCTGCTATAATTCGGCCGTTCGGGGCGTAGCGCAGCCTGGTAGCGTACCTGCATGGGGTGCAGGTGGTCGGAGGTTCGAATCCTCTCGCCCCGACCAAATTCACCAAATCCAACAGCCACTTCGATCCGAGTCGAACGTGGCTGTTTTTCTTTGTGAGTGAGTTTCCCTGGATTTACGAGCATGCCTAGTGCCGGGCCTGAGTTGATCTGACACGGTCGCCTATTTGGGTGGAACGGCAATCGCCCACGGGCGCTGGCCTATTCGTGCCGGCCTTCCAGTTGATGGCGTTGACTGTTAACCGGTTAACGGATGGCCTGGAGGAATGGCTATTCAATCCTTCGCGTGCCCAGACACACAAGCGTTGTTTTCCACCGGAAAGAGCGCGAGGTTTGCAAACATAAAGAAGGTGGAAGAGCGAAAGCTTGCGCAGCTAGACGCAGCGCCGTCTTTGAATTTTATGAAGGCACCGCCTGGGAACGATCTGAAGGAGTACAACGGTGCTTGGCATGTACGGATCAATGACCAATGGAGATTGACGGTCAAGTGGGGTTCGAGTGGCCCATACGACGTCGTGATCGAGGACCCGCAATGAGCGCAAGTAGACCCCTGAGAAAATCAGCGAAGGAATAGAGCATGCACAAGAACGGTATGCGCCCTGTCCATCCCGGCGAAGTGTTACTGGAGGACAATATTAAACCCATGGGCATCAGCGTCCGGGCGCTGTCGCTGCCTTTGCATGTTCCATACTCGCGGCTTCGTGAAATTGTCGATGGCAAGCGCGGGGTTTCCGCCGATACTGCACTGCGCCTGCAACGTTATTTTCGCAGCGATGCTCAGGGCTGGCTGAATCTGCAATCCTCTTCTGATCTGCGGGTAGCCGAAAGGGGGAGCGCCAAGATCATCTCGAAGGAGATTGCGCCGCTAGCTTTGACTGAGTGAACCGCTCACTAGACGCCCAGGATCAATATCTAAGGACGAGGCGGCCCGCGGATAATCTGCGGCTCCCGTAGCTCGTCGCAACTCAGATCTTACGCTCGTAGTGCGCAGCTCTGGTGTCGACTCGATCCGCTGAGCGCTGGTCCGCGTCGTCCCGTAAGTTGGAGCGCCGCTCGGTTTCACACTCCTGTGAGTTCCGGAAAGTCTTGTGGCGAAATCACCCGACCCTTCATGGTCGACCCCTCAAGCAGTTGCTTGTCTCCTGTGACGAGTATCGCATCGCTTTTCGCTGCCAACAGCTCCCACAAGAATTGGTCACCCGGGTCGGGCGCAGGCCCAGTTGTGCCCGGCGCTTGCAAAAGCGCCTGTGAAATATCCGTAAGAATGGACTCCCCGCGACCAGCACGTTGGTGTCAATGATCGCCGGATCGCGCCTCACGGCTTCCGGCGGGTTGCTCGAGCCTCCTTGACGGCCAGTCCTAGCGCTTGTTCCTCGCTCAGACTACTGTGTGCCCGTGCCCGTGCGCGTGCCCGTGCCCGTCGCACGAGCTCACGCGCCTCGCTACCATTCAAATATTCGACCGAGCGCCTGGGCCTTCTGAGGAGCTTCGTGGTTGGATGTCGCTACTTTGATCTGCCGGCCATGTTCTGGCGACCAATTGAAGAGCCATTGTCGGTGAGTTCGGGTCTTGACTTGCAGGTAGCCCATGGCATTCTAACAAAAGACTCTCAACGTAACTGGAGCCAAGCAACATGGAGAACAATTCTGCCGTCGTGAGGCGATTCATCGAGCAGGTTATCAACAGTGGAGAGATCGACGCCGTTGACCAGTTCTTCTGGGAGGACATGGTCGAGCAGGTTCCATTTCCCGGCCAAGGCCCGGGAATCGAAGGATTGAAAGACGTGTTGCGCGGACTGAAGGCTGCGTTTCCCGATATGCACTGGACAATTGAGGAGCAGATTGCTGATGGAGACAAGGTGCTATCTCGCTTCGAGTGGACCGGGACCCATGGAGGCCCGTTTCTTGGTGTGCCCGCAACGGACCACCATGTAAAGGTCTGGGGTATGGTTATCGACCGATTTGAAGGCAAGAAAATCAAGGACACTCGCATCATCATGGATACGTTAGGCCTGATGGTGCAGTTGGGAGTCATCCCAAAGCCGAATTAGCAGACGTCCGCTGACTTACTCTTCCGTCCCAACTTTCAGCGAACGCTGCGAGGGGGTGCGTAATTCGGCAATCGGCACCGGTCCTTTCGGCATCGTGAGGGCTCGATGCGGCGAGAACCCCGAATCGGTCACGTTCCCCCGAAGAATCCACTTACTGGCGCGAAAAAGAAG
This sequence comes from Burkholderiales bacterium, assembly GCA_003136595.1. Classification (GTDB taxonomy): domain Bacteria; phylum Pseudomonadota; class Gammaproteobacteria; order Burkholderiales; family Burkholderiaceae_D; genus BOG-994. Next base: position 10,438 of record PLEY01000172.1, read on the forward strand.
ATGCCGAACTTACCGCACGCGGGTACGAGTCCCGTGGAAGTATTTTCGCCGGTGTGATCGGTATCGAATCTCGGGCGAAAGTCTGGATGGACTCCCGCCAGTCGAACCTCGGGTCGCCGACAGGCAAGACGAGGGTATAGGGGATGAGTTCAGTCACTCCCCATACTCGGCTCCTTGCGCAAGTTCAACCTCATCAACCATGCGTGACTACAGATGTCGAGCCTGTCGTCGATAAGCCCTTAGCCCCAACGACCGCGCGGCGGAATCGGGGTCGATTGCGTCGACGGAACATCCCTTCAGTGACCCTTTGAGAAAATCATGTTTAGCAATCTGAGTGTAGGTAAGCGTCTGGCGATGGGCTTCGGTACCGTGGTGGGGTTGCTCGTCCTGATCGCCGCTATTGGATTGATGTACCTATACAAAGTCGATGACAATCTAATCGATATTGCTGGAAATCGTGTTCCCAAGATCGAAGCCGAAACCCAATGGATCGTTCAGCTCCTTGAGACAGCTCGGCATGCGGGAAATCTCTTCATATCGAGCGATCCAGCCGAACTGAAGGGAGAGGTTGCGGCGATCTCGGAAAATAAGCGGCTTCGGAAGAAGTACTTGGAGCAGTTGCAGGCAACCATCAACACACCCGAGGGAAAGGCAATTCTTAAGAAGGTTGTTGAGGCACGCGCCGCATATGTACCTGTAGAAGACGAATTTCTCAAGTTGATTGATGACGATAAGAAAGGCGAGGCGAGGGATCTACTGATCAAGTCCATGCGTCCACTGCAACTGGCTTACATTAGGGAGTTGAACAATCTCTTCGAACACGAGATCAGGGTGGTCGACGAGCACAAGACGACCGCGTTCACCGCCTTTCAGTTCAGTCGGAACCTTCTTCTCCTTCTTTCGGCACTCGCCGTTGCCGTAGCCGGTGCTCTAGCCTTCAAGATAACGCGGAGCATCACGCGACCCTTAAGTAAGGCAGTCGAAGCGACCCAGGCTGTTGCGCGCGGTGATCTCAGTATCAGTGTCCAGTCGGGTTCTAAGGACGAGATTGGTAAACTGCTTGATGCCACATCGGCGATGGTCGTGGCTCTTCGCGCCATCATGGCGGCTCAAGATAAGATGGCAGCCGCGCATGAGGCGGGCGATCTCGATGAGCGAATTCCCGCCGAACAATTCGAGGGGGCCTACGGCAAAATGGCGAGCGGCGTGAACCAAATGGTCGGGTCCCACATCGACGTGACGTTCAAGATGGCGGAGGTCATCAAGCACTACGCGAAAGGCGACTTCTCGGTGGACTTACCAGCGCTCCCTGGTAAGAAAGGTCAATTGACGGCAGTTTGCAGCGAAGCCAAGACCAATCTTGTCGGCATACAAGACCAGATCATGGCACTTTCGGGGGCAGCAGCACGCGGCGATTTCAGCGTGCGAGGCGACGAACGCCAGTTTCAGCATGCATTTCGTGAGATGGTGGTGCACCTGAACAAACTCATGGAGGTCTGTGAAGGCAGCTTGGCCGATGTGGGCCGGGTACTGGGGGCGATCTCACGCGGTGATCTTACGGAGAGCATTGTCGCCGATTATTCAGGAACGTTCGGAAAATTAAAGGACGATTCCAACGTGACCGTCGAGCAACTCACACAAATCATCACCCAGATTCGGGATGCGTCTGAAGCGATTAACACGGCCGCCAGAGAGATCGCCACGGGTAACTCCGACCTGTCTGGCAGGACTGAGCAGCAGGCCGCAAGTCTCGAGGAGACTGCAGCGTCGATGGAAGAACTGACGGGTACCGTTAAGCAAAACGCCGACAATGCGAAGCAGGCAAATCAGTTGGCAGTGAGTGCGTCGGATGTGGCTTCCGAAGGTGGGAAAGTTGTTGGGCAGGTGGTTGAGACGATGCAGGCGATTACAGCTTCGTCAAAGAAAATCGCCGACATCATCGGTGTGATCGACGGGATTGCCTTCCAGACGAACATCCTGGCACTCAATGCGGCAGTCGAGGCGGCACGGGCGGGAGACCAAGGACGTGGGTTCGCGGTGGTGGCCACCGAGGTTCGAAGCCTCGCGCAACGCAGCGCAGCGGCTGCCAAGGAAATCAAGGATTTGATCGGGGACTCGGTGCAGAAGGTGGAAGTGGGATCGAGGTTAGCCGATGCTGCCGGCAAGACGATGGAAGATGTTGTGGTGAGCGTCAAGCGGGTGGCCGACATCATCACTGAAATCTCCGCTGCCTCGCAGGAGCAAAGCACTGGAATTGAGCAGGTTAACCAGGCGATCTCGCAGATGGATCAGGTTACGCAACAGAACGCGGCCTTGGTGGAACAGGCAGCCGCTGCTGCCGAATCGGCCGAGGAGCAGGCCCGAGGTCTGAGCACTACGGTAGCCATTTTCAAGCTCGCGGGTGAGAAGAGTGCCGCGCACCTGATGACGTCTATTCGATTGTCCAGCCCCTCGCCGGGGAAGCCCGTAGTGACGAGTGCGAGCAAGCTGGACAAGAAAACAGCCCCGCGCCTAATTGCCAACGGTGCCAGTGACGATTGGGAATCCTTCTAGTCCAAACTCTCGGCGTGTTCCGCAGATTATCGCGGGCACTCCAAATCACCGGGTCGCGAAAATGAATAAAGTTGATGAGTCGGCAGCGAGCGAGGAATTCCTGACCTTCAGGCTGGGGGCGGAGGAGTACGGGATAGATATTCTGAAGGTGCGGGAGATCCGTACTCAGGACAAGGTCACCTCGATTGCGGGCACACCGAATTTCCTAAAGGGAGTGATCAACCTTCGCGGCAATATCGTGCCCATCGTCGATCTTCGGATCAAACTCGGTCTCTCAGATTGCACGGTCGACGATCAGACCGTCGTTATCATCCTCAATGTAGCGCCCCAGGTGGTTGGAATCGTGGTGGATAGCGTTTCCGAGGTCGTGGCGCTGGCTCTGGGTGAAATCAAGGCAGCGCCCCTGCTTGGGGGGCAGGTCGAAAGTAGGTACGTGCGAGGGATCGGAACTGTCGAGGATCGGATGCTCATCCTCGTTGATATTGAGGAGCTTGTCTCGGGAGGCGACTCAGTTTTGATGGAAGCGGCCTTGGCTTGAACCCAGTTCATGCGGGCCGGGAAGATCGAAACCCCACCCCCGCAGACAGCTGCCAAGCCTATCGTCTTGAACGAGTGGCTTATCCGGGCAGCGTGGGTTCGATACCCTCAGTACCCCAGACTGACTCGGAAGGAGTGCCGCCTTCAACGGAACGTGATCTCTGGCACAGAACCGTGGATTTCGACCGCCATGAGGGCGGCAGAAACTTTGCCTTGATCAAGGTCTCTAAACCACCCGTACCATGGATCTCAGCCGAGCAATGGCTTCCTATCACAGGACGCGACTTCTCCGTCAGCACCCCCGCTGCCGTGCTGTCGGCACTCCCGAGGTTCGCGTCCAGATATTCGAATAACGCGACTCGCAGCAGAGCACCTGGAGCGAGTTACAGCACCTGAGCGCGCCGCGGACTGGCCAGCATAGACAGGCGAATAGTACCCTCGAGCATCGCGACGAGAAACGCTTCGTCTTCCATGTCCAAGGCGTCCATGATCTGCTGATTTCTACTCTTGGTCTCAGCCCGCGCTTCGGCGAGAATGGCGACGAGAGCCGTGGTCTCTTTGGGGGTGGTGCATCTTCGAACTCCAGTGGGTTGAATCGGGGCACTGCTTCCCTGATTGTAGTCAGATTGTTTCAGCGGCAAGCGACCCTGTGCTCTCAGCAACTCGTATACTCCCAGTATGAGGGCACCGATCAACCTCGTCAGCAATCGCAACTGACAGAATGCCCGATCGCCCCGTTTGCAATTCACGGGGTGCGAACCCAAAACGTGACCCTTGGAGCGCTAGACGGCTCCCTCGTCCCGCAAAACAATTTGCGATTGAAGTAGGG
>PLEY01000146.1 GCA_003136595.1 Burkholderiales bacterium
AAAAGAACCCTCCCCCTCAGCCCCTGGCAACCCCGTGGACATTCGACTCAAACCTTATCCCTTCGCCTTCGTGCGGCGCCACGCCATGGCCCCCCTTGCCCCGCATACGCGCTGCCGCGTCGCAATCGTCGGCGGAGGCGTGGGCGGTCTGACCGCGGCACTCGCCCTCGCGATCCAGGGCATCGCAGCGCTCGTCATCGAGGCCGATGACACGGTGTGCTTTGGCAGCCGCGCGATCTGCATCTCGCGCCGCAGCCTCGAGATCCTCGAGCGGCTCGGGGCTGTCGGGCCGATCCTCGCCAAGGGACTCGCCTGGCAGGGTGGGCGCTCGTTCTATCGTGACCGCGAGGTGCTGCACTTCACGATGCCCGACGACGCCAACCAGAAGCTGCCGCCCATGATCAACATCCAGCAATACTACCTGGAGGAGTATCTGGTCGAGGCCCTTGCTGCCCACTCCGACCTGATCGATATCCGCTGGGGCACCCGCGTGGTGGGCGTGCGCCAGGGTGCAACCTCGGTCGTCCTCGAGGTCGAGGCGCCAGAGGGTCCTGCCCGGATCGAGGCCGATTGGGTGATCGCCACCGACGGCGGGCGCAGCCTGGTGCGCGAATCACAGGGCATGGCGCTAGAGGGGACCGCCTACGAGGGCCGCTACGTGATCGCCGACATCGAGTTGGACTCGGACAGGCCCACTGAGCGCCTCGCCTGGTTCGATCCGCCCTCGAATCCGGGCTCGACCCTCCTCATGCATCGCCAGCCCGACAGCATCTGGCGTATCGACTACCAGCTCGGCGAGGACGAGGATGCCGTACGGGCCGTGAAGCCCGAGTCCGTCCTGCCGCGCATCCAGGCCCACCTCGAGATGATGGGTGAACGGGGTGCATGGCAACCCCTGTGGATCAGCCTGTACCGGGCCAATGCGCTCTCGCTGCCCAGCTATCGCGCAAAACGCATCCTCTTTGCAGGCGATGCCGCCCACCTGGTGCCGATCTTCGGCGTGCGCGGTGCGAATTCGACCATCGACGACGCCGATAATCTGGCCTGGAAACTCGCGTGCGTCCTGAAGGGGGCAGCACCCGCGACCCTGCTCGACAGCTATTCCGAAGAACGGGTCTACGCGGCCCGCGAGAACCTGAAGCAGGGTATGAAGAGCACGGAGTTCATGGCGCCTCCGAACTTTGCCTTCCGGCACTTTCGCGAGGCGGTGCTGGAACTTGCCGGCGACACGCCGGCGCTAAGGACACTCATCAATCCACGCCAGTCCACCGCCATCCGCTACGCCGACTCGCGCCTTGTCGCACCCGACAGCGCGGAAGAGGAATTCGCTGCAGGCCCCGCAGCGGGCGCCGTGCTCGCCGCAGTTCCTGCGCAGGTCACGCGGCAGGACGGGACGTCGTCTGCGAGCTTCGTTGCCGACCTGGTCGCCCCGGGTCGCTTTCTCCTGGTGCAGTTTGGTGGCGGTGACGCCGCACGCGAGCACGCGTGGGCGGCGCGCTCGGTGCTTGCAGAGGAGGCCATCGCGCTGGATGTCGCCTTCGTGGCTGACGCGGCCAGCGCCGCCTGGGCGCTCTATGACGCCGCACCCGCGGCCAGCTATCTCGTGCGTCCCGACGGCCATGTCATCGGCCGCTGGCGCCAGGCTGCGAGTGAACTCCTGGTGCGAAGCGTGCGCCGCAGCCTCACCACCCTGCCCCGCCTGGAGACGACATGAAGGAACAAGAACTCGACCAGATCTACACCGACTTCAGCTATTGTCTCAGCGCGCTCGGCGAGGAGGAGGCAGTGCGCGCGCTCTACCGCTTCGCGCTTCTTGCGATCCTCGAGATCGACGATGCGCCCCGCCTTGTCGAACTCATCGACCGAGCCACCGGAGCAAGGCAGAGCATGGCCCGGGCACCAGGAGCGCATGGCGCTTGACTTTGCCGTCCCCTGCATCAATGCTAGGTTCAATGAGCACCTCATCTGCCACCGCAAGCGTGTCACGCTCCGAGACAGGCCCGGCGCGCGACGTGCACCTTGTGGCCGACGTGGGTGGCACCAATGCGCGATTCGCCCTGACCGATGCCGCGGGCGAGCCGGCCTCCATCGAGGTCCTGAAGTCGGCGCATTTCCCCGATCTTCAGGCGGCGCTCGAGGCCTATCTGCAGCACGTGGGTAACCCCGAGGTGAAGGTCGCAGGCATCGCGATCGCAACACCCATCACGGGCGACCGGGTCTCGATGACGAACCACGACTGGAGCTTCTCGATCAAGGCGCTCAAAGCTGCGCTGCGTCTCGAGCGGCTCGAGGTGGTCAATGATTTCGTCGCGCTCGCGTGGTCGGTGCCGGTTCTGGAGGGGCGCTGGCTGCGCCAGATCGGCCCCGGTCGCGCCGTGCCCGACGCACCCCGGGTCATCATCGGCCCGGGCACGGGCCTCGGTGTGGGTGGGCTCGTGCGCGCGCCGGGCGGCGAATGGCAGACGGTTGCGAGCGAGGGCGGCCACACGAGCTTCTCGCCGACCAGCGAGTTCGAGACGCGCGTGCTCCAGTACTGCTGGCGTGAACATTCCCACGTGTCTTTCGAGCGGCTGGTCTCGGGGCCCGGACTCGCGCTCCTCTACCGTGCGCTGTGTCACCTGCAAGGCGAGCCCGCCCTCGATCTCGAGGCGGCTGCCATCGTGGCACAGGCCCAAGGCGGCACGGATGCCCGCTGCCGCGAGGCGGTACAGCTGTTCTGCCGGCTCCTTGGCAGCTTCGCGGCGAACGTCGCCCTGACCTATGGCAGCACCGGCGGGGTCTACCTCTCCGGTGGCGTGCTCGAGCATCTGGGGAGCCTCTTTGACGAAGCCGGCTTTCGTGCCGGCTTCGAGGCGAAGGGGCGCTTTGCCACCTATCTCGCGCCGATCCCGACCTCGCTCGTCACCGCCCCCTATCCGGCGCTCCTCGGCATGGCCGCGCTGCTCGCGCGTGGGTCCACGCACCAGACCTAACCAGGAAGAGTGACCGACTTCGCGTGCCAGATCTGCTCTGCATACTCGGCGATCGTGCGATCCGAGGAGAACGGCCCCATCCCGGCAACGTTACGCAGCGCTTTCTTCGCCCAGATGCCCGGTGTCAGGTAGGTCGCATCGACCCGCTCCTGCGCCGCCATGTAGCTCGCATAGTCTGCAAGGAGCAGGTAGTGGTCGCCCCAGTTGACGAGCGCATCATAGATCGAGTGGTAACGATGCGGCTCCTCAGGACTGAAGCGGCCGTCCCGGATGGCTCCGAGGACGTGCTGCAGTTCGGTCTTCTTGTCGAGGATGGCGCGCGGCTGGTAGCCGGCCCTGCGGATCTCGGCCACCTGGCTCGTGGTGTTGCCGAAAATGAAGATGTTCTCGCTGCCGACGTTCTCCAGGATCTCGATGTTGGCTCCGTCGAGGGTCCCGATGGTGAGCGCGCCGTTTAGCGAAAGCTTCATGTTGCCGGTCCCCGATGCCTCGGTGCCGGCGGTGGAGATCTGCTCGGACAGGTCGGCCGCGGGGATGATGAGCTCAGCGAGGCTCACGCTGTAGTTCGGGATGAAGACGACCTTCAGCAGCTCGTTGGCGCCCGGGTCGGCATTGACCGTGCGGGCGACGTCGTTGATGAGCCGGATGATGAGCTTGGCCATGTCGTAGGCGGAGGCGGCCTTGCCGGAGAAGATCACCACGCGCGGCACCCGGATCGAGCCGGGCTGCTCGATGATGCGCAGGTAGCGGGTCACGACGTGCAGGACATTCAGGAGCTGGCGCTTGTATTCGTGGATGCGCTTGACCAGCACGTCGAAGATCGAGTCAGGGTTGACCGTCACGCCCGTCTGTTGCAGGGCCATCGCGCTGAGTTTCTGCTTGTTCGACTGCTTGATCTCGCGCCAGCGGGCGCGAAATTGCGCATCCTCGGCCAGGGGTTCGAGCCTCTCGAGCTGCGACAGATCCTTGATCCAGCCCGGTCCGATGTGCTCGCAGATCAGCTCCGACAGCAGCGGATTGCACAGCACCATCCAGCGCCGCGGCGTCACGCCGTTGGTCTTGTTGCTGAATTTGTGCGGCCACATTTCGTAGAAATCCTTGAGCACATCGCTCTTGAGCAGCTCCGAGTGCAGGGACGCGACGCCGTTGATGGCATGGCTGCCGACGCAGGCGAGATGCGCCATGCGCACGTAGCGNNTCGTGGATGCGCTTGACCTGCACATCGAAGAGCGCATCGACGGGCACGACGAGCTCCATGTGCACCTTCAGCCACGCCGCCAGCCGCTCCTTGTTGGCGCGCTTGGCCGCCGTGAATGCGTCGAGGAGCGCAGGGTCGTCCAGATGGGCCTTTAGGCCCTCGAGCTCGCCCAGATCACGCCGCCAGCCCGTGCCGATCCGGGCATCGAGGACCGCCGAGAGCGCGGGGTTGGCCTGGGCCAGCCAGCGCCTGGGCGTCACGCCATTGGTCTTGTTGTTAAAGCGCTGCGGCCAGAGTGCCGCGAAATCCGCGAAGATCGATTTCTTCATGAGATCCGAGTGCAGGGCCGACACGCCGTTCACCGAATGGCTGGTGAGCACGGCCAGGTAGGCCATGCGCACGCGCCGTTCGTCCCCCTCGGCGATCAAGGACACGCGCCGCATCAGGTCACTGTCGGGCGTGCCATTCTGGGCAAGCCTCGCGAGAAACTGGGCGTTGATGTCGAAGATGATCTGCAGGTGGCGCGGCAGCACCCGTCCGAGCACCTCGACCGGCCAGGTCTCGAGCGCCTCGTGCATCAGGGTGTGGTTGGTGTAGGAGAACACCCCCTGGCACAGATGCCAGGCGTCCGCCCAGGGCAGATGGTGCACGTCGAGCAACAGGCGCATGAGCTCGGGAATCGCGAGCACCGGGTGCGTGTCGTTCAGGTGGATGCTGACCTTTTCGCGCAACTGGTCGAAGGTGCTGTGGTAACGCAGGTAGCGGCGCAGAATATCCTGCACGCTCGCGCTCACGAAAAAATACTCCTGGTGCAGGCGCAGTTCGCGCCCCGAGGGGGTCGAGTCGTCGGGGTAGAGCACCCGCGACACATTCTCCGAGTGGTTCTTGCGCTCGACGGCGGCCATGTAGTTGCCGCGGTTGAAGGCCGACAGGTCCATCTCCTCGGTGGCCTTGGCCGACCAGAGCCTGAGGGTGTTGGTGGCCTGCGTGCTGTAGCCCGGGATGATCGTGTCGTAGGCCATGGCGCGCACGTCGTGGGTGTCGACCCAGTCGTAGCGATCGCCATGGCGCACCACGTGCCCACCGAACTGCACGCGGTAACTGACCTCCGGGCGGGGAAACTCCCAGGGGTTCGCGGACGTCAGCCAGTAATCGGGGACCTCGACCTGGCGCCCCTCGACGATGGTCTGGCGGAACATGCCGTAGTCGTAGCGGATGCCATAGCCGATGCCCGGCAGACCGAGTGTGGCCATCGAGTCCAGGAAACACGCGGCAAGACGCCCAAGGCCGCCATTGCCGAGCGCCGCATCGGGCTCGAGTTCGACCATCGCATCGAGGTCGACGCCGAAATCGGCGAGCGCCTGGCGCAGGGTCGACTGCAGACCCAGGGCGATCAGCGCATTGCTGAAGGTGCGCCCGATCAGGAATTCCATCGAGAGATAGTAGACGTGCTTCAGATCCTGCGCGTACTTGGCGCGCGTGGTCGCCATCCAGCGCTCGACCAGGCGGTCCCGCACGGTATAGGCTGCCGCATGCAGCCAGTCGATCGGCCGGGCCGAGACGGGATCCTTGCCGACGGCAAACATCAGCTTGGTGGCGATGGCGCGCTTGATCGACTCCAGGTCCGGCGCTGGAACATCGTATTCGAAGGACGCCGGGGTCCGAGGGGTGGGTTGAGCTGGCGCGTCCGAGCCAGGCTCGGGGGACGTGGCATTGCTGGGGATGGAGGTATCCATGGTCACCGCCGTCGGTTAGGAGGGTCAGTTGGGGGCCAACGGCGGGGGCCATGGCAATCGGGCACCACGCTCATTGGGGGACAAGGCTACGGTACAGATCAAGGTAATGGGTCGCGGCCTCATCCCAGCTAAATGAGCGGCGCATGCCGACCTGGCGCACGCGCGCCCAGGTGGTCCGCCGCCGGTAGAGGGCGAAGGCCCGCCGCAGGGTGTGCCGGTAGGCCGCCTCGCTAAACGGGCCGAACGCGAATCCGGTCGCCGTCTGGTCCTCAAGGGTCGCAAGATCGGTGTCGACGACGCTGTCGGCCAGGCCGCCCACGGCACGCACCAGCGGCAGGCTGCCATAGCGCAGGCCATACATCTGGGTCAGGCCGCAGGGCTCAAAGCGCGAGGGCACGAGGGTCACGTCGCTGCCCGCGAAGATGCGGTGTGCCAGGGCCTCATCGTATTCCAGCCGTACTGCGACCTGGCCGGCGTGCGCCTTCGCCTCGCGCAGGAAGGCGTCCTCGAGTTCGCGCTCGCCCGTGCCGAGCACGAGCAGCTGGCCCCCGGAGGCCGTGATGCCATCGAGCGCCGCGAGGACCAGCGGCAGGCCCTTCTGCTCGGTCAGGCGGCTCACCACCGCAAACAGGGGCAGGTCCGGGCGCAGTTCGAGGTCGCACTCGGTTTGCAGCGCCGCCTTGCAGACGCTTTTGCCGGCCGGCCGGCGCGCATCGAAGGTGAGCGCGATCTCGGGGTCGGTCGCCGGATTCCAGACCGCGGGATCGACGCCGTTCAGAATCCCCGTGAGAACTCCCGCGCGCGCGCGCAGGAGCCCATCGAGACCAAAACCCTGCTCCGGGGTCTGGATCTCCCGCGCATAGGTGGGGCTCACGGTTGTGATCCGGTCGGCAAAGGCGAGCCCCGCCTTCATGAACGAGACCTGACCGTGAAACTCGAGGCCGTCGATGCCAAAGAAGACGGGCGGCAGTCCGAATTCGCCAAAGTGCTGCGGCGCGAAGAGTCCCTGGTAGGCGAGGTTGTGCACGGTGTGGATGGTGCCAACGCCCGCACCGGTGGTCGGGGCGAGCGCCCGCAGGCAGGCCGGGGCGAGGCCGGCATGCCAGTCGTGGCCGTGCACGATGTCGGGCGACCAGGCGGGATCGAGTCCGAGTGCAAGGCGCGCCGCGGCCCAGCCGAGCGCCGCGAAGCGACGATGGTTGTCGGCATAGGGCCGGCGTTGCGCGTCCTCGTAGGGGTTGCCGGGCCGTTCATAGAGACCCGGCGCCTCGAGCACGTAGGCGGGCAGCCCGGCCGGTCCGCACGCCACCTGGGGCAGCGTGCCGTAGAGAACCCGGATGGTCTCGCCCCAGGGTGTGGCGAACTCAGAGAGCGCCTGGGCGTCCTTCAGCCCCGCGCAGATCGCCGGAAACCCCGGCAGGAGCGCGCGCACGTCGCAGCCCGCGGCCGCGAGCGCCTGCGGCAGGGCGCCCGCGACGTCGGCGAGTCCGCCGGTCTTGAGCAGCGGATAGATTTCGGCGGTGACCTGGAGAACGCGCATGGTGGGTTGAGCAGGGGCGGTGCGGTCAGGCGACGCGGTCGGTGGGAGTTCAGGCGGCAAGCCGGGCCAGCATGCTGCGCGTGACCAGAACGATGCCCTCCGGGGTGCGCTCGAAGCGGGCCGCATCCTGCTTGGGGTCCTCGCCGATCACAAGACCCTCGGGCAGCACGCAGCCCCGATCGATGACCGCCTTGTGGATGCGGCAGCCGCGGCCGAGCGTGACGTTGGGCAACAGGACCGCCTGATCGATCTGGCAGAAGGAGTGCACGCGCACCGAGGAGAACAGCACCGAGTTGCTGACGTTCGAGCCCGACACGATGCAGCCCCCCGAGACCATCGTGTTGATGGTGAGCCCGTGCTTGCCCTCGGCATCCTGGACGAACTTGGCCGGGGGCAGCTGCCGCTGGCTGGTCCAGATCGGCCAGTCGGTGTCATAGATGTCGAGCTCGGGGGTCACCGATGCGAGGTCCATGTTGGCCTCCCAGAAGGCATCGATCGTGCCGACATCGCGCCAGTACGGCCGCGCCGTGGGCGAGGACGACACGCAAGACATCGAGAACGGATGCGCCTGTGCGTTGCCCTCCCCGACGATGCGCGGGATCACGTCCTTGCCGAAGTCATGGGTCGAGTTCGGATCTTCGAGGTCCTCCTTGAGCATGCGGTACAGGTACTTGGCGTTGAAGACGTAGATCCCCATGCTGGCCAGGGACAGTGCGTCGTCCCCTGGCATCCCTGGCGGGTCGGCCGGCTTCTCGAGGAACTGGGTGATGCGCCGCGCGCCATCGATGGCCATGACACCAAAGGCTGAAGCCTCTTCGCGCGGCACCTCGATGCAGCCGACCGTGCAGTCGACGCCGCCGTCGACGTGGTCCTTGAGCATCAGCGAGTAGTCCATCTTGTAGATGTGATCGCCCGCAAGGACGAGCACGTAGTCGGGCTTGCTCGACTGGATGATGTCGAGATTCTGGAAGATCGCGTCGGCCGTACCGCGATACCAGTTCTCATCGTCCAAGCGCTGCTGGGCGGGCATGAGATCGACCATCTCGTTGAGTTCGGCGCGCAAGAAACTCCAGCCGCGCTGCAGGTGCCGCAACAGGGAGTGCGACTTGTACTGCGTGATGACGCCGATGCGCCGGATGCCCGAATTCACGCAGTTCGACAGCACGAAATCGATGATCCGGAACTTGCCACCAAAATGGACCGCCGGCTTCGCGCGCCGGTCGGTGAGCTGCTTTAAGCGCGTACCTCGCCCGCCGGCAAGAACCAGCGCGATCGAGCGCCTGACCAGCATGTGAGGCTGCGCGAGCCGCTCCTGGGCGAGGCTCAGCGCATTCCTGTCTTCGTCACGCATCGCTGTCTCCTTGGTCTTGTTGGGCGCCGCGCGCTTCGACTGGCGTCGCGCCGCCACTGCACTTGCCCGCCTTGCATCCGAGCCTCGGCCCCGCGCGCCGCCTGCCCCCCGCCTGCCGCGCGGAGCGCACCTACGTGCCCGCCTCGGCCGCAACGTCCACGGCCGCCGGTCCGTCCGGCGTGCCCGGCGCAGCCCGCGCGAGCCACAGGCAGCCTGGCGCCACCGTTGCACTGCGCCCGAGCGGCTCGGGCGGGTCAATGCCCTGCGCTTTTTCGCTATCGATCTCAAGCAGCCAACGCCCGGGCGGAATGCAAAATGTCACAGGAAGCGCCGCCCCGTTAAAGAGGAGGAGCAGTGCCTCGCCCCGGTCTCGCGCCTCATCCCCGCTGGCATCGTCTGCCCCCAGAAGGACCAATCCCAGCGGCCCCGCCTCACCGGACTCCCAGTCGGCAATCGACAAGGGTGCGCCGTCAGGGCCAAACCAGCGCGCCACGGTCCCGGGTCCGCCGGGTCCGTCCCGCCACCAGCCGGAACTGCGCAGAAGATGCAGCCTGCGCCTTAGAGCAACGAGTGTGCCAACGAAGTCGAGCAGTCCCAGATCGGCGCGACTCCAGTTGATCCAGGTTGTCTCGTTGTCCTGACAATACGCGTTGTTGTTGCCGCCTTGGCTGTGGCCGATCTCGTCGCCCGCCAGGAGCATGGGCGTGCCGAGGGAGACCAGGAGCGCGGCGAACAGGGTGCGCCGCTGACGCGCGCGCGCGGCAAGCACCGCGGCATTCCCGGTCTCGCCCTCGATGCCGTTGTTGACCGACAGGTTATGCGAGTGACCGTCCCGGTTACCCTCGCCATTGGCCTCATTGTGGCGCTCCGCATAACTTACGAGGTCGGCGAGCGTGAAGCCGTCGTGGGCGGTGATGAAATTCACGCTTGTGTAGGCGGCGCGCCGGGCGTGACCGAACACATCGCTCGAGCCCGCAAGCCGGTAGGCGAGCCGGCTGCGCCCGGCGCCCCCCTGCAGCCAGAAGCCGCGCAGATCGTCGCGATAGCGGTCGTTCCATTCGAGCCAGCCCGGCGGGAAGGCGCCCAGTTGATAGCCGTTCGGCCCGACATCCCACGGTTCTGCGATCATGAGCCGCTCGTTGAGGACCGGATCCTGGCCGATCGCGGCAAAGAGGGGGGCGTGACGCAGGAACGCGCCGCCCTGGTCGCAGCCGCCGCGTGCGAGAACGGGCGCGAGGTCGAACCGAAAGCCGTCGATGCCATACTCGAGGACCCAGCGGCGCAGGCTGTCCATCACGGTCCGAAGCACCAGGGGGTGGGAGAGATTCACGCAGTTGCCGCAGCCGGTCCAGTTGGCGTAGCGGCTGGGCGCATCCGGCAGAAGATGGTAGTAAAGCGCATTGTCGATACCGCGCAGGGACAGGCACGGCCCGGTCTCGTCGCCTTCGCCGGTGTGGTTGTAGACCACGTCGAGGATGACCTCGAGGCCCGCCGCGTGCAGCGCGTCAACCGCCGCGCGCAGCTCGCCGCGCGCACTGGTGCCCGGTGTGCCGCTCCAGTAACGGGGGTCCGGCGCGCTCCACGCGACGGGGTTGTAGCCCCAGTAGTTGGTGAGTCCAAGCGCAAGGAGCCTCGACTCGTCGGCGCACACGGAGACCGGCATCAGGCTGACAGTGGTCACCCCCAGGCGCAGGAGGTGGGCAAGCGCAGCCGGATGGGCCAAGCCCGCATAGGTGCCGCGCAGCGCTGCGGGCACCTCGGGATGGAGCCGTGTGAAGCCCTTGACGTGCATCTCGTAGATGATGCGCGCGGCCGGGTCGAGGGGAGCCGGGCGCACGGGTGGGGGGGGAAGATCCGCGACCACGCGTGCCTTCAAGGCCAGCGCCGCGTTGTCGCGCGGATCGGCCCGCGTGGTGGTATCCCCGGCGCGCGGGTCGTGACCGAGATGGACCTCCTCGCCTGCGTAGCGCCCGAACACCTCGCGCGCATAGGGATCGAGCAGGAGCTTGGCCGGATTGAAGCGCTGCCCGCGCCCTGGATCCCAGGGTCCATGCACGCGCCAGCCATAGGCGGGCAGTTCCCCTCCGGGACGCGCCCAACCGAGCAGGCGGCCGTGCCAGATGCCGTCGGTGCAGCCCTCCAAAGTCAGGCGTGCCGCTTCGGTTTGCCCCTGCGCATCATAGAGACACAGCTCGACCCCTTCGGCATGGGGAGCGGCGAGCGCAAAATTGATGTCGCAGCCGTCGATGTGTGCCCCGAGCCGGCGCGCATCTCCCCGGACCATCCGGATCCCGCCTGGCTGCAGCAGCGCCGGGCCGGACGACGCGCGCTCGGCGCCCAGACCCTCGGCGCTGCTCATGAGGCGAGCCCGAGCACGAGGCAGGCGAGGGGCGGTACGGTGAGCACCACCGATTGCGGCCGATGATGCGCGCCAATCGCCTCGGAGTAGCCTACGCCCGAGGCCATTCCCGAGCCGCCATAGATGGCCAGATCGGTGTTGATGAGTTCCTGCCAGCGCCCGCCATGGGGCACGCCCAGGCGGTAACCATGGCGCGGGACGGGCGTGAAGTTGCACAGGACGACGATCGCGGCAAGCGGCGGCGCGCGCCGCTCGAATGCGATGACCGACTGGGACGCGTCGTCATGCGAGATCCAATCGAAGCCCGCCGCATCGAAGTCCAGGGCGTAGAGGGGCGGATGCGCCCGATAGGTCAGGTTCAGGTCGCGCACGAGGCGCTGCATGCCCGCGCGCGCCGGGTCCGCAAGCAGCTCCCAGTCGAGTTCCCGGTCGTGGTTCCATTCCCTCTTTTGCGCGAACTCGCTGCCCATGAAAAGCAGCTTCTTGCCGGGATGACCGAACATGAAGCCGTAGTAGGCGCGCAGGTTCGCAAGCTTCTGCCACTCGTCACCGGGCATCCTCGCCCAAAGCGAGCCCTTGCCGTGCACGACCTCGTCGTGCGAGAGCGGCAGGACGAAGTTCTCGGTGAAGGCATAGAGGAGCCCGAACGTGAGCTGCCCCTGGTGATGCTTCCTGTGCACGGGATCGAGCGCCATGTACGACAGCGTATCGTGCATCCAGCCGAGGTTCCACTTGAAATGGAAGCCGAGCCCACCGCTCTGGAGATCATCCGAGGGCGGGCGACTGACGCCCGGAAAGGCGGTCGATTCCTCGGCGAACATGATGGCGCCGGGGCGCTCCACGCCAATGACGTGATTGACACGGCGGATCAGCTCGATCGCCTCCAGGTTCTCGCGTCCACCGTAGCGGTTCGGCACCCACTGGCCCGCCGAGCGGCTGTAGTCGCGATAGAGCATCGAGGCCACCGCGTCGACCCGCAGGCCGTCGACGCCGAAACGCTCGAGCCAGTAGAGCGCGTTGCTGACCAGGAAGTTACGGACTTCGATGCGGCCAAAGTTGTAGATGAGGGTGTTCCAGTCCTGATGGAATCCCTCGCGCGGATCCGCATATTCGTAGAGATGGCTGCCATCGAAGCGGGCGAGGCCATAGTCATCCGAGGGGAAATGCGCCGGCACCCAGTCCAGGATCACGCCGAGACCGGCCTCGTGGGCGGCATCGACCAGGTGGCGGAAGTCCTCGGGGGAGCCGAAACGCGCGGTCGGCGCAAACAGGCCGACCGGCTGGTAGCCCCACGAGCCATCGAAGGGATACTCGCTCACCGGCAGGAATTCCAGGTGCGTGAAACCCATGTCCCGGGCATAGGGTACGAGCGTGCCCGCGAGTTCCCGGTAGGTCAGCCAGCGCCAGCCCTCGCTCTTGCGCCAGGAGCCTAAGTGCACCTCGTAGATGCTAAGCGGCTGGTCGAGCCGGTTCGCCGCACGCCGCGCGGCGCCAAGGCTCGAGACGGCAGGCAAGCCCGAGACGATACTGGCCGTGTGCGGCCGCAGCTCCGCGCGAAAGGCGAGCGGGTCTGCCTTCAAGAGGCGCTCGCCGTGCTGGCCGACGATCGCGAATTTGTAAAGATCGCCGGGCCCGGCGCCCGGGATGAAAAGTTCCCAGACGCCGCATTCGCGGCGCAGGCGCATCGGATGGCGGCGTGTATCCCACTCGTTGAAGGACCCGACCACCGCCACGGCGCGGGCGTTCGGCGCCCACACTGCGAAGCTCACACCGGCTACGCCCTCCTTCTGCATGGGATGGGCTCCGAGGCATTCGTAGGGTCGCCGGTGTGTCCCCTCGGCCAGAAGCCACACGTCGATCTCGCCCAGCACGAGGCCAAAGCGGTAGGCGTCCTCGATCAGTTCGGGGCGCCGCGGCTCTGCCCCCTCGGCCTCGGGCCAGCGCACGCGCAGCAGGTAGTCAAAGCGCTCGCGCCGCCCGGCAATGGCCGCGCCGAACACCTCGGAGCGGCCAAGGCGCGCGAGCAACCCGAGCGCAGCGCCGCTCGAGCGCTCGATGACCTCGACCGACAGCGCGCCGGGCAGGAGCGCATGCACCCAGAGGGCGGCACCACGCTCATGCATGCCCAGGATGCCAAACGGGTCGGCATGTGTGCCCGCCATGAGCGCGGCCACATCGGCTGCGCCCACGAGCACGTCGGGTGTGTCTGCGGGGCTTTCCATGATGCTCAGTGCCCACCCAGAGCGTTCGGGGACGCGGCGCACCGGCCGTTCGCGCAGGCCCGGTTCACGGTCTGTGGGGCCCGCGCTCGTAGAGCCGGCACAGGGCCGCGAGCCGCCGGGCATGCTCGGGCAGGACCTCGTCCCAGGTGAAGCGCCAGCTCCAGTTGCCAACGGCGGTGCCAGGCAGGTTCATGCGGTCGAGGCTACCGAGCCCCAGGATGTCCTGCAGCGGATAGATGGCGGTTGCGGCAACACTTGCGCACGCCGCGCGGATCAGGTCCCAGCCGATCTCGCTCGCATCGGTGGCCAGGTAGGCACGCAGGTGAGCGCGCACATGGGGCGGCGCATGATGCCACCAGCCGAGCGCCGTGTCGTTGTCGTGGGTGCCGGGAAACACCACGGTGTCGGGCTCGAAATTGTGGGGCAGGAAGCGGCGGTCGGCATCGAATTCGCCAAAGGCGAACTGCAGGATGCGCATGCCGGGAAACCCATGCTTGCGGCGCAGCGCCTCGACCTCGGCGGTGATGACGCCAAGATCCTCGGCGATCACGGGTAACGGTCCAAGCACCCGCGTCACGGCCGCAAACAGGTCATCGCCCGGCGCCGGGACCCAGCGCCCCCGTTCAGCCGTGGCCTCCTCTGCAGGGATCTCCCAGTACGCCTCGAACCCGCGGAAGTGATCGATGCGCACGATGTCGACCATCTCGACGATGCGCCGCATGCGCTCGATCCACCAGGCATAGCCATCGGCGGCATGGGCACTCCAGCGGTAGAGCGGGTTGCCCCAGCGCTGCCCGGTGGCGCTAAATGCATCGGGGGGCACGCCGGCGACGACCGTGGGCTTGCCCGTGCCGTCGAGCTCGAACAGTTCCGGGTGCGCCCACACCTCGGCGCTCTGATGGGCGATGAAGATCGGCAGGTCACCGATGATCTGGACTGCGCGCGCGTTCGCGTAGGCCTTCAGGCGTCGCCACTGCCGGAAAAAACTCCACTGGCAGAAGGTCCAGAAAAAGATGCGCGCTCGGTGCGTCTCCCGGGCCGCGGCGAGTGCCTCGGGCCTGCGCCGCGCAAGCCCGCTGTCCCACGCCGTCCAGTTCTGTCCCTCGAAATGCTCGGCCAACGCCATGAAGAGGGCGTAGTCGGGCAGCCAGCCCGAGTGTGTGTCGCAAAATGCCTCGAAGTCCTCCCGGTCCGCACTCTTTGCCCCGGCCGCAAAGCGCCGGGCGGCCGCCTCGAGTCGCTCGGTGCGATAGGCGATGACTTCGGCAAAAGGCACCCGATCCGGGGTGAAGGACGCGCTGGGCTCGAGGTCCTTGGGGTCGAGCCAACCGTGCTCGGCCAACTCGGCAAGATCGATGAAAAGCACGTTGCCCGCAAAGGCCGAACTGCTCATGTAGGGCGAGTGGCCCGCGCCAATGCCCCCCAAGGGCAGGACCTGCCAGAGCCCCTGTCCGGCGGTGCACAGCCAGTCGACGAAGTGATAGGCCGCGGGCCCGAAGTCTCCCGAGCCATGCGGGCCGGGCAGCGAACTGATGTGCAGCAGTACCCCACTGGACCGCGAAAAACCCATGACCTGACTCTAGAGTTCACAACGGCGTCCCGGCCCCGCACTGGCCTGGGCCCCCGATCCTTCATCCCGCCGCAGGCGACCTGTGCGGCAGGGGTGCCCTCTGGAGTGCCCTTGGGGGTGCCCTGCCGGGTGCGTCTGCGGCCCCATATTAACCGCTTTGCGCGCCGCGTTGCCGCTGCCTGCTTCTTCCAGCGGTTTCCCGCTGCCGCCCGCGTCCTGGCTGCCGGCAAAGCCCGCGCCGGCGCCCGACGGGCGACTTTGGATCGGCTCCTCAGGAGTGGCGACTTTTCCGGTAGAGTAACAGGTCCGCCACCGCTGGCGGGCTGGCCGCGAGCGCGTGTTCCGCGCTGGCGCAGACCGACGCGGATAGCGGGCGGGATACCGAGGGGTGACACCGAGGGGTGACACCGAGGGGTGACACCCAGGGGCGATACCCACGGGCGACACCCAACTGCGGCGAGGAGGCGCATGACCCCCGAGGATCTCTTAAGGCACATCGATTCGGGCGCGCTGTGGGCCTGCGTGCCGAGCCGGGAAGAAGGGCTTGACGTGGCTCAAGCCTACCAGCGCGCGCTCGCCGTTCGGGCGTTGCGGATCGCACGCGGGGAGAAGCCTTTGGGCTACAAGATCGGATTTACCAATCGCACGATCTGGGAGCGCTACGGGGTGTACGCCCCGATCTGGGGGTCCGTCTGGGATTCGACGCTCACCTACTGCGAAGGCCGCGGTCGGATCGCTCTTGCCGGCACGTGCCAGCCGCGCCTTGAGCCCGAGGCTGTCTTTGGCCTGCGCAAGACCCCGGCTGTTGATGCAACACTCGAGCAACTGTTCGAGGCCATCGAATGGATTGCGCCAGGATTCGAGGTGGTGCAATCGCACCTGCAAGACTGGAAGTTCGCCGCCGCCGATACGGTGCTCGACAGCGGTCTGCACGCGCGGCTTCTGGTCGGCGCAAGACGCCCGGTGCAGGACATCGCGCGGTCCGGAGCGAGCCTTGATGCGGCCCTTGCACACACTGAAGTCGAGTTGCGGCGCGATGGCGTGCTGCTCGAGTCAGGGCGGGGCGCGAACGTCCTCGACGGGCCGCTCCACGCCCTCTTGCATTTCCTGCGTGAGTTGCGCCAGTGTCCGAACGCCCCTGACCTTCGCCCAGGGGACGTCGTGACCACCGGCACCTGGACCGATGCCTGGCCGATCGTCCCCGGGGACCAGCTGACGGCCCAGTTTTCGGAGATCCTGGGCAGCCTCGCGGTCGATCTCGTCTAGGCGCCATGCAGCGTGCAATGTGTGCGGACAAACCGTCGCGGCGCGCGCGCCGGGTTGCGCTTCTGCCCACCTGCGCGCCGTGCGGCGCACCCGGTGCAAAAGCGCCGGTTCGGGAGCCTTGCACATGAGCAACCCACCAGCCTCGTCTGCTGAGCCCGCTCGCCAAGCCAGCGGCGTTGCGGCCCGCGAGGGGACGCTCGCGCCCGCTCCCGAGGGGGACCACGCCGCGGAAGCGCTCGCGCCTGCCTTGTCAGGGGAGTTTTTTCGCGTCGGCGGGATCGGCTGCTATGTCGCCGGCCGCGGGCCGCCGCTTCTCCTCGTGCATAGCGTGAACGCAGCGGCCTCGGCGGCCGAAATGCGCCCTTTGTACGAGCAGTACCGGCACACCCGCACCGTGTTCGCACCCGACCTGCCAGGCTTTGGCCGCAGCGAGCGCAGCGCGCGCCGCTACACCCCGAAGATCATGACCGATGCGATCGAGATCATCCTTAGCGCGATCCAGGAGCGCATGGGACCGCAGCCGGTGGATGCGCTGGCGCTGTCGCTCGGCTGCGAATTCCTCGCGCGCGCCGCGGCCAAGCGGCCCGAGTGCTGGGGGCGCCTCGCACTCGTGAGCCCGACCGGGTTTCGTGGCCGGGCCCGGCGGGGCGCGCCGGGCACGACCCGGCTCATCCCTGCGATGTACGCGATCGTGAGCTATCCGCTGTGGAGCGAGCGTCTGTTTCGTGGCCTCGTCCGTCCTGGCGTGGTGCGTTACTTCCTCGGGCGAACCTGGGGCAGCAAGGCGATCGATGAGGCCCTCTGGGCCTATTGCGTGGAGAGCGCGCACCAGCCCGGCGCCCGTTACGCGCCGCTTGACTTCCTCTCCGGGGGGCTCTTTAGCGCGGACATTCTCGACATCTACGAGGCGCTCAGCCAGCCGGTGTGGATGAGCCACGGCGNNGGAGCCCTGCCCTATTTCGAGGAGCCGCTCGCCTTCTTTCGGGCGTTCGACGCCTTCCTCGCAGGCGCGCCGGTGGAGCCGGCTTCCCCTTAGCGCAGAGCAGGCGAAGGGCGAAGGCGTTATCATCCTGACCGCCTGCGGGGCTACGCGTGTTCGCGAGGACCTGCTGGTCGCAACACCGTCATGAGCACCGCCAGTGAGCACCGTCGGGGTGCCCCGCTGCAGTGCTCCTGCGCCCGGGCCCGCCCCTCGCAATCTGCGTTCTCCGATCCCCGATGCCGCCAACAGAATTGCCATCGCCTGACGCACCGCGCGTCGCGCCCATGCCGCGCCTGTCTGGGCGTGACGTCCGCGCGCTCCTTGGGATCATGCTCGGCGTCACGCTCGGCTCGCTCGATACGGCCATCGCCAACACTGCCCTGCCCGTCATCGGCAGCGAACTGCGCGCCTCGGCCGCGGCCTCGATCTGGATCCTGAACGCATACCAGATCGCCATGGTGGCAACNNCTGCCGCTCGCCGCGCTTGGCGACCTGGTCGGGCCGCGTCGCGTCTTCCTGGGGGGTCTCGCGCTCTTCACGGCGGCATCGCTTGCCTGTGCCGCCGCGCCCAGCCTGCCGCTCCTGGCCGCTGCCCGGGTCGTGCAGGGTATCGGCGCCGGCGGCATCATGAGCGTGAACATCGCGCTCGTCCGGCTCATCTATCCTCCCGAACGGCTTGGCCGGGGNNGCCGGCGCTGCCGCACAAGGAGCGCAGCGTGCACCGCTTCGACCCGCTGACCGCGCTTTTGACGTCGATCACCTTCGCCACGCTGATCCTCTCTCTGAGCACGGCGGCACAGCGCGCCGGGCCGCATCTGGTGTTGCCGCCGCTGGCCATCGCGCTCGTGGCGGGAACGCTGCTC
This sequence comes from Burkholderiales bacterium, assembly GCA_003136595.1. Lineage (GTDB taxonomy): Bacteria > Pseudomonadota > Gammaproteobacteria > Burkholderiales > Burkholderiaceae_D > BOG-994. The sequence continues at coordinate 18,060 of PLEY01000146.1, forward strand.
CTGCGTCGCCAGGCCGGCCATCCGGCGCCGATGCTGCCCGTCGATCTTCTGAAACGCCGCATGTTCGCGCTGTCCACCCTGACCGCGATCGCCTCCTTCACGACGCAGGGGCTGGCCTTCGTCTCATTGCCCTTCTATTTCGAAGAGGCGCTGCACCGCAGCCCTGTCGACACCGGCTTTCTCCTCACCGCCTGGCCGATCATCGTCGCGCTCGCAGCACCCGTGGCCGGCCGCTTGTCGGACCACTATCCGCCCGGGCTCCTCGGCGGGATCGGCCTTGCGATCCTGTCGGCAGGCATGCTCTCGCTGCTCTTCATGCCCGCCGATCCGGGCGTTCTGGATATCGAGTGCAGGCTGGCGGTCTGCGGCGCAGGCTTCGGTTTCTTCCAGTCCCCGAACCTGCGCGCCCTGATGTCGTCGGCCCCGCCGGAACGCAGCAGTGGGGCAAGCGGCATGATCGCCATCGCACGGCTCATCGGCCAGACCTCGGGTGCAGCGCTGGTCGCCCTGTGTTTCGGACTTGCGGGCGGGCCGCGTGCACCGCTCGTCGCCCTGGCGCTCGGCGCGGTCTTTGCGGGCGCGGGTTCGATCGCAAGCTTCGCCAGGCTCTGGGCGCCCTAGCTGGGGCAGGGGGGTGGGTACGGCAGCGTACGGAACTGCGGGCCGACTTGGGGCTATGGTGAGCCGTGAACAATCCTTTTCTCTCCAGCCCTCCGGAAGACGCAGCGCGTCCGCCGCTCACCCATGACCAGCGGGTCGGTTTTGCGCACGCCCTCGAGACCCGCCTGGCCGCCCTCGTGGCCGAGCGCGCTCAGACCCTCGAGGGTGAGACTCCCGTATTGCATGCACGCGAGACGCGCCAGACCGACGCCGATGACGCCCAGGCGCGCGCCGGCGACCGGGAGGTCGAAGCGGCGCAGGCAGACCTCGGCAGCAGCGAATTCGATGAGCTGACGGCGGCGCTGGCGCGCGTGCACGGACCCGCCTACGGTGTGTGCAGCGACTGCGGCGTGCCGATCGCGCTAAAGCGTCTCGAAGCCGAACCCGAGGCGCTGCGCTGCCTGGTCTGCGAGACTGCCTACGAGCGTGCCCAGAAGGCCCGCCTTTAAAGAGCGGTGGGCGCGGGCCCGCACCGCGAGTCCATCGATCACTCATTGATCACCCCTTGAGCGCGCGGCAGGCGCCCGGTCAGACCTTGAGTACGGCCGCGCCTTCAAAGCGGCCCGCGCGCAGGTCGGCGAGTGCGTCGTTGGCCTTGGCCAGCGGATAGCTCGTGGTCTTGGTCACGATCCCGATCTCTGGGACAAGCGCCAGGAAATCCATTCCGTCCTTGCGCGTCAGATTGGCGACTGAGAGCAGCTCGCGCTCCTCCCACAGGATGCTGTAGGGGAAACTGGGGATGTCGCTCATGTGGATGCCCGCGCACACCACACGGCCACCCTTGCGGACCGCCCGCAGCGCCACCGGCACGAGTTCGCCTGGTGTCGCAAAGATGATCGCGGCGTCGAGCGGGGCAGGCGGACTCTCGTCGGAGCCGCCCGCCCAGGTCGCGCCCAGGCTCCGGGCGAACTGCTGGCCCACCGTATCCTTGGGGCGCGTGAAGGCAAAGATCTCGCGCTTCTGCCAGATCGCAACCTGCGCGAGGATATGCGCCGCCGCGCCGAATCCGTAGAGTCCAAGACGCACTCCCGCGCCCGCGATGACGAGGGAGCGCCAGCCGATCAGCCCCGCGCACAGGAGCGGAGCGAGCGCTTCGTCGGTCCCCTTCTCGCCCAGTGGAAAGGCAAAACGCGCATCCGCGACGGCCTTGTTGGCATAGCCGCCGTTGCGCGTATAGCCGGTGAACACCGGGTGATCGCAGAGATTCTCGCGCTGCATGACGCAATACGGGCACACACCGCACGTGTGGCCGAGCCAGGGGATGCCAACGCGCTCGCCCAGGGCAAGCCCTTTGACGCCCGCGCCGAGCGCGTCGATACGCCCCACGATCTCGTGACCGGGAATGATCGGTACCTGGGGATGGGGCAACTCCCCGTCGACGACGTGCAGGTCGGTGCGGCACACGCCGCACGCGCTGACCGCCACGCGGATTTCGCCGGGCCCGGGCTCGGGATCGGGCAGTTCGGTCCACTCCAGGGGCGTGCGCAGCTTCTTCAGAACCATGGCATGCATCGCTACATCCTCTTTTTTCTGGGCAGGGCACTGCGGGGGCGATTCATCACGTGACCTCGTGAAGGGCCCGTCCGGTCCGCTCGAAGGCGGTGATGTTCTCGATCGTGGTCTGGGCGATCGCAGTCAACGCCTCCCGGGTGAAGAATGCCTGATGTCCGGTCACAAGCACATTGGGAAAGGTCAAAAGGCGCTCAAACACGTCATCGCCGATCACATCATCGGAACGGTCGGCAAAAAACAGCTTCGCCTCCTCCTCGTAGACATCGAGTCCGAGATGACCGATGGCGCCCGTCTTGATGCCCTCGATGAGGGCCGCCGTATCAACCACCGCGCCGCGGCTGGTATTGATCAGCATCATGCCGCGCTTCATCTGCCCGATCGCCTCGGCACCGATCAGGTGTCGGGTGGCGGGTGTCAGGGGGCAGTGCAGCGTGATCACATCGCAGGCACCCAGCAATTCGGGCAGGCTGAGATACTTGATGCCTGCCTCGAGGCACACCGGATTGGGGCGCAGATCGTGGGCCAGCACGTGGCAGCCGAAGCCTTGCATGATGCGCACCACCCCCGCGCCGATGCGCCCGGTTCCGACCACGCCGACGGTCTTGCCAGAGAGGTTGAACCCGAGCAGGCCCTCGAGCGCGAAATTGCCCTCGCGCACCCGCGCGTAGGCACGATGGATGTTGCGATCGAGCGCGAGCATGAGCGCGACCGCGTATTCCGCGATCGCAGCCGGCGAATAGGCCGGGACCCGGGCGATCGTGACGCCAAGCACCTTGGCTGCGGCCAGATCGACGTTGTTATAGCCGGCCGCGCGCAGCGCCACCAGGTGCACGCCCAGGCTTTTGAATTCGGTCAGCACGCCCGCGTCGACGCGATCGTTGGCGAAGGCACAGACCGCCCCCGCGCCCCGGGCAAGCGGCGCCGTCTGCAGCGACAGGCGTGCCTCGATATAGTCGAGCGCGTGCTGGCCACCGGCCGCGGCGTCCAGGAAGCGGCGATCGTAGGCCTTGGTGCTAAAGACCGCTATTTTCATGCAGGGGCCTGCATCGAGGGGGACCTCCGGGGTCGGCAGGCGCGTGCAACGTCGATCCCCGGGGCCGGCTGGCACCTGCTGCACCAGGTCATGCCGGAGTGGCCGTTCTTCATCCGGGCGGCACGAGTGGGCGCCCGGAAGGGCTTGGGGTCGATACCGGAGTCAATACCGGGGCTGCCACCGCCGCAGCACCAGGCGCGGCGAGCGCGCGCGGCTTGGCGCCGAAGGGCGCAGCGCCATAGGGGTAGGAGCCCGGCGGGTAGGAGCGGTCCGCACCGCCGGTTGCGGGCGCGAGGGCCCGGGACGCGAGGGCCGTGAAGACCTCGGGCAAGAGGTCGGGCAGGTCTTCGGCGAGCAGCCCCAAACCGAAGGTCTCGGCAGCCGCGCCGTGCAGCCACACGGCCGCGCCCGCGGCCAGGAACGGGTCCATGCCCTGCGCGAGCAGCCCGAGCACGATGCCGCTTAACACGTCACCCGATCCCGCGGTCGCGAGCGTCGCCGGTGCGTTGGAATTGACGAGCGCCCGGCCGTCGGGCGCGGCGATGACGGTGTCGCGGCCCTTTAGGATCAGCACCGCCCCGCTCAGCTGCGCGGCGGCACGCGCCCGCGTCAGCTTGTCGCCGCGCACCGAAAAAAGCCGCGCGAATTCGCCCTCGTGCGGCGTCATGACGCACGGCCCGGTGATGGCGCGAAACAGCGCCTCGGGATCGTCCCTGAAGGTGGTCAGGGCGTCGGCGTCGAGCACGCACGGTCGATGGGTCGCAAGCATGGCCCTGACCGAAGTGCGCGTCGCAGGCCCGACGCCCGCGCCCGGGCCGATCAGAAAGCCGCGGTAACGCCGATCCTCGAGCAGATGCTCGAGTTCACCGGGTGTCGCGATGGGTGTCACCATGATGCTGGTGAGCGCCCCGGCATAGACCGCAAGGGCGGCGACGGGTACCGCCACTGTGGTCAGGCCGGCGCCGGCACGGGCGGCGGCTCGCGCCGCCATGCGCGCTGCGCCCGTGGTGGGATAGCCGCCCCAGACGAGGGCGTGACCGCATGTGTACTTGTTGCCGTCGGCGCGCCGCCGGGGTAGCGACTCCTCCCACAGGGCCGGGCCGTTCTCGAAGGTCTTGGGGTAGATCGAGTCGAACACCGACAGCGGCGTGCCGATGTCGGTCACAATCAGCTCACCGCACAGGCTGCGGCCAGGCTCGAGCAGGTGGCCCGGCTTCTTGCGAAAGCAGGTGACCGTGATCTGCGCGGGCGCCGCACCGAGATCCGCGCCGGTGTCGCCCATCACACCGCTTGGAATGTCGACGGCGACGATGGTGAGTCTGCGCACCGCGGCCGCACCCAGCACCTCGAGGGATGCGCCCTCGAGAGCGCGGCTTAGGCCCGCGCCGAAGAGCGCATCGACAACCAGTTCGACACCGTCGAGCACGCCAGGACGAAGCACTTCCACGGGTCCCTGCCACAATTCGGCATAGTGGGCGGCAGCACCCCTGAGAGCGGCGCGTTCGCCCCACAGGGCAACCCGCACCGGCCAGCCGGCCGCGGCCAGCTGCCCGGCCACGACCAGGCCGTCGCCGCCGTTGCTGCCGGGCCCGCACAGGACCACCACCGGCTGGAGCGCAAAGCGCGCGAGGATGACCATGGCGACGCCGAGCCCGGCGTTGCCCATCAGTTCGATCGAACTGATCCCGCCTGTGATCGTCAGGCGATCCGCCTCGGCCATCTCACGCGCGTCCAGAAGCGCGAGCCCGTCCGAGAGCCTGGCCGGCAAAGCTTCGGAGGCACTCTGATCGGGCACGGCAGGCGGCCTAGTGCTTTGCGAAATCGAGCACGACGCGCGAGGGGACATCCCCGTGCTCGAGACGCTCGAAGACCGCGTTGATCGCCGAGAGCGGCTGCAGTTCGATGTCCGCCTTGACCTTGCCTCCCGCTGCAAACGCGAGGGCTTCGGCCATGTCACCGCGGCTGCCCACGAACGAGCCGCGAATCGAGATGCAGTTGGCCACGACATCGAACAGTGGTGTCGGAAAATCTCCGGGAGGCAGACCCACCAGCACGCACGTGCCCCACTTGCGCGTCATGCCCACGCCCTGCTTGAAGGCGCCCAGGGACGGCGCGGTGATGAGCACACCGTGGCCGCCCCCGCCGGTGATCTTCTGGACCGCCGTGATGGGGTCGCCCGTCTTGGCATTGACGGTGGCGCTCGCCCCCAGGCGCTTCGCGTGCGCAAGCTTGCCCTCGTCAACGTCGACAGCGCACACCTGCAGCCCCATGGCGATGGCGTACTGCACGCCAAGATGGCCCAGTCCACCGATGCCCGAGATGACGATCCATTCGCCGGGCCGGGCCTGGGTCTCCTTGATGCCCTTGTACGAGGTGATGCCCGCACAGATAAGCGGCGCTGCCGCGTGCGGCTCGAGATGGGCGGGAATGTGGGCCACATAGGAGGGATCGGCGATGATGTATTCGGCGAAGCCGCCATTGACGGTATAGCCGCCGAACTGCGCCGAAGGACATACTGGCTCACGCGCGGCGAGACAATATTCGCAGTGTCCACAGGCGGAGAACAGCCACGGCACACCCACACGGTCGCCCTCCTTGACCGCGGTGACCCCGGCGCCCAGGGCCGCGACGATCCCGATCCCCTCATGGCCGGGGGTGAAGGGCAGCGTCGGCTTGAGCGGCCAGTCGCCGCGGGCGGCGTGCAGGTCCGTGTGACACACGCCACAGGCCTCGGTCTTGACGAGGATCTGTCCGGCGGCCGGCGTCGGGATCGGAAGCTCCTTCAAAACGAGGGGCTCGCGGAACTTCTCAACCACTGCGGCGTGCATGGTACGGCTCATGGGGTTCTCCTGATTTTGGCCTGTGGCAGACGGCAGGCGGCGGTCACGTGGTACCCGGCGGATGGCACTGGGCGCAGCATCAAGGGCGGCACGCCAAGGGGGGAAGGACCATGGCAGGTCGATCCACCGCGTGGGTGAAGTCCCCGCCTCGGAACCGAGCATGCGGCGCGACCGCTCTCGAGTCGGTGCGCTGCCGTACCCTGATGCCTCGAGCTCCATCAGGAACGGGTCGCAAAATGGCCCCCTCTCGGGTTGCTGCAAAGTGGCCTTCCCACTGGTCTTTGCAGGCTCATTCGCGGTGGTCTTCGCGGTGGTCTTCGCGATGGTCTTTGCGGTGGACTTTGCCGTGGGCTTTGCGGTGCCCCCTGGATGCGTCGGCTCATCGACGCCGTCCATCCGCGCCGGCACGAAGGGCCGCGGCAGTGCGCACACGAGCGCTGCGGCCCGCACCGCTCGGCAGCGTTGGCCGCAGCGCCAGGACCCGCTCGAGAGCAGGCGCGGATGCCGGTTGCCTCTCGCTTAGCTTAGCGTCAGCTTGCGTCCGAAGGGTTGCACCGCCCGGCTGTGCGCCTCGGTGACGGCCCAGATCACAGGCCAGCGGGGCTGAAAGTGCGCCGGCCCATCGAGGTCGGTCAGGACCACGCCGACATCAGGACGATGCCGATCGGCCTCCTCGAGGAGCGGCGTGAAATCCGTCCCACCCCGGCCGTTGAACTCGATCTCGCGCAGATCCGATACGCCCGGCTCGAACGCGCTTACCTTCTGCACCCGGTCATCGCCGATCACGAGCACAAGGCCGGCCTCGAGTCGCCTCGTGATCGCTTCGATCTCGTTGGCAAAGCGCTCCAGTAGGGCATCGTCGATCGAGCCGGACACATCGACGACCACGACGAGCCGCGCGACCGGCCGGCTGCTGCTCAAACCCGGTTCCCACGGCAGTCTCCGACCACCCCTCGTGCGGCCTTGGTTCGCGATGTAGGAGCGTGACGGCCGCGACCAGGACAGGCCTGGTCGATGCGAGAGCCGGTGCGCGAGCTGGGTGCGCAGCACCTGCTCCCAAGGGGTCTGCACCCGCGGCAGATCGGCAAGCAGGCCTCGCAGCATCGAGTGCGCCCCGTCGCCGGCGTGGCCGCGCTCGATGCGTTCGGTCCAAAGCAGCGCCTCATCGGCTTCAGCCTGCGGCGCCCGCTCGGTATCGGCCGCAGGCAGCAGGTCCACCGCGCTCGCCGCGCCCAGCGCGCGGGCCCGCTCGGATTTTTCGCCCGCCCCGACCGCCGCGGTTGGCACTTTGGTGTCTTGCGCCGGATTCGGGGCCGAGCGCCCCCGGAGTGCGCCCTTCTCGCCCGATGCGCCGCCTTGCCGGCCGCGCTCCCCCTTCTGGCCCGCTGCCGCGGCGGCCCGACGGTCGTCGAGCGCACGGTAGAGCCGCTCGACGTCCCATTCGAGCAGCGACTTCTCGACCGCTTCGTGGATGCCCAGCGTGGTCGCGAGCAGGCGATCGAGGAACACCGACTCGCGCGGCAGTGCAAGCCAGGTGAGATGACTCAAGGCGCTGTTGACGATGGCGTCGGCGCAGATGTTGAAGAGTTTCAGATCGACATCCCCGACCAGGCGCTGCAACTCAAGAAAGCGCTGCGGATGCCGCAGGGCGATATGCAGGACCTCGTGCGCCACAAGGCCGGCCTGCTCGGCAAGCGGCAACGTCGAAAAGGCGGCACCGTAATACAGGGTCAGACCATCGGTGGCCACGAGCGCCGTGTCCTCGCCGGGTGCCCGGTCGGCGTGCTGCACCCAGAGCGCAAGGCCCCCCGTGGACGGCGCAAATTCGACCAGGCGCTGGATCGCGCGCGTCCCCCGGTGCCCGCTGCGAGGCTCATCAGTGGACATCATGACCCATACGCTCGCGCTCCTGGGCGTAGCGCCGGTAGGCGGGACTGTCCAGGATCGCACCCTCCTCGCCCGCTAAGAGCGCCTTTTGCATGAGCAGTTCCATCGACAGCGTCTGCGCCTCACGCAGCGGCAGGCGCACCTCGCTGCGCATGTCGGGCAGCTCTTCGACGATCTCGATGCTACGGGCGATGCGCTGCGCGGTGGTGCTCGCCGCGAGCAGGCCGTAGATCATCCCGTAGAGGCCATCGAGCGAGCGCGGCAGCAGCGCCTGGGTCTCCTTGCCAGGCCGCGCTTCAAGCAGCTTGACCACGTCGACGCTGGCCTGGATCTCGCGCAGCACGCCGAAGAATTCGGCTGCATTGGCCGCACCGATCCGCCCCTGCACGAAGATCCGCTTGGCGGATTCAGACAGCCCCGAGCGCAGCACGTTGGAGACGTCCTCCCAGCCGCGCGGGCTGGCACCCACCAGATGGTCGCCGGCGAGTTGCGCCTGGGTGTCGTCGAGCTTGTCGGGACGCACCTTCAGGTAGGCCATGACCTCGGGCGCGAAACCCATCGCGAGCGCGTACTCGAGGAACGCATCGATGACGGTCTGGACGTTGAAATGGAACATCCGGTCGGCAAGCGCCGTACCCATGTCATGGCTGACCGCACCGTGGAAGCTCGCATTGCCCGCAGCGATCACCTGCCAGCCGTCGGGCAGCTGGTAGCGCCCAACGCGCCGGTCGAGAATGAGCGAGTAGGCCGAGATCTGCAGTCGCTGATCCGCCGCAGTGAGCTCATCGAGAAACAGGATGCCGTCGGGTTCATCTCGCGAGGGCAGGAATTCCGGAGGAAACCACACGGTCTTCTCGAGCGCGTCATCGGCAAATATGGCACCGCGGATATCGACCGGCTCGATGGTGGTCAGGCGCAGGTCCACGAGCGGCACCTTGAAATGCTCTGCCACCTGCCGCACGATCGACGATTTGCCCACCCCGCGCGTGCCCCAGAGCATCGAAGCGCGGCGGCGGATGATCGGATCGGCGAACTGCTCGATCAGCGCAGCCTTCGCCGCGGCTATCGACACCGGCGGAATGTTCATGGGGTTTCCGGCCATGGTCTACCCAGAATGTGTGTTTGAAGAACGGGGCCGCACGCGGTGCGCGCGCTTTCTCACCCGGGATGGGAGGAGGCAGGCAGGACCAGAGGCGCCCGTGTGGCCGACCCTGCCGGGTCCACGTGCCAGCGCGCTGCGCCAAGCCGACGCGGCCACGGTGGAATCTCGATGCGCGGCAACTCGGGCAGACAGAATACCGCCACCAGCAGCCAGGTGGGCGCATTCAGAATCAGCATGCGTAATGCCGAGTCGTCGGCGATATGCAGGCGCGCCGATGACGCCGCTGCCGCGATCAGGGCAGCGCACACCAGAAGCGGCACGCTACGGCGCAGGAAGACGTAACGGCGCACCGGGGCAAGGCGCTCATGAAACCGCTCGGGCGCCTCGGCGAGGGTACGCGTCAAATGCTCGACCAGGGCGATGAAACCTTCCTCGGCCGAGCGGCTACGGGCGGGCTCGCGTCGCGCGAGGCGCAGGCGGCTCTTCCAGCCCTCATTGGTTTCCTGCAGCAAGCCAAAGTTGCGACCGAGCACGGCGATCAGATCGTCGGGCAGTCGGATCCAGGGGCTTGCGGCCGGGCAAAGCGCGATCTCGGCGCGCCGCTCCCCCTTGAAGGTGGGCGCGCTCAGGGTGAGCGCAAATTCGGCGCTGCAGGCCGCAGCCTGCGTCAGGATGAGAGGCATCGAGTGCACACCGGCTGGCAGCGCGCCGGGGTCGAGGTCGATCCGGTAGCTGCGCGCGATGATCTGGCCCGCTGAAATCGAGAACTGGCTCGCCGGGTCGACCTTCTCGAGCGCGGCGAGCACTTGCGCCGCATCGCTGCCAGAGGCCTCGAGCAGTGCTTCGGGCAGTGCTTCGGGCAGCGATCCAGGCAGCGATTCAGGCAAACTGCCGAGCGGTCGAGCCAAGCCCGCGGGCTCCTGCGCCTTCGCCAGAAGGTAAAGCCGGCGCACGAGCCGGAAGTGGCCGGCCCAGGGTTGCTCCATCTCGAGGATCTCGCTGATTGCGAAGCCAGGCGCGGCGCCAACCGGATGCAGGACCGGCAGGAATCGCAGGCGTCGTGCGATACGATCGCTTGACGCAAGATCGACGCGCCGCCCGGACCGCGTGAAGGGCTCGATCAGACGCAGGATCTCGTGGTGCGTGAAGGGGTTCTCGGGCATGCACAGAGACTACCTGCAAGCGGCCCCAACTGGCAATTCACGCCACACGAGGACAAGCCGGAGCACGCGCCAGGGCGGATGAACGGGCGGGCACGACCTGGCACCAAGCACCAGCACCCACCCCAACCATCGGATCGCGCCAGGCACCGTTCACCCCGCGTTTGTGGGAAGCGAACGGGAACTGATGCGGTGAGTGTGCTGCGACTCTTCTGCAGCCTGATGCCAGCCTTGTGCGACGCTGCGACTAGCTGTCGTGGCGGCGCAGCGAGGAGGTGAGGGTCTGAGTGAGGTTCAAAGCAGTGGCACTCTCGGCGTCGGCACCCACCAGTGTCGCGTTCGCGCCCTGCTCATAGAAGATCCGGCCCCCGACGACGACCACGATCTCCGGGTTCACCGATGCGCGTCGGGCGGCGGCGATCGTCTTGGCCACGCGCGGCAGCCAGTGCTCACGGCGGAACGCCGCGCTCAACGACAGGTCGATCGCCTCGAACCAGTGTTCGGCGACCAGCGTGTTCAGGGCCGCATCGGTCGCGGGGAATTCGCACTGAATGTCCCAACCATCGCGCCAGAGTACCTCGGCATCGAGCACCGCGCCCAGCATGTGCACCTCGCCAGGTTGCGGTGCGACGAGGACTGCGCGCAGCGGCCGGCCGGAATGGGCGCGCACCGGCATGGCCAGTTCCAACTGCCTAAGGCTGCCCTGCAGGCGGCCCAGACCCAGGGTCACATCCACGTCGGTGCAGGCGTCGTCAGCCCAGAGTTCACCCAGGGTGCGGGCCGCGGGCTCATAGACGGTCGCACTGGACAGCGCGAGCGATCCGGCCTCGACCTGGAGCAGATCGAGAAGCGCGAATGCATCTGCCGGATCAGCCGCGGTCAAGAGCTTGGCCAGTTCGGCCGCACGCGGATGGGCCAGCGGCAGACGCGGCCGGTCCGCGCGATGCCGTTTGACGAGCTCAGGGATCACTTCCGCATCGACCATCTGCCGCAGCACTGCACCTTGCGCGACGTTCGCGCCGGGTGGTGTACTGACGATGGCCGCGCGTGCGACGCCCATGTTCGAAAGCAAGGCGGCAGGCGCCTGGGCATTGCGGTAGAGCGAACCAAGGAGGTCGCGCGAGACCACCACGGGAAGGGTCGGATCGACCTGCAACGGGGTCGAGCCCGCTGCGAATTTCAGGTCCCACTGTCCGAACATGCGGGCCTCGGAGCGGGTGTCATCAAGGACCTCGATACCCGTGTGGCGCGGATCCTTGCGGATGGTCTGCCACAGGTTGGAAAGCTGCTCGCTGGGGCCTTCGAGCCACTGGAAAAAGCGCCCCTCATCGTAGATCAGCATGCCCGTGATGGCCGCGGCCCGGTTGCGTGCGCGCGCGGTCTCGATCAGGGAGTCGAGTTCCGAGGTGGAAAACGACGGTACGGCTCGGCTTCTGTAAGCCAGGGTGGACAAGGGCCCACTTTGCTTCTGAGTGTTCATCGAACTCCGCCAGGTTGCTCGATACGGCGAGATGTACTCTTTCTGGGTACGCGAGGCATGTTCTACCAGCTTGTTAATAACTGTCAATACGCTGTAACAGGTTTTGCTTGTGCGGTGCAGCACAAAGGGGCGTTAGAGGCGCGTTAGAGGCGCGCAAGAGGCGCGTTGGAGCCGCACGCAGGCCTCGCAGTCCCCTCGCCGTCATCCTCGCGGTGATGTTCGCGGTTGCCCGTGGGCACGCCGCTTGCGGGACGTCGAAAGTGGATAATGCGGGGCCCCGCGCGCCTGTGGCCGTGCGTGTGCCCTGGCNNCCTGAACAATCCCTGGACAATCCCTGAACAACCATGAAGGAGTCGACTTGATTCGAATGACGCTGGCCTGTCTTGCGCTTGCCGCTTTGGGTGCGCTGGGGCTTTGTTTATGGACGCCGGATCGGAGCCGCGCCGAGCTCATCGCCAAGTACACGCGCGGCCCGAACGAGTTCATGGAGGTGGCCGGCATCCGCCTGCGCGTGCGGGAAGCTGGCCCGCGGGATGCCCCGGCCGTGCTGCTCCTGCATGGCTTTGGATCCTCGCTGGATACCTGGAACGCGTGGGTCGAGGTGCTCGCAAAGGACTTTCGCACCATCAGCATCGACTTGCCGGGCGCCGGCCTGACCGGCCCGGATCCGCGCGCCGACTACAGCGATGAGCGCTGTCTTGCGATCCTCCTCGCACTGCTCGATCAGCTCGGTATCGGACAGGTCGACCTGATTGGCAATTCGCTGGGCGGACGCATCGCCTGGGAGTTCGCTGCCCAGTATCCGACCCGGGTCGCGCGCCTCGTCCTGGTCTCGCCCGATGGCTTTGCGAGCCCGGGCTTCGAATACGAGCGTCACCCAGACGTGCCTGCCGTGATGACGGCGATGCGCTACGTCCTGCCGCGCGCGCTGTTGCGCATGAACCTGAAGCCGGCTTATGCCGACCCAGCCCGACTGACCCAATCGGTCGTCGATCGCTACTACGACATGCTGCTTGCGCCGGGTGTGCGCAGTGCGCTCCTTGCGCGCATGCACCAGACGCTGCTGCACGACCCGCGCGCGCGCCTCGCAAGCATCCGGGCACCCACCCTCCTCCTTTGGGGTGATGAGGACCATCTCATCCCCGCAACCAACGCGAAGGACTACCTGGCCACGATTCCGGACTGCCGCCTGGTGGCGCTGCCCGATGTTGGCCATGTGCCGCAGGAGGAGGCACCGCTCGCCTCGCTCGTCCCCCTCGTGCGCTTTCTGAAAGGGCAATCGTAGCCAACCAGGACCAAGGCCTTCGAGGAGGGTCCGCGTGAACCCCGCGCGCACCAAATCGAGTCCGAACTGCACCATTGCGGTCCGGGAGCGGCAGCCTGGACCCGGCGGGGGCGCGGCGCAGGGCCGGGGCGAAGGCGCCTTTGGCCGAGACGGGCGCCTTGGCACAGAAATGGCTAGGCAGTTCATCAGAAGCTGACCGTTTGGTTAGGTTTTTTTGGAGCCCGTATCCGCCTCCGCATGAATGCGCCGCTACCCGCACATCCCCAGAGCGCGCCCGCGCTTGGCCCGGCCTTGGCGGTGGAAGTCCGCAACGCGCAGGTCATCTACGCCGCCGACGACGCCCCCGTCCACGCGCTTGAGAACATCAATCTCTCCATCAAGCAGGGTGAGTTCGTCGCCCTGATCGGGCCCTCCGGGTGCGGTAAAACGACGCTCCTGCGCGTCATCGCCGACCTCGAGCCGCTCACGGGTGGCAGCGTGCTCGTCAACGGCATGACGCCGCGCGAGGCGCGCCTCGCACGCGCCTACGGCTACGTGTTCCAGGCCCCGGCGCTCTTCGCCTGGCGCACGGTGCTCGCCAACGTCATGCTGCCGCTCGAGATCCAGAAGCGCCCGCGCGCGGAATGCGAGCGGATCGCGCGCCAGCAGCTCGAGCGCGTGGGTCTTGCCGGTTTCGAGCGCAAATACCCGTGGCAGCTCTCGGGGGGCATGCAGCAGCGCGTCTCGATCGCCCGTGCACTCGGCTTTGAGCCGCGCATCCTCATGATGGATGAGCCGTTCGGGGCACTCGATGAGATCACCCGCGACGACCTGAACGAGCAGTTGCAAGAGCTCTGGCAGCGCGAGCGCCGGACCATCGTGTTCGTCACGCATTCGATCGCCGAGGCGGTTTACCTGTCGACGCGTATCGTGGTCATGTCACCGCGGCCCGGTCGCGTCGTCCGGGTGCTGGAGTCGCCGTTGCCCGAGGAGCGTCATCTGGGACTGCGCGACAGTGCGGATTTCATCGCGCTCGCACACACCCTGCGCGAGGCGCTGGCAGACGGTCATGCAAGGTAGCCACGCCATGAGCTGGGCCAAGCGCCGGCTCCTGCCGGTCGCAACGGTGCTGGCGGTGCTGCTCCTCGTCTGGTATGTCGCGGCCGTCGGCCTGAATGCGCAGGGTGCAATCGAGCGTGTGCTCGCCCCGCGCGGCGACTGGACGGCGCGCGATCTGGTCGCGACCACGCTCACCATGCAACGCCCCGTCCTGCCCGCGCCGCACCAGGTGTTCGAGGACATGCTCTCTGGCATCATCGACTGGCCCTTGGACTCGCCGCGCAGTCTCGTGTATCACGCGGCCGTGACCGGGCAGGCGACGCTTCTGGGCTTTGTGATGGGCGCCCTCATCGGCACGCTGTTTGCCGTCGGAATCGTACACTCGCGTACCCTGCGGCATGCGGTGCTGCCATGGGTGGTCGCCTCCCAGGCTGTCCCGGTACTGGCCATCGCGCCGATCGTCATCGTCCTGCTTGGCAGCCTCGGTCTTGCGGGTCTCATACCCAAGGCCGTGATCGCCATGTACCTCTGCTTCTTTCCGGTGACCGTGGCACTGGTGGCGGGGCTGCGCTCGCCCGAGCGACTCCAGCTTGAACTGCTGCACACCTACGCCGCCTCACCCGCTCAGACCTTCTGGACGCTGCGCGTGCCGGCCGCACTGCCCTTCCTGTTTCCCGCCCTGCGTGTGGCAGTCGCAGCCGGTCTGGTCGGCGCGATGGTGGCGGAGTTGCCGACCGGTGCCCAGGCAGGCCTGGGCGCGCGGCTTCTGACCGGCTCCTACTACGGGAACACCGTACAGATCTGGTCGGCGCTGTGCGCCTGCGCCCTGCTCGGCCTCCTTTTTACAGGCCTCATCGCCGCCCTTGAAGTGCGCGTGCTCAGGCGCTGGAGAGCCCGGTGAGCGAACTCCTTCGGCGCGCCGCGCTGCCCGGGCTCATCGCACTCGCGGCGCTCCTCCTCATCCTCGCAAGCGCTGCCTGGCCGCTCGCGCTCGTGGAGACCGGGGCGGAACACCCCATCGGGCAGGCGGCGGCACCGGGCATGGCGCTCGCCGTGCGCCTCGTGCTCGGTATCGCGGCGTTGGCGGCATGGGCGGGGCTGGTGGCACCCGCGCGCGCGCGGGCGATTGCGCAGCTCATCCTGTGTTCCGCGAGTATTCTGGGGGCGCTCCTCTTGGCGGGCCTGCCGGCCGCCCGCGGCGAGGCGGCCGCCGGGGCTGGCTTCTGGTTGTGCGCCGCGGCGCTCGCCTTGCTTGCAACCACACTCGTGGCGCGCGCCGCAGCGCACCCCTCGCGGGCCGTGGAGGGCGCGGTCGCCGTCCTCTTCGGACTATGGGTTCTCTACTTCTGGCAGGTTCTGGTAGGCGCACTGGGCGTGCCCCGCGTGCTCCTGCCCTCGCCGCTCCTGATCGCAGCCGCGCTCGTCGCTGATGCACGGGTGCTCTCGTCCGACTTTGTCCAGACGGTCGGCAAGGCCGCGGCCAGCGGCTGGCTGCTCGGGTCGGGCTGCGGCTTTGGCGTCGCACTCGCGCTCGACCGCGTGCCGTTCCTAAAGCGCGGACTGCTCCCGGTCGCAGCGCTCACCAGTGCGGTGCCGCTCGTGGGCGTCGCGCCCATCGCCGTCATGTGGTTCGGCTTTGACTGGCCCTCCAAGGCTGCCGTCGTCGCACTCATGACCTTCTTTCCGATGCTCGCCGCAACGCTCGCCGGTCTCGAGGCGGCCAGCCACCAGGAACTCGAACTGATGTACAGCTATGCGGCCGGCTACCGGCGCACCCTTTGGTCGCTGCGCCTGCCCACCGCCCTGCCCTTTCTTTTTGCAGCCCTGAAGGTCAACGCCGCGCTCGCCCTGATCGGTGCGATCGTCGCGGAGTTCTTCGGCTCGCCCACGGCGGGCATCGGCTTTCGGATCTCGACCGAGGCAGCGCACATGAACATGGCGCTGGTCTGGGCCGCGATCGTCGTGGCCGCGGCGACCGGCTCCATCTGCTATGCGCTCTTAAGCCGCATGGAGCGTGTGCTGGCCTTCTGGCACCCCTCGCAGCGCTCGCCCTAGGCCCCCCAATCGCCTTGTCCACACCGGCCTCCATCACCGCCTTCCATCGTCGCCAAACCAACCAGAGGGAGCATTCCATGAAACGTGAACTGAAATTCTTCATGTGCGGACTCGCCGCAGCCTTGGCCGCTGCCAGCGGCGGGGCAGAGGCTGCTGACAAGGTCACGGTCCAGCTGAAGTGGGTGCCGCAGGCCCAGTTCGCCGGCTACTACGTCGCCCAGGCCAAGGGCTACTACGCCGCCGAAGGCCTGGACGTGACCATCAAGCCGGGCGGCCCGGATGTCTCGCCGGTCCAGGTGATCGCGGGCAATGGCGCCGACGCAATCGTCGACTGGATGCCTGATGCGCTCGCCGCCCGCGAGGCGGGCGTGCCGCTCGTGAACATCGCCCAGGTGTTCGACCGGTCGGGGCTGATGCTGACCTGCAAGAAGGCGAGCGGCGTGGAGACCCCGAAGGACTTCAAGGGCAAGACCCTGGGCGTCTGGTTCGGCGGCAACGAATATCCCTTTCTGAACTGGATGGCCAAGCTCGGCTACAAGCCCGACGTCGACATCAAAGTCCTAAAGCAGGGCTTTAACGTCGATCCGCTGCTGCAAAACCAGGCCGCCTGCATCTCGACCATGAACTACAACGAGTACTGGCAGGTCGTCGATGCCGGCGTGAAGGAAAACGACCTCGTGAAGTTCTTCTATCAGGACGAGGGCGTGGCGACGCTCGAGGACGGCCTGTATGTGCTCGCACCCCGCCTCAAGGATCCGGCCTTCGTTGCCAAGATGGCGAAGTTCCTGAAGGCGACCTTCAAGGGCTGGAACGAGGCGGTCAAGAATCCCGAGGAAGCCGCCCGGATCGTGGTGGCGGCGGACACCTCGGGCAGCGCCACGCTCGCCGTCCAGAAGCGGCAGATGCAAAACGTCGCGACCCTCATCACCGCCGCGGGCACGCCCAAGATCGGCTACCTCGAGCCGGCCGCCTACGAGCGCACGGTCAAGGTTCTCCTGTCGGGCGGCAGCTCCCCCGTCATCAAGAAGGATCCGGGTGCCGAGGCGATGACCCATGTCGTCTGGGATGCGGCGGCCAAGTAAGCCCGACGGGGGCCTGCCGTGACCGAGGGCCGCGCCGCGCCCACCGCCCCTTCGTCAGGTGGTGGATTCGGCAAGACCTCCATCCGCCAGGCCAACGAGGAACTGATCCTGGCTGCGGCCGAACGCGTGTTCGCGCGCGCAGGCTACAGTGGCGCGACCATGGCCGAGATCGCGCAGGAGGCGGCGCTGCCGAAGGCGAACCTGCACTACTACTTCGGCAGCAAACTCGAACTCTACCGGGAGGTGCTGGCGCGCACCCTGAAGGACTGGCTCGTTCCCACGGATTTCATCAGGCCCGAGGCCGACCCGCGTGCGGCGCTGGCCGCCTACATCGATGCGAAGATGCGGATGTCCGCCGAACGGGCCGACGCCTCGCGGGTTTTTGCCAACGAACTCCTGCATGGCGCACCGGTCCTGGGCGATCTGTTGCGCACGGAGCTGCGCGCGCTCGTCGAGCGCAAGGCAGAGGTGATCGATGGCTGGATCGCGGCGGGGCGCATGGCGCGGGTCGACAGCAAGCACCTGTTCTTCACGATCTGGGCCGCGACCCAGACCTATGCCGACTTCGACGTGCAGGTGCGCGCGGTGCTGGGGATCACCGCAACCGGGCCCGCTGCGCAATCCCGGGCGAGCGCTGCCGTGCGCACCCTCATCCTGCGCGGCTGTGGCCTCGCGGAGTCCGAGTAACGCAGCCCAGGCGCGCTAGGAGACCACGCCAGCGCGCTCGAGCATCGCGTGCAGCAGGACATTGCAGCCCGCACTGATGTGTTCGGGCTGCGCGTCCTCGATCTCGTTATGGCTGATGCCATCCTTGCACGGTATGAAGATCATCCCGGCTGGCGCGAGGCGCGCCACGTACACCGCGTCATGCCCGGCACCGGAGACCGCGGGCATGGACGAATAGCCAAGCTTGCTTGCCGCGCGGCCAACCGCCGCCACACACTCGGCATGAAACGGCTGGGCGGAAAAGTGCGACACCTCCTCGAGCTCGATGGCAAGGCCGGACTCTTCGGCCAGCCGCCTCGCGTATGCACGTACATCGGCATCCATCTGATCGAGCAGCTCGTTGCTGACATTGCGCAGGTCGATCGAGAACTTGACGCGCCCGGGAATCACATTGCGGCTGTTCGGATGCACCTGCACCATCCCGACCGTGCCGCGGCCGTGGGGCGGATAGCGCTTGGCGATCGCCACCACCTCCTGCATCAGGGGCGCTGCCACCTGCAGCGCATCGCGGCGCAGCGCCATCGGGGTCGGACCGGCATGCGCCTCCATGCCGCTGACGGTGCAGTCGTACCAGCGGATGCCGAGGACGGCCTCGACGATGCCGATGGTCGTGTCGTGGTCCTCGAGCACCGGACCCTGCTCGATGTGGGTCTCGAAGTAGGCCCCGACCGGATGCCGGCCGGGCTCCTCGGTGCCGATGTAGTCGATGCGGGCGAGTTCCTCGGCCACCGATTTGCCCTGGGCATCGCGCGCGGCATAAGCGTGCTCGAGACTGAAGGCTCCCGCGAAAACCCCCGAGCCCATCATCACCGGCACGAAGCGCGAGCCCTCCTCGTTGGTCCAGAACGCGACCTCGAGCGGGGCTTCGGTGACGATGCCGTGATCGTTGAGCGTGCGCACCACCTCGAGTCCGGCCAAAACGCCGTAGTTGCCGTCGAACTTGCCCCCGGTCGGCTGCGTATCGATATGGCTGCCAGTCATGACCGGCGCGAGTTCCGGGTTGCGCCCGGCGCGCCGCATGAAGACGTTGCCGATCCGATCGACCGTGACGGCGAGGCCCGCGGCGCGCGCCCAGCCGACCACCAGGTCGCGCCCCTGGCGGTCCAGGTCCGTGAGCGCAAGACGGCACACGCCACCCTTCTCGGTGGCCCCGATCCGGGCCAGTTCCATGAGCGACTGCCACAGGCGCGCCCCGTCGATGCGCAGGCCATCCCAGACTCGATGATTG
This sequence comes from Burkholderiales bacterium, assembly GCA_003136595.1. Classification (GTDB taxonomy): domain Bacteria; phylum Pseudomonadota; class Gammaproteobacteria; order Burkholderiales; family Burkholderiaceae_D; genus BOG-994. Next base: position 37,148 of record PLEY01000146.1, read on the forward strand.
GCGGGTTCAGGGGCGTTCATGAGACATCTCCTTGGGCGGTGGGACAGGCTTGAGGATGGACGTGAGGACAGGCTTGGGGACGGATTTCGGGGCGGGCCGCGCAGATCGTCGATGCTCGAGCGGCCCGACGCGCCCCCGGCCTAGGCGCGGCGGCCAAGCGCCTCGAACACCGGGCCGAAGGCCGGTCTTTTCACATAGCGGCCGGCAGCGCGCTCGGCGCGTAACTCCCCCGCGGCAAAGACCAGCCGGCCGCGGCTTAACGTATGGCTGGGCAGGCCCGTCACGCGCCGCCCCTCGAAGATGTTGAAGTCGCCCTTTGAGTGCTGGGTTGCAACGGAGAGCACCTTGCTCGCCGCCGGATCCCACACCACCAGGTCCGCATCGGCGCCGGCGGCGACCAGCCCCTTTTGCGGATAGAGGTTAAAGAGGCGCGCGGCGTTGGTCGAGGTGACGGCGACAAACTCGCTGCGCGTGAGCCGCCCGGTGTTCACACCCGCATCCCAGAGGATCGCAAGCCGCTCCTCGATACCTCCGCAGCCGTTGGGGATCCGGGTGAAGTCCGCGCGCCCGAGGGCCTTTTGCTCAGCGCAGAACGTGCAGTGGTCAGTCGCCGTGGTCTGCAGGGTGCCGGCCTGCAGGGCATGCCAGAGGGCCACCTGGTGTTCGGGCGCCCGAAACGGCGGGCTCATGACGTGCGCCGCGGCGCTGGCGAAATCGGGATTGCGATAAACGCTCTCGTCGATGACGAGGTGCCCGGCGAGGACCTCGCCGTACACGCGCTGGCCGCGGGCGCGCGCGCGCGCGATCGCCTCGGCTGAATCGGCGCACGAGACATGGACCACGTAGATCGGCACGTTCAGGACCGCGGCGATCGCGATCGCCCGCTGGGCCGCCTCACCCTCGACCACGGGCGGGCGCGAGCGCGGATGCCCTGAGGGATCAAAGACGCCGGCCTCGCGCAGGCGCTCCTGCAGCAGGAACACGAGCTCGCCGTTTTCCGCATGCACGGTGGGCATGGCACCCAGTTCGAGCGCGCGCTCGAAGCTGTGCACGAGCGTCTCGTCATCGGCCATGATCGCGTTCTTGTAGGCCATGAAATGCTTGAAGCTGTTCACGCCCTCCTCGACGACCAGGGTGCGCATGTCGCGGTGCACGCTCTCATCCCACCAGGTGACGGCGACGTGGAATCCGTAGTCCGCCGCCGATTTCTCGGCCCAGCCGCGCCAGGTGCGATAGGCCTCCATCAGGTTCTGGCCTGCGTCGGGGATGACAAAGTCGATGATCGACGTGGTGCCCCCGGCCAGTCCGGCGGCCGTTCCGGTGAAAAAATCGTCCTGCGTGACCGTCCCCATGAACGGCAGCTGCATGTGGGTGTGAGGATCGATGCCGCCAGGCATCACATACTGTCCCCCGGCATCGATGGTGAGCGCCCCGGTGGGCGCAGAGAGGTCCGCGCCGACGGCGGCGATCCGGCCGTCGCTGCACAGCACGTCGGCTCGGTATTCGCGATCGGCATTCACGACCGTGCCGCCTCTGATCAGGATCGCATCCATCGGCTCCTCACTTTCGGCCGTCCGCGGCCGGTGCAGATCACTGCATGATAGCCCCGAGCCGGCCGCCGTGTACGCTGCGGTCCCCGGGGGATGGCAGCCGGGCCGCGCCCGGCGTCACTGACTCTCCCCGGCGCCCAGGCGCTGCGGGTTGTTCGGATGGGTGGTCCAGTCGGCTGCCGCCGCGGCTGCGGGCAGGCCGGTGCGCCGGTCCAGTTCCCCCGGCACGAGGGTGCGCAGGCTGATGCAAGACGGAACCGGGCACACCGCCACGCACAGATTGCAGCCCACGCACTCCTCCTCCTTGACTTCGAAGTGGCGCACGCCGTCCCGCAGGGCGGTGATCGCCTGATGGGCGGTGTCCTCGCAGGCGATGTGACAGCGTCCGCAGCCGATGCACAGGTCCTGGTCGATGACGGCCTTGGAGACGGCATTGAGGTTCAGGAACTGCCACTGCGTGATCGAGGGCAGCGCACGCCCGCGCAGTTCAGCCACCGAGGCGATGCCCTTGGAGTCGAGGTAGTTCGACAGTCCATCGACGAGATCGGCGACGATCTTAAAGCCATAGACCATGGCCGCCGTGCAGACCTGGACGTTGGCACAGCCCAGCGCAATGTAGTCGAGCGCATCGCGCCAGGTCGTGATGCCCCCGATGCCGGAGATCGGCAGATCCACCGTGTCCGGATCGCCCGCGATCGCGGCCACCATGTTGAGCGCGATCGGCTTGACCGCCGGGCCGCAGTAGCCGCCGTGCGAGCCGTGACCGTCGACCGCAGGCGTCATCGTCAGCGTTTCCGGATCGACCCCCATGATCGAATTGATCGTGTTGATGAGCGACACGGCATCGGCGCCGCCACGACGCGCGGCACGCGCCGGATAGCGGATGTCGGTCACATTGGGTGTGAGCTTGACGATCACGGGCAGCCGCGAGTGGTGCTTGCACCAGGCCGTGATGGTCTCGATGTACTCGGGGACCTGACCGACGGCCGCGCCCATGCCGCGCTCGTTCATGCCATGCGGGCAGCCGAAATTGAGTTCGACCCCGTCGGCGCCGGTGTCCTCGACCTTGTGCAGGATGTCGCGCCAGGACGCCTCACTATAGGGAACCATGAGTGACACGACCAGTGCGCGCTCGGGCCAGTCGCGCTTGACGGTGCGGATCTCGGCCAGGTTCACCTCGAGCGCACGGTCGGTGATGAGTTCGATGTTGTTAAAGCCGATCAGCCTTCGATCGGGCGACAGGAGCGCGCCGTAGCGCGGTCCGTTGACATTGACGATCGCCGGGTCCTCACCGAGCGTCTTCCAGACCACACCGCCCCAGCCCGCCTCGAGGGCCCGCGCCACGTTGTAGGCCTTGTCCGTGGGTGGGGCGGACGCGAGCCAGAAAGGATTGGGGCTCTTGATTCCAGCGAAGGACGATGCCAGCAAGGCCATTTAGGACTCCGCTTTCAGGGTAGGTGCGGCATCTGGGGGCACGCCGCGCGCGCCCGGCTCGAGCGCTGCCAGATGACTCGCGATCGATCGGGCGGCCCGCTTGCCGTCCTCGACCGCCTCGACGGTCAGATCGCGACCGCCGTGACAGCAGTCGCCTCCGGCCCAGACGCCCGGCAGACTGGTCCGACCCTCGGCATCGACCTTAAGGCGTCCCCGCTCGAGAGCCAGTTCCGAGGCCGTCCAGATCTCGGGGCCAAGGCGCTGGCCGATGGCCTTAAAGAGCATGTCGCAGGGCAAGGTTTCGTCCTCCCCGGTGTACACCAGGTCGCCGTTCTCGTGGCGCTGGCGCGCAAACCGCACGGCGACGAGACGATCGCGATGACCGATGATCTCCTCGGGCGCGAGCCAATGCAGAAAGTTCACGCCGCGCGTCTGCGCCCACTCGCGCTCGACGCTGGAGGCGGGCATGGACTCAGGTCCCCTGCGATAGACGATCGACACCGATTCGGCACCGAGGAGCCGGGCCTGGACTGCGGCGTCGATGGCCGTCATGCCCCCTCCCACGACCACCACGCGCCGGCCGATCGGCAGGGCCGCGACGTTGTCCGCCTGACGCAGGTCAGCAATGAAGTCGACCGCATCGCGCACGCCCGGCAGATCCTCGCCCGGGATGCCCAGCCGGTGCACGCTCGACAGGCCAATACCCAGAAACAGCGCATCGTAGTCGTGACGCAGCGCCGCGAGCTGCTCGGGGGTCTGGAGGCGCCAGTCGTTGACGATCTCGATGCCGCCGATCTCAAGCAGCCACGCGAGCTCGCGCTGGGCATAGTCTCCTGTCATCTTGTAGGTGGCCAACCCGTATTCGTTAAGCCCTCCCGACTTCGGGCGCGCATCGAAAATCGTCACCGCATGACCCAGACGCGCGAGCAGGTGGGCGCAGGCGAGTCCTGCCGGACCGGCACCGACGATCGCGACCCGCCGCCCGCTGTCGGCTCCGCGCACGTAAAGGGGGGCGCCGGCCTGCGCGAGCGCCAGATCGACCGCAAAGCGCTGCAGCCGGCCGATCTCGACGGGCCGCCCCTCCTGCTTGACGCGCACGCACACGGACTCGCAGAGCTCCTCCGTGGGGCACACGCGCGCGCAGGTCGCGCCCAGTGGATTGGCATCCAAGATGGTGCGCGCCGCACCGCGAAGGTTCCCGTCGGCGATGCGATGGATGAAGGTGGGCACGTCGATGCCGGTCGGACAGGCGTGCACGCACGGGGCGTCGTAACAGTACAGGCAGCGTTCGGCTTCGAGAAGCGCCTGGCCTTTGGTGAGGAGCGGCGCGGCATCCGCGAAGCCCTCATCGTAGTCCTCCTTTTTGAGCCGGAATGGCCGGATATCCGAGACATCAAGCAGGGACACGATTTCCCTCCAGAAAGGAGCCGCCGCCGCCGGTCAGGCAGACGCCGACAGAAATCTGACCATTTGGTCAGCTTAAACCAAGAATATGCAACAGCCGTGCCAGTATCAGCCCGATCAGCCAGACTCGGGCGCTGGTCATCCGGGTCACCCCCGCGCGGTCCTACCCGATGCGATCCTCATCCTCGGAAAACAGATAGGGGCCGGCGAATTCGCCGATGGCCACCGTGTGGCTGACGAGTCCGCCTGCGCCCTGCCAGAGGTGCAGCTGGAACCCGGGCGGCTCCATGACGTAGCGGGCCTGGGCATCGGCGGCCAGATCGAGCATCACCTGATGAGCGGGACTCGGACAGATCGAAGCAACCGTACCGGCAAAGCGGGTCGTGATCGAGCGGTGCAGATGACCACAGATGATGCGCTCGACCTGGGGGTGGCGTGCGATCACTTCGCCAAACGCAGCAGCGCCCGACAGTCCGATCTCGTCCATGTGTCCGATGCCTGTCAGAAACGGCGGATGATGCATCATGATGAGCGTCGGTCGCGCGCGCGCCTCGGCCAGGATCCGCTCCAGCCAGTCGAGCGTGGCGGCATCGACCATGCCGCCCGAGGTGCCCGGGATGACGGTGTCGAGCGCGATCATGCGCACCGGGAAATCCTCGATCACGTAGTGCAAGCGCCGCCCGCCCCGGGGCAGATAGGCATGGTCGGGAAAGGCCGCGCAAAGGTTGGCGCGCTCATCGTGGTTGCCAGGCAGCAGGTACACGGGTGCCGCAAGCCCGTTGAGGAGCAGGGCAAGGGCCGCATACTCCTCGGCGCGACCACCATCCACCAGATCGCCTGTGGCCACAATGACATCCGGAGCCTGGGGCAACGCCCGCAGGGTCGAGATGCAGCGCTCGAGCGACGCCGTGGTATCCACCCCGCGGTAGGATTTACGCCCGAAGGCCTCGATGTGGAGATCGCTGATCTGGCAGATAAGCACGGCCGCCCCCTATGAAACATTTGTCGACCAACGGCTGCCCGGCGTTGGCCGCGGGCAAGAGGCCCGCCGTGGACCCCGTTTCGGCAGCCCGGCCCGTAGGCTCGATCGGCTCCACCGTACTCGATCGCCCGACGCCCTGTCACGCCTTGAATGCAAAGCTGCTGCCCGTGCCGCACAGCACGAGCTTCTCGGGTATCTCCTGTTTCGCCAGATCGATGAAGTTCTGTCCACTGCAATGCATTGGAAGGACGTGCTCCGGGTCGAGTTTCTTAAGCTCGGCCATGACCTGGCGCAGGTAATCATCCGGCGCGGGCGCGAGGTGGAATCCGCCCACCAATGCGTAGATCTTGGTGACGCCCGTGATGTCGCGGACGTGCCTGAGCGTGTTGATGATCCCGGCATGCCCGCACGAGCTGATCACGACCAACCCGCGGTCACCCAGATTAAAGCATGTTGCATGCTCGTGCCAATGCTGGTCCGGTTGTGGCTTCCCCGACAGCTCATCGGCGGTGAAGTGCTGGTTCGAGTACGAGTTCGGATCGCAACCGACGCCATCCTGGGTACCGAAGGACACCCACGTGTTCGGAAGCACGTGCTCCAGGCTGGTCCGTGGCACGGCCCCTGAAGTGAACGCATGCCCATCGATGACAATCGGCGTCTGGGATAGCACCGGGTCGATGTCCAGCGCTCGAAGCCGCCTGCGATCGAGGGGTACGCCGAAATTTGAAAAACTGCCATCCGCATTGTGCGTCAGGCGACGACAGAAGTTGTCCTCGCCACCGGTGTACAGACGTAATCCCTTGGGCATCTTGCCGCGTTGCGTTTCAAGAAACCCCATCAACCCGCCAACATGGTCGTAGTGACCGTGGCTGATGATCAAACCATCCACCACACTGAGGTCGATCTTCATCAGTTCGAGGTTATTTGCATACACATCCGGCGTAAACCCGAAATCCAGCAGGTAACGCCGTCTTTCTGTGCCCCGGCGAGACTCGAGGTGTAGCGCAAGCCCCCACTCGCTCTCGAGCGTCTTGCCTTGCGGTGCCGCGGGGAAGCCCACCCGTTGAATCGCGAGCCCCGGCGACTCGGAACCGCGAAGGAAGATGTCGTGCGAGTTGTCCGTGATTTCGCGCACGGTCAGTTCATCGATTACAGGCGGATCAAAACGGACTGGTGCTGCCTCTGCGAGACACCCAAGCGGCCAAGCGCTCGTAAGTAGCGAGCCCCCGAGTGCGCTCGCACGCATCAGAAAGCCACGACGATCGGACGGAGTGGACATGGATCAGCTCCTCAGTTGGTCCACCGATAGTAAAGGGCCCTTGGGCGGTGAACAAGCCTGTTTTGGCCGTGTTTTGGTCGTGTTCGGAGCCAGTTTCGAGCCGAACCGAGCGCCTCAACCCGACTGCGGCCATCCACCGCCAGGCGGCATAGATAGCCGGCGAGTCTGCGGCCAGAATTGCGATCAGCCGTTCATTGAGCTCAAGGCAACGCTCGCGTGCCCCGATCATCTCGAGTGCCCGGACTCGAGTCGGATTGTCTGGGACCAGGTAGCCGGATCAGGAACGACGGGAACTGGGGTCGGTGACGGATGAATGACCGAGGAATACGTGAGGGATCCGTGAGGGATCCGTGAGGGGATATTTGAGCGGCATGCGCCGGGTACGCGAGGCCGGATTGCGGCTACTGCAAGGCGGCAGCATCCTGCGTCGCGGCCACTGCCAGGGCGGCACCCTCGAGAGAGGCGTCCAGCGCCCGTGGTGTCCCGGGCACGGCCCGCGCCTGCAGGCTGCGCGAGCGGTGCAGGACCTGCATGTCGCGTTTGATGAGCACCCAGCCCAGCATCACATCGTTGCCGCCAAAGCAGCGCTCATTGGCGGTCTCGTCAGCCAGGCAGGCTTCGAGTTGGGTCGGCGTCACGGCGCTCATCACGCACTCGGCTGCTGCGGCCTGAAGCTCGCCGAACTGGGTGCCACAGGCGGCCGCCACGCTACGCACGACTACCCCGACCGTAGCGGTGCCGACCGACTGCATCCCGCCTGACTGCATCGCGACCGACTGCGCACGCCCTTCGCGGGCACCGATGAAGGAGAAGAATATGCAGAATGCCATCAGAATCCGTACCCATTGTTTTGAAGTGTTCATCGCAATCTCCAAGGTCGTCCTGTGATCCGCTGCCGTCTTGCCCTGCAGTGAATCGGTTGAGTCGCAAGGCCTTGCGTGTTGGTGCGAGGCGTTGAATCCACTATGGATGAGCGACGCCTGAAAGTAAGGTGAGCAATGCGGCCAGACCGTGTCGAGAATTCACATTCGCAATGCGTAATGTGTCCTGAGTGTCAAGCGGGGGGCGCTGCCCAGCCGCAGCGGGTCGCGGAGGATCGAGTTCGGTCCCAAGGCAGGCGTCGGCCCGGCGTGTGAATACTTCACACCACAGAGGCGAATTCGTTCCTCGTTGCCACGCGCGCGCCCCAGTACATTGGAGTCATCCGAGCGCGCAGTGAAACGTGAACCGCGGCCCCGGACGATTCCCCCCTCAACCCAGGAGAAGATCATGAAGAACTACCGTGAAAGCAGCCCGAACCGGATTGACAATGTGCTCTGCGCCCTGATCGTGGCGGCGGTGCTGGGCGCAGTGGGCTACGGCGCCGTGCTGCCCTTCATCACCTCCGTGAGCGCCTAGCTCCAGCGCGGGATCTGCCTGGCAGCCGCGGCGACAGCAAAGGCTGCGCTAGCCGAATAGGCGAGGAGCAGACCTGCAAGGTCGAAGTTCACTCGTTCGATGCGGTGTTCCGCGGGGCAGGTCGGGACGCTCGGGTAGCATCCGGGCCGAGCCCTGCGGACTTCGCAAGGACGTGAACCTGAAAACCTTGCTGGCGCAGGATCAGCGTGCGGGCCTGCGCCAAGACGACCGAGTTGGTCGATGTCGCGAAGCGCGCCTGCTCGTTCTTGGCGCAAGCTGGTTTCTGCGAGCGAGGGAAATTCCTCGGGCCCACCTGAGGTCGTGCGCACCCCGGTTTCCGGCGAGCATGGCAGTCCGGGCTCGGCGATGAGCGCGAGGCACCCGCCCCCTCGCAGCTCGGCCTTCCTGTAGGATTTCGACAGCTTTTGGCTATTGTCTGTTCGAATCCGATAGCCGTCTCGGAACCCGGGCGCTTTTGCGACTCTCCCAACCCGCCTCGGGTCGGACGCGGAAGATGTCCCAATCCCGACCAGCCTGCCCTGGATTCGAGGGGCTGACCGACATCCTGAACGACTCCCCCCAGTCGAAATGCCGCGGTTCCCGAATCGGGACCTCAGGCCTCCTGGTGCCATGAGCTCTCAAGAATTATGGCCGGCGCCCTGACGGTGCGAAAGGCGCGCAGGCCGAGAGGCATCCAAGGGGTGCGAGCGCCTCGTGCGGCTCGCGTCCCCCGAGGTTGCGCAGCAGCACTCGCCTTAGGATGGGAGCGCGGCGAGACACGCCTCGAGGTGCTCGGCGAGAATGAGGGGCACAGCCAGTTGCGGCACGTGCCCGCAGTCCAGTGCAATGCGCGTGGCGCCAGGTGACAGTTCCTGCATCTTGCGCTGCAAGGGCAACAGGACCGAGCGGTCGCCCGAACACTCGACATAGATACGCGGCACGCTGCCGTAGCGTGCTGCGGAGAGTGAGGGCTTCATGAGGCGACCGGATTCCTGCTGGGGCCGCAACAGGTCGGCCGCCCGCGCGGCCGCCGATGGCTCGCAGTCGTGCAGGAAGATCTGAAGCGCGCCCGCGCGCGTCACGGCGGTGTGATGACCATCGGTCGACCGCTCGAGATAGGGCGCGATCCCATCGAAGGGACGACCGGGCTCCTCGTCCTGGCAGAGGCGGATGATGTCGGCAAATCCCATCGCCGGGGGGAGCATCATGCCCGCCAGAAAGACGAGGGCAGCGATGCGCCCGGGCACGGCTTCTGCGACCTGCGACGCCGTGATCCCTCCGCCGCTGTGGCCGACCAGGACGACAGGTCCCTCGATTCCGGCGAGCAGCGCGAGCACGGCGGCGGTATAGGTCTCCAGAGTCGCCTCGGCGGCGGGGGCGGGCGGCCAGCCGTTGCCCGGCAGATCGATCGCGTGGGTCTGCCAGCCGCGCGCATGCAGAACCGCGCGCCAGTCTGCAAACGCCCAGCTGCCCTGCCAGGCGCCGTGGATCAAGACCATTGTCCTCGAGAGTGCCATGGCTCGCCCTTCGCACTGGTGATGCGCAAGATTATCCCTGCTGGCCGAGCTTGTGGCCTTTTGTCCCACCAAGAGCCGCCGGCCGTGCCTGCCGGGGATCATCCAAGCGCACGTGCGCGGGATTCAGGTCACAATGCGCGTTGATGCCCAGCCGCAGTGCGCCGGGCAGGTTGTCTGCCAGCGCGCCTGACATCGCGCCCCTGACCTGGCCTGGCATCGCCCGGGATACGCTTGGATCTGCTTTATACCGACGTCCCGCTGGCACTCGCTCTCCTGGGCTGGGCGCTGCTGCTGCCCGCACTTGCTGTGGCGCTGCATGCGGTGCGCGACGGCTTTCTCAAGGGCAGTGCCGCCGAACACGCCTGGCTAGGCGGTGCAGCCGCGGTCGCGCTCCTGTGGATCTTCCAGGTCAGGGTCGGTGACGGACCGAGCTTCGGCCTTCTCGGTTGCGCGCTCTACGCGATGCTGTTCGGGCGCGCGCGCGGCATGCTCGGTCTCACGCTCGCGCTCATCATGCACACCGCGCTGCATGATGGCGCGTGGCTGAATCTTGGCATCAACGGCATGCTCTTCGCGGTGCTGCCGGCACTCGTTGTCGGACAGATGCTACGCACCATCGAGGCGGCGCTCCCCCACAACGTCTTCATCTTCATGATCGGCAACGGCATGTTCACCTCGCTCGCGGCGACCGCCTTGACGAGTGTTGCGCTCATGGCGACCGCGGTTGGGGCGGGTGCAGCACCCCTTGCCGCGGACCTGGGCGACTATATCAGCGCCGCCCTGCTCCTCGCCTGGGGAGAGTCGATCGTCAGCGGCATGCTGTTTTCGGCGCTGGTCATCTTCCTGCCCGCGGTGGTGCTGACCTACCGGCGCGACCTGTATCTGCCGGTGCGCTAGTTCTGGCCCGATGACAGCCCCGCCAAAATCGGGCTTGGCACCAATCTTGCTCGCGGTTTTCCATGCCATTGCGAGCACCCCGGCCCCGGCTCTGCCGGGCCGATCCGCCCGCGAGGCGCATCCACACCGCACCGATCAAGGGGAGAACATCACATGAGACATCTGCTTCGCAAGGGCGCCCGCGCCGGACTGTGCATCGCGTTACTGGGTTTGGGGCTCGCTGCCGCGCCGTCTGCCAGCGGTGCAGCCGAACCCCTGAAAGTGGCTTTCGTGTACCTCGGCCCGGTGGGTGACGGTGGCTGGACCTACCAGCATGACCAGGGCCGCATCGCCCTGCAAAAGGCCTTGGGCGACAAGATCAAGACCACCTTCGTTGAGAACGTGCCCGAGTCGGCCGACTCCGAGCGCGTCTTCCGCCAGCTTGCCGCAGACGGTAACAGCCTCATCTTCGCCTGCTCGTTCGGCTACATGGAACCCTTGCTCAAGGTGGCCAAGCAGTTTCCCAACGTGCATTTCGAGCATGTCAATGGCTACAAGACCGCCGCCAACGTCGTGACCTACGAGCCGCGCTTCGAGGAGGGCTTCTACCTTCTCGGAGTCGTCGCCGGCAAGATGACCAAGAGCAATACGCTCGGGTTTCTAGGCTCCTTTCCGATCCCTTCAGTGGTGCGGGACGCCGATGCCTTCACGCTCGGCGCGCAGAGCGTGAATCCGAACGTGAAGACCAAGGTCATCTGGGCCGACACCTGGTATGACCCGGGCAAGGAGCGCCAGTCCGCCGAGGCATTGGCCGGACTCGGCTCGGACGTGATCGCGCAGAACACAGACTCCCCGGCCTCGATCCAGGTTGCGCAGGAAAAGGGCATCTACGCGTTTAGCATCGATTCGGACATGACCAAGTATGGGCCGAAATCGCACCTGACCGGGACCACCGAGGACTGGAGCGGCTACTACATCCAGGAAACGAAGAAGGTCCTCGATGGCACCTGGACCGGCAATCGCCAGACGCGCTGGGGTATCAAGGAAGGCCTGGTCGTGATGGCGCCGCTCAACCCTGCCATTCCGGCCGACACGGTCAAGATCTTCGAGGAAAAGAAAAAGGCGATCGCCGATGGCTCGCTCAATCCCTTCAAGGGACCGATCACCGACAATACCGGAGTGGTCAAGCTGGCCGCAGGAGCCACCCTGCCGATGGGCGAGTTCATGTCGATCAACTGGTACGTCAAGGGTGTCGACGGTTCCGTTCCGAAGTGAGGGCCCAGGGCTTGCGCTGCCGGTGCCCATGCAGCGTATCGCCTTGGAGCGGGAACCTCGGGTGAGGAGTCCGGCTTGAGGATTCCCGTCATCGATGTCTCCCGGTTCACGCACGGCTCGCCCGGCGAGCGCGCGGGGGTGGTCGAGGCCATCGACCGCGCCGCAAGCGACGTCGGCTTCATGCAGATCGTCGGGCACGGCATCCCGGTCGCGACCGAGCAGGGCCTGAAGGCCGCGCTCGATGGCTTCTTCGGACTGCCGCTCGATGAGAAGCTCGCCTGGCGACCGAGTGAGGTGCACCTGAACCGGGGCTACACGGCGCCGCGCACGGAAAGCTTGTCCTACAGCCTCGGGCTGACCTCGGCGGCGGACCTGTTCGAGGCGTTCAATGTCGGCACACCGGCGTCCCATTTTCCGGGGTTGGATCTGCCGGCGGCAACCTACCCGGAGAACATCTGGCCCACGGCGCCCGAGACTTTCCGGCCCCAGATCGAGGCATGGTTTGCGGCCACCGCCCGCCTTGCGCGCCAGATGACGCGCATCTTCGAGCCTGCGCTGGGCCTGCCCGAGGGCTATTTCGCACCGTTTCAGGACCATTCCGTTGACGTGCTGCGGCTGAATCACTATGCGCTGCCCGAAGGCGAGGTCAGGCTCGAGGCCGGCCAGATGGGGATGGGCGCGCACACCGACTTTGGCATCGTCACGATCCTCTGGGCCGACCCGGTCACGCCCGGCCTGCAGGTTCTCGATGGCGCGGGGCTCTGGCACGATGTCGTACCGATCCCGGGTGCGCTGCTCATCAATCTCGGCGATGTGCTCGCGCGCTGGACCAATGACCGCTGGATCTCGACCATGCACCGGGTGCTGCCCAGCATCGACGCGCAGGGGCGGCCGCACCGGCGCCGCTCGGCCGCATTCTTCCATGACGGCAATTTCGACGCCCTCATCACGTGCCTGCCGGGTTGCGCAGACGCGGACCGCCCGGCCCGCTACGGTCCAGTCACAGTCGCTGAGCATATTTCAGCCAAGCTCGCGGGCTCGCGCGGGCTGAAGCTGAACAAGAACGCAGCGCACGAGGCCCAGCGCTTAAGGAGTACGAGTTAAGCAGGGCCCAACCTCTGGGTACAGCCCTCGGGCGCACCAGTTAAGGCCGCAAGGTCGCCGGCGCGATGTCGGTGGCAGATGCCTGCCACGAGTCGGCCCAGTGCCTGCCCGGTGTCGGCCCCCTATGAGTCGCCAAATCGGCCGCTGCGTGACGTCCACACCTGCGCCAACGGCAATTGACTGCGACCGGCCGCGCCCCGATACTCGATCTCTGCAAGCGGATCTTTGCCCAGCACGCCGGGAGGCGGCGCGCCAGGTTTCGAAGAGTCCCCGACTGGCCTGTGCAGGGGTCTCATACCGGGAGACGTCATGAGCACCGAAGACGAAAATCAGGGAGAACGCCGCAGCCCGACTGACCGGCGTGGCGAAGCAGAACGCCGCCGTGAGGAGGACCGACGCATCGAGAGCGATCGCCGCAGCATGCTGGCTGGACTGGGCGGCAAGATCGTCGCCGCCCCCCAGACGCGCGAGGCGCTGCGCAGTGTCCCCTCGACAGGGGGCGGCGCAAACCGGTCCCTGGTCGCCCCCGCGCTGCAGCACATCCACCCCCAGAACCAGTATCCGGTGGCCTCGCGGGTGCCGATCTCGCCGGCCGTCAAGGCGGGCAATCTGGTGTATGTATCGGGCGTGCCGGGCTACGATGCGAAGGGTCGGCTGGCAGTCGGCGACTTCGAGGCCCAGATGACGCAGGTGATGGAGAACATCGGCGGGATCCTCGAGGCGGCCGGCACCGACTGGTCGCACGTGATGAAGGTGAACGTGCTGCTCACGCGCCGCGAGGATGTGGCCGCCATGAACCGCATCTACGCCGGCTACTTTTCGGAGGGGAAGTACCCGGCCCGGACCACCTCGATCGTGTATTCGCTACCGGACCCGGATTTCCTGCTTGAGATCGAGTGCGTGGCACTGCTCGCATGAGCTGGGCTCGCGTACCGCCGATCTGAAGCGGGCTTGAGCGGCGACTTCTGCCGGGCGCAGTCCGGCAGGGCGCGCGCTGCCACTCATCGCGCCATGCCGCATCAGGGCTGGGCGTATCTCCCCTTCGTCGCAGATCCGCCACACGCGTCGTCCAAGCCAGGATGATGGGCTCGACTGCAGGCCGCATGAGGCGGCCCGCTCTTCCCGATAGAGGACACACCATGCCCGTTCCGGACCGTAAGGCCTCGCTGTTTGTCGTCGCGTTTCTGTTCTCGATCCTGGTTGCGCCGCCGCCGGCGCGCGCCGTCGGCTTCACGCGCACCAGTATCACCGTGGCCGCAGGCGCACCCATTGAGATCGGGATCTGGTATCCGAGCCGCGCACCGACGGCCAAGGCGCCGCTCGAGCTCTTCGAGGAGGAGGTCGCCACCGATGGCCCAATCGATGCACAGGGCCCAGGGCGGCTGCTGCCGCTCATCGTGATCTCGCACGGTACCGGGGGTGCCCTTAGCAGCCACTACGACACCGCGCTCGCCCTCGCGCGCGCGGGCTTCGTGGTCGCAGCGCTCACCCATAGCGGCGACAACTATCGCGACACGAGTCGCGTCATGGCCATCTGGGACCGGCCGCGCCAGGTGTCCTTGGTGCTCGACTACATGCTCGATGAATGGAGCGCTCACCTCTCGATCGATCCGGAACGCATTGGCGTCTTCGGGTTTTCCGCAGGCGGTTTCACGGCGCTCGCGCTCATCGGCGGCATTCCCGATCTCGGCAAGATCGAACCGCACTGCCAGAGCTTCCCCGAGGAATGGACCTGCCAGCTGATCGCAAAATCACCGGCACCGAGCCCGAGCCTCGCCATGCCTGCGAATCTGGAGATGATGGATACCCGGATCAAAGCGGCCGTCATCGCCGCCCCCGCACTCGGCTACACTTTTGCGCCCGCCGGGCTGGCGCGCGTACAGGTGCCGGTGCAACTCTGGAGAGGGTCAGCCGACCATATCCTGCCGGATCCATGGTACGCAGAGGCGGTGCGCCTCGCGCTGCCCGCGGCGCCCGAATATCACGTCGCAGAAGGCGCAGACCATTTCGATTTTCTTGCACCATGCAGCGCAGCACTCGCGCACGTTGCGCCGCAGATCTGCAATGACCCGGGCGGCTTTGACCGCGCCGCGTTCCATCGCGACTTCAACGTCGATGTGGTGCGCTTCTTCCGCATGCACCTGCCCGGCTCCCAGGATTAATGAGTCGACAAAACCGCCCCGCCTAGAGGCCGACGTGGCGGGTCTCGCCGCGCTCCAGCTGGTTCAAACGCCGCTCGAGGTCGATCGGGTCCCGCGCATTGGCGAGATAGGCGTCCCAGGGCGCCGTGCGCGAGCGCGACAGATAGGTGTCCAGGGAACTGCAGAGGCGGAGGATAAGGGCTGTCATGGCGTAGGGATCTCGAAGGGCTAAGGGCTGGCCCCCCCGGCGCGCCCGGATCGGGCGGCGCGCGGTGGCCTGTCTGTTAAAGCGAGCGGGCGGACTGGGTCCGTTCGAGTTCGCGCATACGGCGTTCGATGTCCGCCGTGTCGGCAGAGCGAGCGACGTAGCGCTCCTCCTCAGTCAGGGACGATCCTGCAAACGTCTCGCTGATGTCCGCGGCGATTTTCTGGAGCAGCGATTTCATGAGAGCCTCCATTACTGTGTGTCAGACCCCGTATATCGGCGCGAAACGCTGCAATGCACAATACAATGGCGTTATGGCTTGTATAAATGCATCACATAGGATGCGAACCTTCCGCGAATGACACAGCAATTTCGGGATAACCGGCCCCAAAACAGGCCGAAATGCGCCGAAACACGCGCTCAATCCACGCTTTGCCAGGCTTTCGAGTCCCATTTGGCCGCGTTGCACGCGGCCGACCGCGCGGGGTTCGGGCCACCCATGCACCGGGCTGCACCCAGGCCGATCTATAATCCGGCGCGCAGCGCACTGCGCTGGCGAGCGAGCCGAGCGGCGCGCCCCGGATATGCCCCCCCTGGATACTCGACGTCGACACGCGCCTTAGATACGCGCTCGGTCACCGCAACGCGGAAATGCGATGTGCACGGCTTGCGGCCGGACCTTCTGGCCGCCCCGCGATAGGCCCTGTTGCCCTGATTCAAACCGCACTGCTTTCTTCTGAAACCCAACGAACCATCATGCCCTCACTCTTTGACCCGCTCTCGATTGGCAACCTGACCCTGCCCAACCGCATCATCATGGCCCCCCTGACGCGTGCGCACGCCAGTCCGGGACGCATACCGAACGAACTCATGAAGGAGTACTACGTGCAGCGCGCGAGCGCCGGTCTCATCATCAGCGAGGCAACCTCGGTCACACCCATGGGCGTCGGCTATGCCGACACCCCGGGAATCTGGTCGCTCGAGCAGGTTGCGGGCTGGAAACAGATCACTGACGCGGTCCATGCGGCGGGTGGCCGCATCATGCTGCAACTCTGGCACGTCGGCCGCATCTCGGATCCGATGTTCCTCGAGGGAGCGCTGCCCGTGGCCCCGAGCGCGATTGCGGCCAAGGGCCACGTGAGCCTGGTGCGACCCAAGCGCGAATACGTCACCCCCCGCGCCCTGGGCACGAGCGAGATCCCGCTCATCATCGCGGCTTTTCGCCAGGGCGCAGAAAACGCCAAGAAGGCTGGCTTTGACGGCGTCGAGATTCATGGCGCCAATGGATATCTGCTTGACCAGTTCCTGCAGGACACCACCAATCATCGCAACGACGCCTACGGCGGTTCGCTCGAGAATCGCGCCCGCCTCATGCTCGAGGTGGCCGATCAGTGCATCGCGGTCTGGGGCGCCGGCCGGGTCGGCATGCATCTCGCGCCGCGCGCGGACGCGCACGACATGGGCGACTCGCAGCGCGAGACAACGTTTTCGTACGTGGCGCGGGAACTGGGCCAACGGAAGCTCGCCTTCCTGTGCGCGCGCGAGGCCGAGGGACCGGACAGTCTCGGCCCCCGGCTCAAGGAGATCTTCGGGGGCGTCTACATCGCCAACGAGGGCTTCACCAAGGCCAGTGCCACCGCCATCCTCGAAAGAGGCGCCGCCGACGCCGTGGCCTTTGGCCAGCTCTTCATCGCCAACCCGGACCTGCCGCGCCGCTTCGCCCTCGACGCGCCGCTCAATACGCCAGAACCCAAGACCTACTACGCGCCCGGGCCGCACGGCTATACAGACTATCCGTTCCTCGACGCTGCCGGGGGCTCGATCGCGGCCGGATAGTTGATGGATAGTGGATAGATAGTGGTCCGATGGCGGTGGAATAGCGGTACTTAGCCCACGCAGTCTGGCAAGCGGCGGGCGAGGTTGTCACAAAACCGCCTTGGAACCCGAGCATCGTGGAGGGTTTAAACCTTCAGTCTGCGGGTGATCCATGGCAAGCCTCACTGCCCGGGTGCCGCGCGCGCCGCGGCGCTCCTTCCACCACGCGTTCGCCCCCGCACTCGCGCTCGCCGCTGCGCTGTCCACTTCAGGGGCGAGTGCCGCCGAAGAGATGCCTGCGTTGACGCTCGCGCCCGGACCCGGCAATGGCTTCGCCGCTCAAGTTGCCAGCAGCTCTCCCCTGGTCCTCTCGGCCTACCGCCAGCTGCTGGGTAACGCGCGCAGCCTGCGTGATCCCCGGATCAGGGCCGAGACGCTCGATCTCATTGGCAACGAGCGCGTGTGTGTGCGCTCACGCAGTCATCTTACGACCACTGAGAAGCAACGGATCTTGGCCGAACTCGTTGCAGCCAAGCTCGTCGATCCAGCCGACGAGGCCTCGTTTCCAGGTGGCCTTCTGGCGGGAGTGTTCCCGGCGCTACGCGATGATGCCAGCGACTGTCCGCATTTACCCCAGCCGGTGTTCGCAGCTCCCGGCAGCTACTGGGGCGGCCATCACAGCGAGCCGGGCGGACTCATGGTGCACGAGGCTCTGAATGACGCGAGCGACCTGGCTCTCCGCGCGAACTATGAGCGCGTCTACGGGAGCCCGCGAGCTGATGGCCTGCCTGTGGTCGGGATGGCCGCCGCGAGCGGGCCACGCCAAGGCGATCTGCCGATCGAGCGCGACCTGATCGTGGCCGTCCCGCTCTGGCACGACTGGGCCAAGACCTATGTCTTCCAGTGGACCGACAAGGGCAGCGAATTTCCCGAACTCAATTTCGGCGGCACCGGACAGCTCGACGACTATGGAGCGGCGGGCAATTCCAAGACTGGCGCCCATCATATCCTCGGACTGGCCGAGGCGATGGCGCGGCACATGCCTGCAGACTTCGTGCTCATGCAGGCGAGCGCCCACTCCGCGCCCACTGCGGGCAACGAGTACAAGGTCGTGAACTGGTTGCGCGCGGCGGCGATTCTGGCCCGCATCGATCCGGTTGCGCAGGGCTATCTTGTGGAAGTGAATGGTCGCTATCGGCTGGCGCCCGCGCGCGCCGTCGCGAGCAGCGATTTCAAGCCCGGCATGGCTCATACCAACATGCTGGTGGAGTATCTGCTTCATAACCTCTCGGATGCCGACTTCAGCTTCACCGCACCGGCACTCGACGACGTCGTGGAACTGCTTGCAAGCCAGGCAGCCCGCTATGGCTACGACCCAGCGGACGAGGCGCGCTACAACTGGAAATTCCGCAACCCCGTGCTCAGCACACTGAGCGCGGAGCGCCTCTACATCCTCTACAGCAATGAAGGTTTAAGCGCACTTGTGCGCGAACTCGATCGGCTACGCAAGGAGGGCCGGATCTGAGCGCGCCGCCGGGGCGTCCGGGGTACGTCGACCGGGTCGCCGACGGTACTCGGCGCACTCGCGCCCCCCTGCCTGTGCTCTCTGTACTACCCGTCGTGGCCGTCGTCGGAGGCGGCCGTCTTTCCCCTGGCGAGGTAGCGCCGCGCGCCGCTCTCCGCCTGGAACTCGACCTGGACGACCTGGCCGCTCTGCGGATCCTCGAACACCTCGCCGGTCTGCTGCCAGGTCTCGGTCGCGTCACCGGCAGGGGCCCGGTAGCGCCAGCGCTC
The DNA here is from genome assembly GCA_003136595.1 of Burkholderiales bacterium. Taxonomy (GTDB): domain Bacteria; phylum Pseudomonadota; class Gammaproteobacteria; order Burkholderiales; family Burkholderiaceae_D; genus BOG-994. The sequence goes on from PLEY01000146.1 coordinate 55,922, forward strand.
GAACGACAGGGCAAGCAGCAGTATGAACCCTCCGATCAGGAGCCGGATGCCTGGACTCGACGCATGCAGCGCACACAGGACGAGCCCGAGTGCAACCGTCACGCCTGCGATGACGAAAAGAAAGCGGCGCAGCATCGCTCAGTCCAGCTTCTCGAGCACCACGGCGGTCCCGTAGGCGACAATCTCGCTCATGGTCTGGCCGATCTCGGAGGAATCGAAGCGCATCATGACGATGCCGTTGGCACGCATCAGACTGGCGTTTTTCACCATGCGATCGACCGCGTGCCGACGCGCCTCTTCGAGGAGTTCGGTGTACTCCACGATCTCGCCGCCAACCAGGGAACGAAAGCCGGCCATGATGTTGCCGCCCAGGCCACGGCTGCGCACTACGACGCCAAACACCTGGCCCTTGGCCTCCACGACGCGGTGACCGGGGACCTGCTCTGTGGTGACGACGATCATGCGCGACCTCCCGAAAGCTGGCTCACCGAGTTTGACATCCTCCCCATGTCTAA
>PLEY01000118.1 GCA_003136595.1 Burkholderiales bacterium
GTACTCAGGACGATGCTCGCTGCCACGCGCATGTTGGGCCTCTCAAAGGATCATTCTCCAATGAGACCGTTGCACTGGCTATTAGTCCCATTAATTATGAATCACTACACTAGGGCCGGGCAGAGCGCGGTCGAGTTTGCGCTCGCAAAGTTGGCGACTGCGCTGCGCAATGGGCGCGTCACGGCGGCTGCGTCGCGCAGGCCAGCGTCGGTCCTGGTCAGTCCACCGCCAGCCCACAGCTCTGGGCAGCCGGAAGGAAGGTGCCGGGGACATCACCGGGCGGCCAAGGCGCGTACCGATGGGGCCTCGTGCGGGCACTATACGAGCGGGAGTAGGCGATGGCCGTCTCGGTGTTCGTGGGGGGGAGTGTCGATGGATACCTTGCGCGCGAGGACGACGCGCTCGATTTTCTGCCGCCAGGTAGCGGCGAGCCGCACGGCTACGCGGAGTTCTGGGCATCGGTCGATGCGCTGGTGATCGGCCGCAGGACCTATGAGACCGTGCTGGGTTTTGCCGAGTGGCCCTACGGCACCAAGCGGGTCGTGGTGCTGAGCGCCACGCCGCTCGCCCGGGCAGCACCCCCTGCCGCCCGGATCGAGCACATGGCGGGGGCGCCCGCGGATATCGTCGCGCGGCTTCACGCAAGCGGCGCAGCCCATCTCTACATCGACGGCGGCCTGACGATCCAGGGCTTCCTGCGCGCCGGCTGCGTCGATCGCCTCACCGTCACGCGCGTGCCGGTCCTGATCGGACGCGGTATTCCCCTCTTCGGATCCCTGGATGGAGACCTTCTGCTCGAGCATGTGGCAACCCAGGCGTATCCGAGCGGGCTCGTGAAAAGCGAATACCGCGTTCTCCCCAACCCGAAGGGGGCCCGCGGCTAGGCAAAACGCCGGCGTGCGGCCCGGCAGCCCGCAGCGTTCCGGCCTGCCGCGCGGCTTCCCACGATCGTGTGCTGGGCTCGGATGAGCGCCGATGCCGGCGCGTGGCTTCCGCGACCGGAATGCCGGATCGACAGCCGCATCCTCCGCGGCTCGCTACACTCACGCCTTGCGCGGTGTACGCGTGGGCCGCCCTTCTTCTTCTGGACCTCATGAATCCTCACTTGACGCAAACGGCCATCAAACTCGCGGTGGCGCTCCTCGCCTTCTGGCTCCTGCGGCCGGCACTCGCGACGGCGCGCTTCATCTTCGCGTTGATGCGCGCGCCGCTTTGGCCCGCGCGCCTCCTGCCGGCCGATGCGGGGCAGATCATGAGTGCCGATCAGAAGGCCGCCTTGGACGAGGTAGAGGGGCTTGGCTTTGTGGTTCACAGCCAGCGGCTCGCCGAGCACGGACGCGGCCGGTTCCCGCTGGTCTTCCTGCTTCACGAGAGCGAGCCTGCCCTCGCCGTCCTGTCGTTCCGGGCGACGCTTCAGACCGGTTATCCGGTCAGCTTCGCCACGCTCGCCGCACAAGGGACCGTGTACCTGACGACCAACCGGGTCGGCTGGATGAAACTCGTGGACACGCCAGGGATCAGTTCGGACGACCCCTATGCCGGGAACCTTGGCGCGCACTGGCAGGCGCACCGCGCTCGGATTGCCGGGCTCGCGGAGCAGGCGGAGCGGCCGGCAGCAGCGGAGAGCGTCCTCGAGCTCATCGCCCGTCTGGTCGACTATTACGAGGACTACGTCCCGGCGCTTGGGCGGGCGGGATTGACGGCGCAGATCGACGGTGTCGAGCACTTCACGCTGCCTGCCGCATGGCGCCTGCTGCGCGCCTGGCGAGCCGCCGCGCGGCGCCTCGGACAACCCTACGTCTCCAGGCTGACCCAGGATCCCGAACTCGTCGATGGCTTTCGCGTCCACTGCTACCTGGAGTCCGAGGTCGCGCGCGCCGGCCAGGCCGCGCGTGCCGACCTGAAGGGATGGCTCCTCGCGCTGTCCCTCTTCGTCTCCCTCATCGCCTGGGGCATCGCCTTTAGCTGGCTGCAGGCAGGGGCGATCGTCGCGATCCTGCTCGTGCACGAGTCCGGGCATGCGCTTGCGATGCGCGTGTTCGGCTATCGCGACATGAGCATGTTCTTCGTGCCGTTTCTCGGGGCCATCGTCACGGGCACGCCGCGCGCTGTGGCCGCCTGGAAGCAGGCGGTGATCCTCTTTGCCGGGCCGGTGCCAGGTCTCATCGCCGCGCTCGCCTTCCTGGTCGGCATGGTCGAGCCGCGCGCCAGCGTGGTCCGCAGCGACGCGGTGCAGATCGCCGTGCTCGCGCTGGGCATCAATCTCTTCAACCTCCTGCCGATCACGCCGCTCGATGGCGGACGCCTCGTCGAGATCGCGCTCCTTGCGCGCTGGCCCCGCGCCCGGCTCGTGTTCGTCGTGGTGAGCATCGTGGTCCTGGCTGCAATCGCCGCCTGGACCGGCAGCATTGCCGCCTGGGTGATTGCCGCGGCGCTCGCAGTGGGTTTCATGACGCAGGTGCGCCTCGCCCGCCTGCAGAATGCCTGGCAGGAGGGTCTTGACGAGAGCGGCCAGTTGCGCAATCTCTTCGCGGCCGCGCGCCGTGCCCGGGTCGAGCCCTTCAACCGGCAGTACGGACTGATCCGCGCCGTGCTCACCCAGCGCCAGATCCACCTGCCGCGGCTCTGGGAGAGTCTTGTCATCCTCCTCGTGATTGTGGCGCTCTGGTGGGGTAGCGTCTGGTCGACGCGCGTCTTCTGGATGCCCGGTGCGGGCAGCGAGGCCCGAGCCGATGCGCGCGCTCCGGCCGAGCGTGATTTTGACCGGGTGCTGGCCGACCTCGATGACAGCGAGGAAGAGCCGAGCGCTCAAGCGTTGGCCGAACTTGAGAGTCTCGCTAAGCGCCTGGATCCGAAGAACCCGCGCCAGGTCGAGCTCTTGGTCGTCCGCGCCCGCACAGGGGCGCCCGGTGAGCGCGACGCGCTCTACCTCGCAGCGCTCGCCCGGCCGACGGAGGGTACCGGGTTCACCCAGCCCGCTCTCGCCCGGGAGTACCTCGCCGACAGCTACGCGCGCCACCGCGCGGCTGCAGCGCCCGCGCGTGCCGAGGCGCTGCGTGCGGCCATAGATGCCACGCGCGCGCGCGCGCCGGGTGCGTTGCCTGGCACCTTCGAGGCCGAACTGCGCTATGTCGAGGCGATCGATGAGGCGGGCGAGACGACCCGGGCCGCAGCCCTTCTGGATCGCCTGCGCGAGGCGAGCATCGGCGTCGACAGCTGCGAGTGTGCCCTGCGCGAGGTGGTGCGGGCGCGCGCCTGGTTCGAGCTTGCACATGGCTGGCCGGATCGCGCCCTGGCCGCGCTCGCGGCGCCCCCCCTCTCGCTCGGGCCAGAAAGCGGTGATGCAAGGCTCCGACTCGACTATGCCTGGGCACTCCTTTACGCCGGGCGCATTCCCGAAGGGCTCGAAGCGATGCTGCGCGCCACGCGGCTCGCAGCCAGGCGGCCGGCACCCTCGTCCGCAACCCCGTCCGCGCCCCCTGCCACGGCGCAGGACACCCCGCCGCGCTACCGACAGCCCCTCGACTTGGCCGCAGCACTCGTGCGCGCCGGGCGGGATGACGAAGCCCGCTCACTGGTCCGCGCGAGCGAGCGCATGGTCTGCTTTCGTGCGCGCGGCGCCTACGAGCCGCGGCCGGCTGCGCCCTGGCAGTCGGCGCACGAGGCAGAACTGGTGCAGACGGCCCGCGCATTGTGTCCAGCCGAGGAGGCGGGTGGGGCGAGCGCGCGCACGCCGTAGGCCCTGCCGGGCCCGGGTGGCTGGCCCCCGCATGGGCCGGGGGTAGCTGGGAGGGCCGCCCTGGGTTGCGACTGGCACGAACTCTGCTTGTGTCCCATGTGGTATACCAGTGGACCCCGCCCCATGCCTCTAAGCCTTGATGTCCAGGATCGGCTGCGCCAGTTTCATGCGGCGGCGGACGCAGCCCCGGCATCGGTGTGGATCACCCGCGGACCCGAGCACCTTCTGGCCTCAGGGGGCGAGCAGTCCGGGCCGCTCGCCGGGCGGCTCATGGCGGTCAAGGACAACATCGACGTGGCCGGGTTTCCGACGACACTCGCCTGCCCCGATTTCACCTACCGGCCGACGCGCTCGGCCACGGTCGTCGAGAGCCTGGTCGCAGCCGGTGCGCTCGCGGTCGGCAAGACCAATCTCGACCAGTTCGCCTGCGGCCTGGTGGGCACGCGCTCACCCTATGGCATTGTTCCCAACGCCTTTCACCCGGACTACATCTGCGGCGGCTCGAGTTCGGGCTCGGCACTCGCCGTCGCGCTGGGCCTCGTCGATTTTTCGCTCGGCACTGACACCGCGGGTTCCGGCCGCATTCCCGCCGGGTTCAACAACCTCGTCGGCGTCAAGCCCTCGCGCGGTGTGCTGAGCGCGCGCGGTGTCTACCCGGCCTGTCAGCACCTGGACTGCGTGTCGATCTTCACCCGCGACGTCGGTCTTGCCGCCACGGTGCTGCGTGCGGCAAGCGCCCACGACACGGGCGACCCGTTCGCCCGGGCAGCCCCACCCGACGCAGACTTCATGCCCGAGCGCTTTCGCTTCGCGGTGCCGGCTGCAGCCGGCCTTGACTTCATGGACGATGCGCTGGCGGCCGAGGCGTTCGGCGCGGCCCAGAAGGCGCTCTCCGCCCTCGGGGGCGTGGCGGGCACCATCGACTTCGAGCCGCTTGCCCGCATCTCCGAGGCCCTCTACGGCCAAGCCTGGATCGCCGAGCGCTATGCGGCGATCCGCGGCTTCTTCGACCGCCAGGCGGACTCGATCCACCCGGTGGTGCGCGCCATAATCGAGCGCGGCAGGCACCATAGTGCGGCGGACGTGTTCGAGGCGATGGTGCGGCTGGGCGAGGTGCGCCAGTGGCTCGCCGGTGAGTGGCGCAACCATGACGTGCTGGTCGTGCCGACTGCGCCCAGCCATCCGACCATCGCCGCCGTTTTGGCCGAGCCCTTCGAGATCAACCGCCGGCTCGGGCTCTACACGAATTTCGTCAACCTTCTCGATCTTGCGGCCGTCGCCGTGCCGGTGTCGATGCGGCCTGACGGGCTGCCCTTTGGCATCACCCTGGTGGGTCCTTCCGGAAGCGAGTGGCGGCTCCTGGATCTGGCCCAACGCGTGCATGAGCAAAGCGGCCTTGCGGGCGGTGTCGTCAAGGAAGAGCGCGAGCCGGCCGCCCCGCTGGTAAGACCGCCCGCCACCACCGTGCAGGTGGCGGTCGTCGGCGCCCACCTCGATGGCTTGCCGTTGAATGGCCTCTTGCGTTCGCGCGGTGCCCGCCTCGTCTCCAAGGTGCAAACGGCGCCGCTCTACCGGCTCTACGCGCTGCAGGGCACGCGCCCGCCCAAGCCGGGACTGGTGCGCGCCGGCGGGACGGCCAAGGCCGGGCTGGCGATCGAGGCCGAGGTCTGGGAGATGCCGATCGTGCACTACGGCGCCTTCGTCGCCGAGATACCCGCGCCACTTGGCGTGGGCATGATCGAGCTCGCCGATGGCCGCCGCGTGCAGGGCTTTCTGTGCGAGGCCGCCGCGGTCCAGAACGCCCTCGACATCTCGCATTTCGGCGGCTGGCGCGCCTATCTGAAGCACTCCGGGGCCTGACAGCCCAGGGCACCTTTCAACTCTTATCCCGACCAAGGCAGGCGCGACGATGGATCGAATCGACTCACAGAAGAACCGGGCCACGCTGGGCAGCCGGCGTCGCTTCCTTGGACTGGCCGGGGCCGGCGCACTCGCCGGGCTGGCACCGCTTGCCGGTGCACGCGCAGCCGATGCCATCAAGGTGCGCATCGGCTACTGGCCGATCGCAGCCGGGCTGCCGTTTTACGCCGCGCTCGAGAAGGGATATTTCAAGGAGGCGGGCCTGGATGTCGAGGGCGTGAAGTTCGCTGGCGCCCAGCAGGTCATGGAGGCGATGCTGGCCGGGCGCTGCGACGGCAGCGCCAACGGCACGGGCTCGGCGAATCTGGCCATCGGCGAACTCGCCTCGCCGGGGCTTTTGAAGATCTTCGCCTCGAACCCGAGCAATGTGCACGACGTCCTGGACGAATTCCTGGTCGCGACCGCGAGCCCCTACAAGTCGATCGCGGAGCTCAAAGGCAAGCGGGTCGGCTCGGGGCCTGGCATCCAGAACGTCACGCTCGCCAAGACCGTGCTCGAGCGCGCGGGCGCGACAGGCGCGAGCGTGGTCGAGTTGCCCATCGCAGCCCACGTCGGGGCGCTGGCCTCAGGACAGATCGAGGCCGTCTACACCCTGGAGCCAACCGGAACGGTCGGGCGTCTTTCGGGCTCGACGCGTGTGCTCGAGGCCGGCGTCATCGCCCATTACATACTCGGGGATCCGAACGCCCCCTGGTTTGGCGGGTCCGCCTCGCTCACTTCGACTTTCATCAAGGACCATCCGGCCGAGGCCAAGCGCTTCATCGCCGCCTACGCGCGCGGCATTGAACTCGTGCAAAAGGATCCGGGCACGGCGCGCCAGTACCTGAAGGGCTACACCGCCATCGACGGTGCCCTGACCCAGGAGGTGCCGCTTGCCGCCTACAAGCTCTCGCGTGATTTCACGAAGTACGACATCGACAACTTCCAGAAATTCTTCGACCTGTTCGCCGACAAGGGCGTCTTCAAGTCGCGCGTGCTGGTCGAGCCCATGCTCTACAAGGAGTGACCATGGAAACCTCATCGACTGATCTTGGCCAGGCCGCGGGCCCATCCGCGGCCACCTCCCGGGAGCCCGCGCGCACGCGGGGCGCCTGGCTGCGCGGCGGCTGGCCGGCGCTCGTGCCGCTCGCCGGACCGATCGCGCTTTTTGTCGTCTGGGACGCGATGGTGCGCGCCCATCTCGTGAGCCCCGTGCTGTTGCCGCTGCCTGGGGCCACCCTCATCACGCTCGCCCAGGGCATGCTCGACGGCTCGCTGCTCACCGACTTCGGCTACACGCTCCTGCGCACGCTCGAGGCGTTCGGCATCGCGGCCCTGGTGGGCGTGCCGCTCGGCATCCTTCTCGGGAGCAACGAACGCGCCTACCGGAGCGTCGAATTCCTGGTGGACTTCTTCCGCTCGACGCCCTCGTCGGCGCTGATCCCGCTGTTTCTCATGATCTTTGGCGTCTCAGACATCAACAAGGTCGCGATCGCCGCCTTCGCGGCCCTGCTCGTGATCCTCTTCAACAGTGCCTACGGGGTGCTCAATGCGCGCAAGCAGCGCGTCATGGCCGCCCAGGTGATGGGCGCGTCGCGCTGGCAGATCTTCCGGGATGTGCTGATCTGGGAGAGCCTGCAGCCGACCTTCGTCGGCCTGCGCGGGGCCATCTCGATGGCGCTTGTCATCGTCATCGTCGCCGAGATGTTCATCGGCTCGGAGAATGGTCTTGGGCACCGCATCATCGACTCGCAGCAGGTCCTGAACGTACGCGACATGTACGCCTCCATCCTCGCCGCGGGGGGCCTCGGCTACGCCCTGAACATCCTGTTTCTCGTGCTCGAGAAACGCATCGTCCACTGGAGCGGCCGCTGACATGAACACCACCCTTATCCGGGAATCCGCCGCGAGCGCGCGAGGCGCCGTCTCCGCGAGCGCCCAGGGCACGCACATCGCGATCCGCGGACTGACCAAGTACTTTGCCGGGCGGCCCCTCTACGAGAACTTCGATCTCGACCTGCCCAAGGGCAAGATCATCTCGGTCTTCGGCCCCAATGGCTGCGGCAAGTCGACGCTCATCAACATGATCGCCGGGCTCATTCCGATCGATTCGGGCTCGATCCTCTTCGAGGGCAAGACGCTTGCCGAAACCAAGATCGGCTATGTCTTCCAGAACTACCGCGAGGCGATGTTCCCGTGGCTGCGCACGATCGACAACATCGCCTATCCGTTGAGACTCGAGGGCAAGACCCGTGCCGAGGTCGCAACCCGGGTGGACGAACTCGTCGCCTCGTTCGACGTCAAGTTCGACCTGCATCGCTACCCCTACGAGCTCTCCGGCGGACAGCAGCAGACCGCCTCGATCATGCGCGCGTTGGCGCCCCATCCCGAGGTGCTGTTCTTAGACGAGCCCTTCTCGGCGCTGGATTTCGAGATGACGCTCTTCATCCGCGAGAAGCTGCAGGAGGTGTTTCTCGCCACGGCGACGACGATGGTGCTCGTCTCGCACGATCTCGAGGAGGCCGTCTATCTCGCCGATCAGATCCTCCTGCTCACCAAGCGGCCGACACGCGTCGCCGAAATCCTGACGTACGGCGATGCAAGACCGCGCACTACCGCTACACTGTCGGCACCGAGTTTCATACAGACCAAGGCGGCCAGCCTCGAGATCTTCCAGCGGGAAGTACGCCGCTAGGCCGGGGTGGGCGCAGGCAAGGGGGAATCCCAGCATGAATGACGAGAACATCGACGGGTACGTTCACGCGGCGCTGGGCGTGGCGGGCTACCGTCTCGATCCCGCACAGAGCGCCGCGGTGCTCGCCGAATTCCGGCGCATCGCCGCGCTCGCCCAGGAATTCGTCGACGTGCCGGCGGCCTTCGAAGACGAAGCCTTGGCCCAGTTCAGGCCATGACGCTTGCCACCGCCCAGCAGATTGGTGCGGCGATCCGCGCCGGCTCGATCAGCGCGACGCTCGTGCTGGAGGAATGCCTCGCGCGCATCGCGCGCCAGGATCCCTCCCTGAACGCCTTCACCGAGATCACCGCGGAGCGTGCCCGAGCCGAGGCGGCGGCGATCGATGCGCTGCGCGCCAAGGGCGCGGCGCTGCCGCCGCTCGCGGGGGTGCCGTATGCGGTCAAGAATCTCTTCGATGTGAAGGGTTCGGTGACCCTCGCGGGAGCGGCGGTGAACCGCACCCGGCCGGCAGCGGCCGAGGACGCGGTGCTGGTCGCGCGTATGGCGGCTGCGGGCGCGGTCCTGGTCGGCGCGCTCAACATGGACGAACACGCCTATGGATTCACCACCGAGAACACGCACTTCGGCGCGACCCGCAATCCCCATGACGTGAGCCGCACGGCCGGCGGCTCGTCCGGCGGCTGCGGCGCGGCGGTCGCAGCCCAGATGGTGCCGATCGCGCTCGGCTCGGACACCAATGGCTCGATCCGCGTGCCCTCCTCCCTGTGCGGGGTGTTTGGTCTTAAGCCCACCTATGGACGGCTGCCCCGCACCGGCACCTTCCCCTTCGTGCACAGCCTGGATCACCTCGGACCGTTCGCCGGCTCGGTCGGCGACCTGGCACTCTGCTATGACGCCATGCAGGGGCCGGATGGCCGCGACGCCGGCTGCGCGGAGCGGGCCATCGAGCCCACCTTCGCCGGCATCCGGCGCGGCCAGCAGCCGCCGCAGGGAGAGCGCGTGGCGATCCTCGGCGGCTACTTCGAGCAGTGGGCCTCGCCGCGCGCGCGCGCGGCGGTCGAGCAGGTTGCGGGCGCTCTCGGGGCCCTCGGGAGGGTCGAGCTGCGCGGCGCCGCCAAGGCCCGCGCGGCAGCGTTCATCACCACGGGCTCCGAGGCCGGCGCGATGCACCGGCTGCAGCTGCAGGCCCGCTATGCCGAGTACGAGCCGCTCTCGCGCGATCGCCTGGTTGCAGGCTCCCTGATTCCGGCGGCCTGGTACGTCGATGCACAGCGCGTGCGCCGCACGGTTCTCGAGGAGGCGCTTAGGCTCTTTGAGCGCTTTGATCTGCTCCTGGCGCCGGCGACCCCGGTGTCGGCGCCGCCGCTTGGCACCGAGTGGCTCGACATCAACGGCCGGCGCGTGCCCGCGCGGGCGAGCCTGGGCGTGCTCAGTCAGCCGATCTCCTCGCTCGGCCTGCCGGTGTGCACCGTGCCGGTCTGGCCGCAGTCGAGTCGCGGGCGCGATTCGATCGTCGTGCCCGACGACGAGGACCTCGACTGGCACCTACCGATCGGCGTACAGATCATCGCCGCGCCCTGGCGCGAGGACCTGTGCCTCGCCGCCGCGGCGCACGTCGAGGCGCTCGGCATCGCCCACGGGCAGGCTCCGCTCACCTAGGGTTCAGCATGGAAATCAATCGGCCTGACGTGGTTCTCGAAGTCGAGCGCGTGTTCCGTCAGTATGAGACGGCGCTCGTGACCAATGACGTCGCGACGCTCGATCTGCTGTTTCATGAGGCGCCACAGACCCTGCGCTATGGGGCCACCGAGAACCTCTACGGCCACGAGGCGATCCGCGCGTTTCGCAGTGCGCGGGGGGGCGCGGGTCTCGAGCGTGAGATCCTGCGCACCGTCATCACCACCTATGGCCGGGATGTCGCCACGGCCAACATGGAGTTCACGCGCGATGGCGGGCGCACCATCGGCCGGCAGAGCCAGACCTGGGTGCGTTTTCCTGAAGGTTTTCGTGTGGTGGCGGCCCACGTCAGCTTCCTGCCGCGGGCCGACTGACGATGCGCTTAGCTGATGCCAAGCGCCGCGATCCGGCGCAAGCGACGCTCGCCGACCAGGCCTACGAGCGCGTGAAGACCGAGATCTTCGACTTTCACCTGGTGCCCGGCGACCGCTTCTCCGAGGCCGAACTTGCCGCGCAGCTCGGCATGTCGCGCACGCCCGTGCGCGAGGCGCTGAGCCGGCTGCAGCGCGAGGGCTTTCTGGAAGTCCATTTCAAAAGCGGCTGGTCGGTCCGACCGTTTGATTTTGAGCAGTTTGAGCATCTCTATGACCTGCGCATGGTGCTCGAGACGACCGCCATCCGGCGCCTGTGCGAGGGGGCCGAGACGCTCATCGAGGCCGCTTCGATCGCCGAGCAAAAGGGCGTGTGGCTCGCACCCAAGGCCCTGCATGCAGCCGATGGCACGGCGGTGGCGCACCTCGACGAGGCTTTCCACATCGCCCTGGTCGAGGCGGCGGGCAATCCCGAGATCGCGCGCGTGCACCGGGCGGTGACCGAGCGCATCCGCATCATCCGGCGGCTCGACTTCACCCAGGCCGCGCGCATCGACGTCACCTACGAGGAGCATGCCCAGATCCTGCGCGCGGTGCTCGCGCGGCGCGCTCCCCAGGCCGAACTGCTGCTGCGCTCGCATATCGAGCAGAGCAAGGCCGAGGTGCGCAAGATCACCCTGCACAAGCTCTATACCGTGCGCGCGAGCTCGGCCGAGCGCGCGCTCGCGAAGGCTGCAGGCGGGATCTAGACGACGACTGGGCCGAGCGCCTCCTCCACGGCCGCCAAAGGGGCGGTCCAACCCACGATCGCCCCCTGGGCGCGCACCATCTCCAGTGTCGCCGTCTTGAAGGCCGCAAAATAGCTCTCCGTCGCGTCCTCGACGAGCAGGCACTCATAGCCCCGATCGTTCGCCTCGCGCATCGTGGTCTGCACGCACACCTCGGTCGTGACCCCTGCGAACAGGAGGTGCGTGACGGCGCGCGCGCGCAGGACCTGCTCGAGCGGCGTGGCGTAGAACGCTCCCTTGCCGGGCTTGTCGATGACCAGTTCGCCCGGTCGGGGTGCGAGTTCGGCGACGATGTCGTTGCCAGGCTCGCCTGTGATCAGGACGCGCCCCATCGGCCCCGTGTCACCGATACGCAGGCTCGGCGCACCGCGCAGGCGCTTGGCCGGCGGGCAGTCACCCAGATCGGCCCGGTGGCCCTCGCGGGTGTGGATCACCGCGATGCCATGGCTGCGGCACAGCTCGAGCAGGCGTTGCACGGTCGGCACGATCGCAGTGAGGCGGCCGACATCGTTGCCAAGGGATGCGCCAAACCCGCCTGGCTCGACGAAGTCGCGCTGCATGTCGATGATGATGAGTGCGGTGTGCTCGGGTTCAAAGCTGTAGGGAAAGGGCAGGGCAGCCACGCTATGGAGCGTCATGGGCAAGGTCCTCGTTGTGGTGGGTGCTCGCTGCACCCTCGGCATGCCCGGCCATGTGCCGGCCGATGCTCTGCAGGTCGGCGTTCTTGACGTCGGTCTCGTACACCAGCCGGCCTTCGGACATGACGGCGATGCGATCGGCCAGTTCAAGCAGTTCGTCCAGATCCTCCGAGACCAGCAGCACGGCCGCGCCGCCGTTACGCGCCGCCGTGATCCGGTCGTGGATTTCGCCGACGGCTGCGAAGTCGAGGCCGAAGACCGGGTTCGCGACGATGAGCAGCGACACCGGCGCCGAGAGCTCGCGCGCGAGCACCGCGCGCTGCACGTTGCCCCCCGAGAGCGTGCCGATGGCCGCGCGTGGCCCCTGGGTCTTGACCTTGAAGGCGCTGATCCATTGCTCCGCCTGGAGCCGGGCTGCGCGTCGGTCGAGCCAGAAGCCACGGGCGAGCGGTGCCTGGTCAAAATTGCGCAGCGCCATGTTGTCCGCGACGCTCATCCGCGCGACGCACGCGTTCTTCAGGGGCTCCTCGGGAAGGCTGAAGACGGCCCGCGCGCGCATCTCGTCGCGGCGCGCGGCGTAGGCGCGGCCGGCGACCTCGATGGCGCCCGAGCGCGGCGCGCGCTGGCCGATCAGCGCCTCGACCAGCTGGCGCTGACCGTTGCCCGAGACGCCGGCGATGCCCAGGATCTCTCCCGGGGCGACAGCGAGGCTGACCCCGTCGACGACCGGCAGGCCGGCGTCGTCCTCGACCACCAGGTCGCGGACCACGAGTTCGGGGCTCGCATGCGGCGCGGTTGGGGTCTTCTGCGCGGTTGACTTGGGGATCTGGCGCGATCCGACCATCATCTCGGCCATGCGCTGCGCGTCGAGCTCGGCGATCGGTGCGCCGCCCGCAAGACGCCCGCGCCGCAGCACCGTGACCGCGTCGGCATAGCCCAGCACCTCGCGGAACTTGTGGGTGATCATGAGCACCGACAAGGTGCCCGCACGGGTCATGTCCCGGAGCATGCCCAGCACCTCGTCGGCCTCGGCGAGCGTCAGCACCGAGGTCGGCTCATCGAGGATCATGAAGCGCCGCTTCAGGTAGAGCTGCTTTAGGATCTCGAGCTTTTGTTTCTCGCCGGCGGCAAGGCGCGCGACGGGCTGCTCAAGCGGCACCTTGAGCGGCACCCCGCGCATGAACTCGGCGATCGCTTCGCGTTCGCGCCGCCACGGGATGATCCCCGGGACCGCGGCGCGCGACATCACGAGATTCTCGGTTGCGGTCATGCTCGGCACGAGCGTGAAGTGCTGGTAGACCATGCCGATGCCCAGTGCATGGGCGGCCTGGGGCGTGTCGATCGCCGCTTCGCGCCCATCGACCATCACCTGGCCGCTGTCGGCACGCGAATAACCGACCAGGCATTTCACGAGCGTGCTCTTGCCGGCGCCATTCTCGCCGAGGAGGGCGTGAAAGGTGCCGGCCGCGACCCGCATCGAGACATCGTCTAGCGCCGTGAACGCGCCAAAGCGCTTGGTCAGGTTCAGGACCTCCACGGACGCGGCCCTGAGCGGGGGCGGCCCCGCATGAGCAGTCACGTTCGGGGTCGCGCCGGGGAGATCCGCGGGCTCGGACATGGCGGCGCCTAGAGTGCCCGCGTCAGATCGGTGCTCGCGGCCACCGCGCCGAACACGCCGCCTTGCATCTTGATCATGTGCAGTGCCGCCGCGTGGTTGCCGGCATCGGTCGCTCCGGTGCAGTCGGACAGGAGCAGGCATTCGAAACCGCGGTCGTTGGCGTCGCGCATGGTCGTATGCACGCACACATCGGTCGTGATGCCACCCAACACCAGATTGCGGATCGCGCGCGTGCGCAGCACAAGCTCCAGGTCGGTGGCATAGAAGGAGCCCTTGCCCGGCTTGTCGATCACGATCTCACCGGGTAGCGGCGCCAGTTCCTCGATGATCTCCCAGCCCGGCTCGCCGCGCACGAGGATCTTGCCACAGGGGCCCGCGTCGCCGATGCCAGCGCCAATCTGGCGCGAGCGCCAGCGCTTGTTGGCCGGGAGATCCGAGAGGTCGGGCCGGTGTCCCTCGCGCGTATGGATCACCGGGTAGCCGGCCCCTCGCATGGTCGCAAGCAGGGCCTTCAAGGGCTCGATCGGAGCCCGCGTCAAGGCCAGGTCGTAACCCATCTTGTCGACATAGCCGCCCGGCCCACAGAAGTCGGTCTGCATGTCGATGATGACCAGCGCGGTGTTCGCCGGGCGAAGATCGCCGTCGAACGGCCAGGGATAGGGATCGGCGTGTACGAACATTACTTTTGGATGGAAAGTTCGCCGGGGGCTCCGGCCAGCGCGCGCGACCTCGAGGAGGTGGCGATCATGATGGCGAGCGTCAACACGTAGGGCGTCGCGTTGAAGAGGTAATAGCCGCTCGTGATGCCGACCGACTGGAGCGCGGGGCCTAGGGCGCCCGCGCCTCCGAACAGGAGTGCGGCCCAGAAGCAGTTCACCGGGTTCCAGCGCGCGAAGATGACGAGTGCGACCGCGATTAAGCCCTGGCCGCTCGAGAGTCCCTCGCTCCAGCTGCCCGGATAGTAGAGCGACAGGAACGAGCCGCCCACGCCCGCGCAAAAGCCGCCCACCCCGGTGCACAGGATGCGCACCAGATTGACGCTGTACCCCATGGCCCGGGCCGCCTCGGCGCTGTCGCCCACGATCCGCACGATGAGGCCGATGCGCGTCGCGCGAAAGGCGAGGGCGAGCAGGATGGTGAGGACGATGCCGATGAGAAAGAGGGGATTGATCACGAGAGCCGCACGCAGTTGTGAGGAATCGCTCCAGTCACCGATCGGCAGACCCGGTAGCAGCGGGGCCTGCGGCTGGATGAAGGGTTTGCCGAGGTAGAACGCAAGGCCCGTGCCAAAGAGCATCAAGGCGATGCCGACCGCGATGTCGTTGACGCGCGGCAGGCTGCACAGCACCCCATGCAGCAGCCCGAACGCGAGACCGACCACGCCGGCGGCGAGCACGCCCAACCAGGGGTTGCTGCTGGCATACGAGACGGCATAGCCGGTCATCGCCCCCATGACGAGGATTCCCTCCAGACCGAGGTTGATGCGCCCGCTGCGCTCGGTGATGCACTCACCAAGACTCACGAACAGGAACGGCGTGCTCACCCTGATTGCGCCCGAGAAGATCGCGAGCGGCACGCCCCACCAGCCGATGCCGCTCATGAGGCCGCCTGGGTGCCGAGCGGGGCGCTCTTCGCGGCCCCGAGAGCGCGCGCGCGGGCGGCCCAGTCGATGCGCCCGTAGAGGGTTTCGCAGGCGAGAATCAGCACGAAGGCGATGCCCTCCAGGACCAGCACTGCCGCGTCCGGCATGTCGAGCCGGCGCTGCAGCATGCCGCCACTCGCGGAGATGCCGCCCAGCAGGATCGCCACCGGCACGATCGCAAGCGGATTCTGGCGGGCGATGAAGGCGACCAGGATGCCGGCGTACCCGTAACCGGCGATGAGCGACGAGTTGGCAGCGCCATGCACGGCCGCGACCTCGATGGCCCCGGCCAGGCCCGCCGCGAGGCCGCCCAGCGCCGAGGCGAGGAGGACCAGCCTGCCGGTGGGCAGGCCCGCGAGGAGCCCCGCGCGCAGGTTGCCACCCGAGACGCGCAGCGCAAAGCCGATCGTGGTGCGGTACACCAGGACATAGGCAATGAGGCAGGCGATGATGCCAAGCCCCAGGCCCCAGTGGACGGTGAGCCCCGGCAGGTTGCCAAGCCGGTTCGCCTCGCCGATGGGAAACGTCGAGGGCTTGTTCAGACTCGCCGGATCGCGCAGCGGTCCTTCGACCAGCTGGTTGAAGACCGCGATCGCGATGTAGGCGAGCAGCAGGCTGGAGATGGTCTCGTTGACGCCCCGGTAGTGGCGCAACGCGCCGGCCGCCATGATCCAGAGGGCCCCGAGGGCCATGCCTGCACCGAGCATGCCAAGCTTGACGACGACCACCGGCGCGCCGTCGAGCTGATGGCCAACCACCGCTGCGGCGAGCCCCCCCAGGACGAGCGCGCCCTCGCCGCCGATGATCATGAGCCCGACCTGGGCGGGCAGTGCCACGCACAGCGCTGTCAGGATGAGGGGCGCCGCGCGCGCGAGCGTGTTCTGCCACGAAAAGCCGCTGGCAAAGCCGCCGCGATAGATGAGGGCGTAGACCTCGAGCGGGTCCTTGCCCAGAAACCACACGAAGGCGCCAAAGAGGAGCGCTGCGGCGGCGAGCGCCAAAAGCGGCACGCCGACCGCCTCGAGGGCCGAACCGAACTGGGCTGCGCCGGGCCGCTGCATCGCAGTGCTAGATCTTGCCCTGCACGCCTGCGACCAGATAGTCCATCTTCTCAAGCACCGGGTCGGTCTGCTGGTAGCTGGTGCCGGAGGCGATGACGGTCTTGCCGGCATTGTCGACGAGGGGGCCCTTGAAGATCACGAACTCGCCTTTGGTCATTGAGGCCTTGATGGCGTCGGCCTTGGCGCGGGCCGCGGGACTGGCACCGGGTCCGTAGGGGGACATCTTGACGAAGCCCTCCTTCAGCCCACCGCGCAGGAAGTTATTCATCGGTGCGCCCGCCTGGGCAGCCTGGACATGGACCGTGTAGGGCGTGAGCCAGTTCCATTCGGCGCCGGTGAGGTAGCCCTTGGGGGCGAGCGCCGCCTGATTGGCATGGTAGCCGCACACGAAGATGCCGCGGCGCTCCGCGGTCTCGACGATCACCTTGGGGCTGTCGACGTGGCAGGTGATGACATCGACGCCCTGATCGATCAGGCTGTTGGCCGACTCGGCCTCCTTGACCGGCAGTGACCAGTCGCCCGTGACGATGAGTTGGGTGGTGATCTTCGGGTCGACGCTTTGCGCGCCCAGGGTGAAGGCGTTGATGTTGCGCAGCACTTGCGGAATCGGCTTGGCGGCGATGAAGCCGAGCTTCTTGGTCTTGCTGGCATGGCCTGCGACGACGCCATTCAGGTACTGGCACTCGTCGATGTAGCCGAAGTAGCTGCCCGCGTTCTTGGGATGCTTACCCTCGGTCCACATGCCCCCGCAGTGGGCGAAGCGGACTTTGGGGTATTTGGCGGCCATGCGCAGCATGAACGGGTCGAAATAGCCGAACGAGGTGGCAAAGATGAGTCCGGCGCCGTCCTGCTCGACCATTGAGGACATGGTGTTCTCCACGTCCGTGGTCTCAGGGACCTTCTCCTGTTCGACCACCGTCACGCCCGGCAGCTTCTTGATCTGGGCTGCCGCCTGGGCCTGCGCCTGGTTGTAGCCGTAGTCGTCGCGCGGTCCGACATAAATGACGCCAACCGTCAGGTTGCCCGCGGCAAGCGCACGGGTCAGGGACAGGGGGCCCAGGGCGCTCGCGGCCGCGCCCATGGCGAGATGGCCGAGCACCTTACGACGGGACACACTGTTCTGCGATGAACTCATTCGGGGGGCTCCTTGATCGTGTAGTGGGACGGACGAAACTGGTATACCAGACGGTGCGCAACATGGAATGCAATAGCCATGCCAGAGCCCGGCGGGCGTCCGATCGGAATGATCTTCCAAAAAAACAGAGGCTTATGAAGCGCACCTGTCGGTGCGCCAGGGTACATACGCCGGCCCGATGCGTCCGCGATGGGGCGCGCGTGCCCCTGCGCTGTGCTCTGGTCGCGATTGGTGCACTGGTCCGGTCCGGCCCGCCTGCGGCCGGTCGCGGCGGCGTGGGTCCGATCGCCACTCCCCGGGGCGCGCGCCCGGCCCGCCTTCCTATGCCTGGATCGGATGCCAACACCCTGCCAGGCTGGAGCGCTTGCGGGTGGCGGGAAGCTTTCGCGCGCGTCAGAAAGGAGGAGTCAGAACGGAGGAGTCAGAACGGAGGATTTGATGCCGCTGCCGGGGCGCAGCGGACCCCTCTTGCGCGTTCCTGCTGGCGGGTGCCCGCTAGTGGGAGCCTGCCAGGGTCTCCAGCAGTTCGCTTTGGCCATCGAAGCGCGCGCCTCGCGTCGGGCGCCGCCGGTAGCGTCCGTCGGCGTCCATCTCCCAGGCAAGCACGTTGTCGCGCAGGTGGTTCAGGAGACCCTCCTGGATGACGCGCTTTTTCAGCTTGGCATTGCGTACCGGAAAGCACAACTCGACGCGGCGAAAGAAATTGCGGTCCATCCAGTCGGCCGAGGACAGGTAGACGTCCTTCGCGCCGTCATTGTGGAAGTAGAAGATGCGGCTGTGTTCAAGAAAGCGGCCGACGATCGAGCGCACGGTGATGTTCTCCGACAGTCCGCGCACTCCAGGGCGCAGCGCGCAGACGCCCCTGACGATCAGGTCGATGCGCACCCCTGCGTCGCTCGCCAGATAGAGCTCGCCGATCACCTCCGGCTCAAGCAGTGCGTTCATCTTCGCGATGATGCGCGCAGGCTTGCCGGCACGCGCCTGTTTGGCCTCGTGCCGGATCGCGGCCACCATGTTGCCGTGCAGGTTGAAGGGCGACTGCCAGAGGGACTTCAAGCGCCGCGCACTGCCGAGGCCAGTCAGTTGCTGGAACACCTCGTGGACGTCGCTGCACAGATCCGCATCGGAGGTGAAGAGGCCAAAGTCGGTGTAGAGCCGTGCGGTGCGGGGATGGTAGTTGCCGGTTCCCAGATGTGCGTAGCGCTTGAGCTTGTGCTCGCCCTGGCGCGTCGGCTCGCGCCGCACGACCAGTGCCATCTTGGCGTGGGTCTTGTGCCCGACCACGCCGTAGACGACGTGCGCCCCGATCTCCTCCAGGCGCGCGGCCCAGTTGATGTTGATCTCCTCATCGAAGCGCGCCATGAGTTCGACCACGACCGTCACCTCCTTCCCCAGGCGCGCGGCGGTCAGCAGTGCCTCCATCAGGGCCGAGTCGGTGCCGGTACGGTAGATGGTCTGCTTGATGGCGACCACCGCCGGATCAGCCGCGGCGGCCCGCAGGAAATCGAGCACGGGATTGAAGGACTGATAGGGATGGTGCAGCAGCACGTCCTGCTTGGCGATGACCTTGAAGAGGTCGTTGTTCTTGAGCTTCGCCTTTTGCAACTCGATCGGCAAGCCCGGGGTGAAAGGCGGAAACTTGAGGTCGGCGCGCTCGACCTGCTCAGGCAGCTGCATGAGCCGCACCAGGTTCACCGGCCCCGAGACGCGGTACACATCACGGGGCTCGAGCGCGAACTCGTGCATGAGCAGCTTGGCGATGGCCTCCGAGCACGTGGAGGAGATCTCCAGGCGCACCGCGTCACCGAAATGGCGCTGCGGCAGTTCACCTTGCAGGGCTTCACGCAGGTTGGTGATTTCCTCGTCGTCGACGAACAGGTCGCTGTTGCGCGTGACCCGGAACTGATGGCAGCCGAGTAGCTCCATGCCATCGAACAGGTCGGCAACGTGCGCCTGCACGATGGAGGTCAGCATCACGAAGCTGTAGGGATAGTCCGAGAGTCCTTCGGGGACCCGGATCAAGCGCGGCAGTGCGCGCGGGGCCTGGACGATCGCGACCCCCGAATTGCGTCCGAAGGCGTCGCGCCCACCGAGCTCGACCGCAAAATTCAGGCTCTTGTTGAGCACGCGCGGAAACGGGTGGGCCGGATCCAGGCCGATGGGGGTGAGCACCGGCAGGATCTCGCTCTCAAAGTACGCCTTCGCCCAGTCCGTGATCGCCTCGTTCCAGCCCCGGGCCAGGTGCAGGTAGATGCCTTCGGCCTCGAGTGCCGGCAGGAGCGTGTCGCTTAACAGCTGATACTGGCGTGCGACGAGCTGGCGGGCCCGGTCGGACACCATCTGGTAGGTTTCGGCGACGGTCAGGCCGTCGACGTCGCGCCAGCCCGGATTCTGCAGGATCTGTTCCTTCATCCCGGCGATACGGATCTCGAAGAACTCGTCGAGATTGCTGCTCGCAATGCACAGAAAGCGCAGACGCTCGAGCAGCGGCATGCTGCCGTCCTCGGCCTGGGCGAAGACCCGTTCATTGAAGGCGAGCACGCCCAGTTCACGGTTCAGATAGCGCTTTTCCGCGCTGTTCTTATCGGGTGTCGACACGCAACGTCAACCGTTTCAGAAATGTTTCAGTCTGATGAAATTCAACGAAGCTGCTTAAATTTCAATGCTTTGCTGCACCGCGTTCATGGTTCTGTAATATGCGATGCTTAAGCTCCCACTACTATTACATCATGCCTGCTACCCGATTGCTCGCTGCGGTCGATCTCGGTTCGAACAGCTTTCGCCTTCTGATCGGCCGCGTGGTCGATACACCGGGCGGCTCTCAAGTGTACCCGCTCGACAGCCTGAAGGAGACAGTTCGGCTCGCCTCAGGTCTCAACAAGGAGAAGCGCCTGGACGCGGCGTCCCAGCAGCGGGCGCTCGCGGTCCTGCAGCGCTTCGGTGAGCGCCTGCGCTCGTTTGCACCCGATCAGGTGCGGGCGGTCGCGACCAACACGCTGCGCGTGGCCAAGAACGCCGGAGACTTCCTGCGCACCGCCGAGGCGGCACTGGGCTTTCCGATCGAGGTGATCGCCGGGCGCGAAGAGGCGAGGCTCATCTACAGCGGGGTCTCGCACACCTTCCCGCCCCAGCCCGGACAGATGCTGGTGGTTGACATCGGCGGGGGATCGACGGAATTCATCATCGGTCAGGGCCACGAACCTAAGCTCATGGAGTCGCTCTTCATGGGGTGCGTGACCTACAGCCTGCAGTTTTTTCCAGGCGGCGAGATCGACCGCTACACGCTCAAGCAGGCGGAGCTGGCCGCGCAGAAGGAGGTCGAGGTGATCGCGCGCGACTACATCGCGACCGGCTGGTCGCTCGCGGTCGGCTCCTCAGGAACCGCCAAGGCCCTCGGAGAAATCCTCCTCGAGAACGGCTACTCGGCGCATGGCATCACCCGCGAGGGCCTCGAGAAGCTGCGCGACGTGCTGTTGCGTGCGGGTAACGCGGGTCGCGTGCGCCTCGAGGCCTTGAAGGCCGACCGGATCCCGGTCATCCCCGGGGGATTTGCCATCATGGCGGCGGTCTTCAGTGTGCTCGGTCTTGAGCGCATGGAGGTCGCCGAAGGTGCGCTGCGCCAGGGCGTCCTCTACGACCTTCTCGGACGCAGTCAGCGTCAGGACATGCGCGATGTCACCATCGAGCAGTTCACCCAGCGCTACGGCGTCGACCGGCCGCAGGCCAAGCGCGTCACGCAGCTGGCGGTGGCACTGTTGCGCGAGGCTGCCTCGGGCAGCGAGGAGGAGCGCGAGGCGATCGTCAGGGTGGTCTCCTGGGCCGCGCCCCTGCACGAGATCGGACTGTCGATCTCGCACTCGGCCTACCACAAGCATTCGGCCTACATCCTCTCGAACGCCGACATGCCTGGATTCTCGAAGATGGATCAGATGAAGATGGCCGCGCTGGTGCTAGGCCACACCGGCAAGTTGACCAAATTGTCAGGCAAGCTGACGGGCCAAAACGACTGGCTGGCCGTGCTGTGCCTAAGACTTGCCGTGCTGCTCTATCGGCGCCGCGCCGAGATGGAGGTGCCCGACCTCAGTCTCGAGGTGACCGCCAAGGGCTACGCGTTGCACGCCGATGCCAACTGGCTTGCCGCCAATCCGCTCACCGAATTCAGTCTGCGCCAGGAGTGCCTAGAATGGGGCAAGATCGGGCTTACGGTCGAACTCGTCTAGGACCTTAAACGGATTGATCGGGCGTGCGCGCGGCAGCGTTGCCCGTGCTGTCGGCATGGCCCGCAGGGCCCGCGCAGCCCGCTCGCCACGGCCATCCCATCCTCGCGTGATGCGCTGCCACAACGGTCTCACGCGCGTGCGCCCGCATCCAGCGGGATGCCGAAATGCCGCGCATAGCGGGGATTCATGCGCGCGAGCGAGAGCAGCATGAAAAAGTCGGCGGAGTTGAAGTCCGGATCCCAGGCCGGATCGCCGCAGATCTTCGCACCCACCCGCAGGTAACCCTTGACGAGCGGCGGAGCTTCGACCTCGAGCGTGCCATGCAGCTTGTCGAGCGGCAAAGGGTTATGCGGAAAGACCTGGTACTCGGCACCGGCCAGGTGATTGCTCTTCAAGCGGTTAAAGAGGCTTGCGGCCTGGTGGCCGCCATCACGCATGCTGATGCTTGCGCAGCCGATGACGTGCTCATAACCGTGGCTGACCATGTATTGCGCAAGTCCCGCCCACAACTGCATGATGACCGGTCCGGTCCGAAAGTCCGGGTGCACGCAGGAGCGCCCGAACTCGCACAGATTCGGTTTCAGATGGTCAAGGCGCGTGGTGAAGAACTCGGTGTCCGAGTAGTAGCCAAGCCGCCGGGCGGCGTGGGGTGGCAGGATGCGGTAGGTGCCGACCACTTTGAGGGTTGCATTTTCGCGCACCACGAGGTGGTCGCAAAACGCGTCATAGATGTCCTCGTCCAGTTTGCGCTCGCAGCCCGCAAGACGCGCGCCCAACTCCTCGGAGAACACGGCAAAACGGAGCGCCTGGGCCTCGCGGATTTCGTCTGGATGGCGCGTGATGTGAACCGAAAACTGCGGGGACGAGGCTGCCAGCGGCATGCGCAGCGGTCGCGCATCCAGTGCCGGAACCAGGTGATCGCGTGGTTCAAAATACATGACTTCTCCTAAACGGGGACTCGGGGTCGATTTTATGAACAGCAGGCGACACCCACGTTACGCAAATATGAACATTTGATGACATGACCCAGATCAAGTTCCCTAGACCAGATCGGCGTCCGCCACGGAACGTAACGTCCATTCGGAGTCGGCCCCTCGCGTGCGTCGCACGAGCCACCACACGGCCGCCTTGCGCACGGCGAACGGATGGCGCCGGCCGGTCAGGAGCAGGGCTGCGGTCTCGCCGATCCAGGGCTGGTGGCCGACCACGAGCAGCGTCTCCTCGCCAGGTGCCGGCGCCTTGCCTGGCCGGTGTCCTGGCGCGCTGCCAGGAACATCCAGACCGAGCGCCGCGAGCACCGTCACCGGGCTTGCGCCGGGGGCAATTTCAGGTAAGACCGAATAATCGAGGCCCAGTGCATCGGCGGTCTGACGGGTACGGATCGCAGGGCTGGCGAGCACGCAGGGCGCGTCGGGCCCGTGCTTGTGCACCCAGGCTGCCATGCGTGTCGCCTGGGCGCGCCCGCGCACCGTGAGCGGCCGCGCAAGGTCAGGGCTGCCGTCTTCGGCCTCCGCATGACGCCACAGGAGCAGATTCATAGGCGGCGCGTGATCTCGTAGACCAAAAGGGGGCCGGCGATCAGGATCCAGGAGAAGGCACAGAAGAGGAGCGCGAGAAACACGGCCGCGCTGCCAAAGTCCTTGGCGCGGCCCGAGAGGCGGTGGTGATCCAGCGAGATCCGGTCGATCGCGGCCTCCACGCTCGAGTTGAGCAGCTCGATGATGAGGACGAGAAGAGTCGAGCCGATCAAGGCCAGGCGCTCGAAGGCGCTGAGCGGCAGGATGAAGGCGATCGGCAGCAGGATCAAGGCGAGTGTCAGTTCCTGGCGAAAGGCGCTCTCGACCCGCCAGGCGAGGATCAATCCGCGCACCGAATAGCGCATCGCGTTGGCGATGCGCCGCACCCCTCCGACACTCTTGTAGGGACTTTCCTGGTCCGGCACTTCAGGAGGAAGACTGGGGATGTTCATCACCTTGTAATGATACCGTTCCCCGGATCGGTTGCAGATACTCCAGAAACTGGCGCGAGCACGCCTCCCACGAGAAACGCTCGGCGTGGGCGCGCGCCACCTCGCGCGGGATCTTCAGGGCGAGGAGCGCGGCCGCCCGCAGGTCCTCGTTGAGCACTCCGGCAGGGGAGTCGCCGATGACATCGACGGGACCCGTGACCGGGAAGGCTGCCACCGGACAGCCGCAGGCCATGGCCTCGAGGAGCACGAGGCCGAATGTGTCGGTGCGGCTTGGAAACACGAACACGGACGCAGCGTTGTAGAGGCTTGCGAGTTCCAGCTGACCGAGTACGCCCGTGAAGCGCACCTCGGGATACTTGCGCTTTAGCGACTCGAGTAGCGGGCCCTCACCCGCAACCCACTTGGTGCCAGGCAGGTCGAGCTCGAGGAAGGCCTCGATGTTCTTCTCGACGGCAACCCGACCGACGCACAGGAACACCGGAGGACGGGCGTCGTTGGGCAGCGCCGGTCCCGGCTTGAAGATCTCGAGCTCGACGCCGCGCGACCAGAGCACCACTCGCTCAGGCTGAAAGCCATAGGCCTCGAGGTCGCGCTTGACCACCTGGGTGGGCACCAGCACGGCCTCGGAGCGCCCGTGGAACCAGCGCAGGAAACGATAGGTGAGGGCGAGGGGTAATCCGAAGCGCGCCTTTACATATTCCGGAAAACGCGTGTGGTAGGCCGTCGTGAAGGGCATGGCGTGGCGCACGGCGAAGGCGCGTGCCGCAAGCCCGAGCGGTCCCTCGGTCGCGATATGCAGGGCATCCGGCGCTGCCGCGCGGATGCGGCGGCCAAGCTTGCCTGACGGCAGGATCGACAGCCGGATCTCAGGGTAGGTCGGGCAGGGGATGGTCCTGAATTCGAGCGGAGAGAGCACGTCCACGTGGTGGCCCATCTTCTCCAGTTCGCGGCGCGTGGATTTGAGGGTTCGGACTACGCCGTTGACCTGGGGGTCCCAGGCGTCGGTGACGATGAGGATCTTCAAGCGTGCTCCTAGGTGGCCACGGCCGTCGCCGCGAGTGGGGTGTCTTCGGTCGCGTCCGAGCTCGTCCAATGGAGGATCTCGAGTTGCCCGGTGGGTGACTCGACCAGCGCCGTCAGGCTCTCGACCCAGTCACCGTCATTGCAATACAGGATGCCGTCGATCATGCGGATTTCCGCCTTGTGGATGTGGCCGCACACGACACCGTCGAAGGCGCGCCGCCTGGCCTCCAAGACGAGCGCATTCTCAAAGGAGGTGATGAAACTGACGGCGTTCTTGACCTTGTGCTTCAGGTACTGGGAGAGTGACCAGTACGGGAAACCCAAGCGGCCGCGGATCCGGTTGAACCAGTGGTTCAGGGCGAGCACGAACGTGTAGAGCGAGTCGCCCAGGTAGGCGAGCCATTTGGCCTGCAGGATGACGCCGTCGAACAGGTCCCCATGGGTGATGAGCAGGCGCCGCCCGTCGGCCGTGACGTGGGTGGCCTCGTAGAGCACCTCGATGCCGCCGAAGTGATGATCGACGTATTCGCGGGCGAACTCGTCGTGGTTGCCCGGGATGTAGATGACACGCGTACCCTTGCGCGCCTTGCGCAGGATCTTCTGGAGCACGTCGTTGTGCGACTGGCGCCAGGTCCAGCCCTTCTTCAGCTGCCAGCCATCGATGATGTCGCCGACCAGGTAGAGCGTGTCGGATTCGGTGTTCTTCAGGAAATCGAGGAGGAACTTCGCCTTGCAGCCTGCGGTGCCCAGGTGGACATCGGAGATCCAGATTGTTCGATAGTGACGCGGTGTATTCGTATCGATCGACAAGGGGACCGGGAGGGATGCGTTCATCAGATACCGCGCATTAGAGCAGGCGCAGATGACGCGTCCATGAACTTTTTGTGACGGTTTTAAGTCTCGGGGGGTGGCGCTGCGGCAAGCCGGGGGTATGCGAGGAGCGCGACCCGGCCGTGGCGCGCCAGGGGCGGGAGCCGCGCCTCAAACGCCGAACGGGTCGGCTGGTGGGCGTCGGCGCATGGCGGCGGTGTGGCCCGTTTTGGACCCCGATTAGATCCCAAATGGATCCCAAATGG
>PLEY01000087.1 GCA_003136595.1 Burkholderiales bacterium
GCGCGGCCGACAGCAAGACCTAGTCCCGCGACGAACGGCGGCTGGCAACAGACGGTCGGCGCCCGTAGCGCTGCCCGGCTGAGGCAAAATCACCCCTGTAATCATGGTTCATCGCACGGACTGGCAGCAGCCAGCATCCGGGCGCCTTCTCACCTTCAGGGACTGAACATGTCGAAACGGGAACAGGGATTCACGCTCATTGAGCTGCTGATCGTGGTCGTCATCATCGGCATCCTGGCAGCGATCGCGGTGCCGGCCTACCAGAGCTACATCCTGCGTGCGCGCCTGGTCGAGGCGACCAACCAGCTCTCTGCAGACCGGGTGGCGATGGAACAGTTTTACGCGGACAACCGCGCCTACACGACTGTCAACGCCGCCTTCCCGACCCCTTGCGGCGGTGGCGGAACCACCGATTTCTCCACTGCGAACCTGGTCGGCTTCACGATGTCGTGCACTACGGGCCTTGTGAACGGGATCCTCGGCTACACGATCACGGCCACCGGCGGCAAGATCCCCTCGACCACGGGATTCAAATACACGATCGACAACTTCGGTAACCAGACCACTACCTACGGGACAGTCTGGGGCGGTGGCTCGCCCACTCCCAACACCTGCTGGGTCATGAAACAGGGGCAGACGTGCAGCTAAGATCCCACTTAGCCCCGCGCATGCGCGGCTTCTCGCTGATCGAGCTCATGATCACGCTCACGGTGGTCGGGATCCTGCTCTTGATCGCGGTGCCCAACTTCCAGACCTGGATCGCCAATTCCAAGGCGCGCACGGTGGCCGAGGCCTTGCAAAACGACCTGCGGCTTGCCCAGGCCACCGCCATGACCCAGGGACGGCGTACCGTGCTCGTTCTGACCAACAGCTCGAACTTCCCGACGCAACCCGCCGCGGTCGCTGCCACCAACCCGGCGACGAATGCTTCGTACTGGTACGTGCAAACCATTCCGAGCACGCTGGCGCTCGGTAATGGTGAAGTGCCGATTCCGGTGGACAGCAGCCCGGTCGGCACGACCACGGGTGTGACCATCACCACGGTGGGGCTCCTCGGTGGCGTCCCGGTCAATGCGGTCTGCTTCAATTCGCTTGGGCGGCAGACCGCAGCGAGCGGCACCAACGTCCCCCCCGACGACGTCCCCGCCGGTGCCAATTGTGTGGTCCAGTCGACCCAGTTCAACATCGCGCCGCCCGTGGGAGGCAACCGAACGCTGGCCGTACAGGTGAGCGCGGGCGGTACGGTGCGCGCGTGCGATCCGAACTTCACCCAGTTGCAGCAGCCGTTTGGCTGCTAAGCGGAGGCCTTGATGAATCCCTCACGCAAGCGCGAATCCGGCATGACCCTGATCGAGGTGATGGTCTCAGTGCTGATCTTTGTCCTCGGGGTCCTGGGTCTGGTTGCCGTTCAGGCGCGTGCCAGCCAACTCGCCAACAGTGCCGAGGACCGCAACCGTGCGGCGCTCTTGGCCAATGAGGCGATCGCGCTGTTGTACCAGTACACCCCACCGAGCGGATCTGCGACGCTGTCGATTCCCACGAGTGTCTACGCTGCCTGGCAAACCGAGGTTGCGACCCCGAGTTCCACCGGCGCCACGGGGACGACGAGCGGCATACCAGGTCTACCGAATGGTGTGGGCACGATAACCGGGCCGGTGCCCACAACCATCGATGGCGTGTCGATTAACCTCTATACCGTCTCGATCACGTGGCAGGAATCATCGCAAACCTCCACCAGTGGCACCATCTACGGCGCCACGGCTCCCCGCGTCAATCAGTACGTCACCGAAGTCTCCATTCCATGAACCCTCAGCGCACCATCCGGCGGGGCCGCCAGGGACTCGCGCCTCGCCAGCGCGGGTTTGGACTCGTCGAGTCCATGATCGTGATCGTCATCATCCTCTTCATGTCGATCGTGATCTTCACGGTTCTCAGCACCTCTGAGGCGCACAAGCGCACGACCACCAGCATCAGCGATGCCGATCAGGAAGGCAACTACGCCGTCTACGTGCTCGAGAAGGCGATCCGCAATGCGGGCTCCGGCTTTCGCCAGGGACTCTCGGCCTCTTATGGCTGTGTTCTGAATGTCGCCCTAAATGGCACCCAGCTGCTGCCGGTGCCGGTCGGCTCAACCACCATACCGGCTGTCTTCACCCAGCTGAATACCGACGTCGGTGGGGCTTACGAGGTGGCACCGGTCCTGATCGATTCGGGCGGCTCGCCCGTGTCCCCGCCGCGCGGCTCGGATGCCCTGATTGTGATGTCGGGCACCGCCGGCTTTGGAGAATATCCGACGAACTTCGCCTCGGCGCCAACGATTGCCCCAACCAGCGGCACGTTGAATCTGACGAGTACTATCGGCTTTAACGCCAATGACATGCTTCTCGTGCTGCAGCAGCCGGCAGGAGGCCTCATGAACGCCTGTGCGGTGACGCAGGTGGCGGGAACAGCGTCCTGGCCTGTCGATGCCAAGGGACTTCCCAAGAACCAGGGGATCACACCGCTCCTGCCACTGTCTGGCGACTATTACTCGCCCGGCGCGCCGACCCTCAGCTTCCAACTGGCCAACCTCGACACGACGGCACAGGTGCTGAACCTCGGCAACGAACTGACCGACGGCCACCCCAATTTCCAGCTCTTCGCCGTGGGTAATTCCGCAAATGGAAACTCTGATCTGAACGATTCGCTCAACTCGACGCTGTGGTCCTATGACCTCTTGCAGGTCAAGTCGACGACTGCGCAGAATCAGGCGGTGTCCGTCGCAAACAGTGTGTACGAGATGTACGCGGTCTACGGCGTCAGTTCGAGCACCACTTGCACCACCAGCTGCCCGATCACTTCCTGGGAGAGTCCAAGCAACGCAAATTGGACCATCAGCAGGCTCATGAACCGCAGCGCAGCTTCGAATTCCGCCCTCTACCAGATCAAGGCGATCCGCGTGGCGCTCGTCATGCGCACGGCGTTGCCGGAACAACAGACCAGCGCCACCTCTCCAGCCGTACAGACCACCACTGTCACTCTCTTCAATGACCTGCTCCCCGCGGGTGGCAGCGCGACACCCATCACCCGGATCTTCAATGGTCCCAACGAGCAGAACTACCGCTATCGCACGATCGAAGTCACGATCCCGATACGCAATAACCTCTTCTGAGCGGCGCCATGAAGCCCATCCTGCGAGCCAAGCGTCACGTCCCAGTCGTCCACCGAGAGCCCCGCTATGCCGGGCGCGCGGAGCGGGGCATTATCGTCATCATTACCCTGATCTGCCTCGTGGTTCTGCTCTTGTCGTCGATCGCGCTGGTGCGCTCGTTCACCAATGCCAATATCGTCGCGGGTGGAGTGGCCATCAAGCGCGACATGGTCAACGAGGCGCAGCAGGGACTTGCGGTTGCCGTCAATCAGTTCACGACTGTCAATCTGAATTCAGTAGGCAACCAGGGACTGGCCGAGCCGGGCTCGAACTACTCGCCTTGCATGCTGCCCTCCGACTCGTACGGCATTCCGATCATCATCGAGGACAACGACACGAATTTCGCTGGCACAGCCGACCTCGACGGTAGCCAGGACGCCAACTGCTCGTCCTCGCCCGTGGCGCAGGTTGCCAACGACCTGCCGGTCAATGCCAATACCCAGGCCAGCATCCGCTACGTGATCGACCGCTTGTGCACCACGACGGCGCCTTCAACCTCGGCGACCTGTGTGGTCACGACCCTGGGCCAGGTTTCCTCGGGCACCCAGTACATCAAACGCACCACGGGTGCTGCGAAGCCGGTATTTCGCGTCACGGTGCGCGTGAAGATCGGCAATCTCACCAGTTACGCGCAGACCACAGTTTCCTGAACATGCCATGACCTTTGCAGAGCGGCGCGCTGGCCGAACCTTCCGGCGCTGGCCGCCCTCCTCCGAACGGAGCTTGAAAATGACAACGAACCGATCCAGCTTCTTCCTGCCACGCGGCCTGCTGGCCCTTTGCCTCGCTTTGGGCGTCCTGTCGGAAGGCAATGCGCAAACCACTCTTGCCGACGTGCCGCCCGACGTCTCGCAGGGCGTGCCAGGGAATCTGCTGCTCGCGCTGTCCGTGGAGTATCCGACCGCTGTCAGCGTTGCAAACCACACGGCCTATTCGCCGACCACGACCTACGTAGGCTACTTCGATCCGGCCAAGTGCTATACGTACCAGTACGATCCGAACACGACCAACGCGACCTATTTCGGAACGGCTCCGGCCACGCAGGACCTGGGCACCTCGAGCGTGCCGGGCACCGGCGCGACTGCGGGGGCGGGAAACTACTTCGTGCCTGCGAGCTATGCGAGTGCAACTCACACCTGCTCTGGTACTGCCATTGGCGGCTGGAGCGGTAACTTCCTGAACTGGTCGGCAATGCAGAGTATCGATCCTTTTCGCTGGGCCTTGACCGGGGGCTACCGAGTCATCGACCGGGTCGGCTTCACGGTCCTCGAGAAGGCGTGGGCGTCAGGGCAGGGCGGCGCGGGTGAAACGCCGGATCGCACCATCTCGACGGCGGGAGGCGTTACGCCCAGTAGCGTGGCACCGGTACCTGCGACCTGGACCAGCATGACGGTACGTGTGTGGGGGACCGGTAATCAGCTGTACTTCACCGGCACGGGCAATGTCGAGTCGGGAACCCCCCAGCCCACCATCTTCTCGAACCAGCCGGCGCTGGTGCAGAACATCGTCTACACGGCCAAGGCCCGGGTCGCGGTGTGCGTCGCGGCCCCACCCACGGTGGCCAATCCGGGTCTCCTGGGCGAGACCAACTGCACCCAGTACGGTACGGGCTACAAACCCGAGGGTCTGATCCAGCAGTATGCTTCGAGCATCCGTTTTGGGGTCATGGGCTATCTGAACGATTCGAGCATCTATCGCGACGCGGGCGTGTTGCGCGCGCAGATGGAATTCGTCGGGCCGACGTATCCGGTCCCCGGCCAGGTCGCAGCGCAGACCAACACGCAGGCCGAATGGAGTTCGACCACCGGCCAGTACGTTGCCAATCCTGATGTCGCCGACGCGGCTGCTACGCTGTGCGGTGCCTCTCAATGTACGACCACAACCGGGGCGGCGCTGCAAAGCGGTGTGGTCAACTACCTGAACTCGTTTGGCGAGTCGGCGCAGACTTACAAGACCTATGACCCGGTAAGCGAGCTTTATTACGCGGCCTACCGCTATTACAAGTACCAGAACGTCACCGCGGCCGGCGTGGTCACGGCGCTCGGCAATGTACCGCAGTGGTCGACGTTAACGACAGCCTCCAACCTCGCCCAGCAGGAAACCTGGGTCGATGGTTTCCCGGTCATCACCAACTGGGCCGATCCGATCCAGTATGCCTGCCAGAAGAACTTCATTCTCGGAATCGGCGACGTGAACACGCACGCGAGCGGCAATGTGCCGGGCAATACCAACGTGCTCCCCCAGTACAGCGCGGCTTACGAGCCGACCAAGCCCGCCGGGGTCGTGGCCGACACCAGCGTGAACGCGGTGACCGTGACGAACACGGTGGGTGCGCTCGAGGGAATCCTGCCCAACACCACCATGCCCAACGTCAACCTCGGCCAGGACAATGTGCCATGGTGCTGCGGCGACGATGCGACCTATTACATGGCGGGACTGGCCTATCAGGCGCATACCCAGGACATGCGCCCGAACGATCCGAAATTCCAGACCACTAACAATCTCTACGGCGCCGGTTCCACCTATGCGGGCTCCAAAGTCGCGATCCAGACGGTGCAAACCTACTGGCTCGACGTCCAGGAAAACCAGACCTATCGGTATCAGAGCCAGTTCTGGCTGGCTGCGAAGTACGGTGGCTTCTCGATCCCGACCGGGGGCAAGCCTCCTTATTATGGCTATACCCCCGGGACAGCCCTGACCATCAACCAGTGGTCGAGCGGCCAGAACCTACCCCTCAACGCTGCCGAGGCCCCGAGCGGATACACCGGCAACTACGGATTGGGCGACTCTCAGCAGCCCGGCGGTCTCGGTCACGCGATGCCGAACAACTACTTCGGGGCCGGCAATGCGCAGGCCATGGTGTCTGGCCTGCAGACGGCCTTCCAGTCGATCGTCAGTCAGACAACCGAGGTCACCAACCCGTTCGGGGTGGCAAGCCCGAACCTGACCTCGACCGGTTCCACGTCTTATGCGTCGCAGTTTGACGCCGGAACCTGGGCGGGAGACGTGCAGGCGTTCACGACGACCTTCGATGCGAATGAAAACCCGACCTCGGTGCTGGTCTGGTCCGAGGAGGGCTACACCGCCGCGAATCCGACCATCCCCACGGCCGCCAACGAACTCTTGAACCTGCAGATCGCCAACTATGTTTCGGGCGGAGTGACTCAGTACGGCTGGGACAAGAAGCGCTTCATCGCCACCTGGAATGGCACGAAGGGCGTACCGTTTCGTCTGACCAATCTGTCGACTGCTCAGCAGGCCGCACTTGCCAACGTGACGGGCCAGAACCCCCTCTTGGCGAACGCCCAGACCTACCTAAACTATGTCCGTGGCGATCGCTCCAACGAGGGGAGCGGCGCCAACTACCGCCCCCGCAATCCGGCGACGGTGTTGGGGGACATCATCGACTCGAACCTGACGGTCGTGGGCCAGGCGATCGGCCCCTATTCCGATGCCTTCAACCCCGGCTATAGTGCCTTCAAGTCTTCGACGGCGACCCGCACCTCGGTCGTCTATGTCGGGGCCAACGATGGCATGGTGCATGCATTTAACGGCAGCCCGACGGTGCCTCCGGGAGTCGGCAACGAGCTCTTTGCCTACGTGCCCAGTCTCGTCATCCTTGGGCCGGGCACGACACCGGGCTCTGCCACCACGCCCGCGGTCAACGGCTTGCCTGAACTGGGTGCCCAGCCGTTCTCGCACCACATGCTGGTCGACGCGACGCCAGAAGCCTTCGACATCGACCTCAACTACACGGGCGTCAATCCGACCCCGCCCACCTCGGCTGGCTACACGCCCAACTGGCACACGCTTCTGATCGGTGGGCTTGGCAAGGGCGGCCGCGGCTACTACGCCATCGACATCACGAACCCCGCACTATTCGACAATGAGAACGACGTGGCGGGCCTGGTGAAGTGGGAATTTACAGACCCGCGCATGGGCTTCTCGTATGGAGACCCGAATGTTCTGAAGACCAAGAAATATGGCTGGGTTGTGATCTTCACCTCGGGTTACAACAACCTCGATGGTCATGGCTATATCTTCGTCGTGAATCCGACCAATGGTCAGCTGCTTGAGGCTGACGAGACGACTGGGGATGGGGGCACACCCACGGTTCCGAGCGGATTGACCTATGCCTCGGGGTTCGTGGCGGACTTTGCCGACAACACGGCCGATTCCCTCTATGCCGGGGATCTGCTTGGCAACATGTGGCGCTTCGATCTCACGCCCCCTGCGGGCAGCTCGACGCAATTCACCGCGACCCAGTTCGCCCATGTGGTGGGCCCAGATGGTAATGTCCAGCCGATCACGACCCGGCCCCTGATCGAGGTCGACCCAAGCACTGGCAATATTCGTTATGTGCTCTTCGGTACCGGCCAGCTGCTCGCCTCGACCGACATCGCCAACACCAACATCCAGTCGTTCTATTCGATCCGCGACGGCACGGTGAGCGCGTTTGCGACGCCCTTGACCCTGCCGACCGGTGTGACCTTCCCCATCACGCGCTCAAAACTCGTAGCCAATACGACGGCGACCATTCTCGCCACTGGAATCGCCGGAACACCGGCACAGCCGGAGGGTTGGTACTATGATCTGCCCGCAGCCGTCGCGGGACAGGGCTCGCCGCGGGTCAACCTCAATCCGCAGCCCGATTACGGCATAGTGGTCTTCGCCGGCAACATCCCCAACGGTGACGTCTGCTATCCCTCGGGTACCAACGCGGTCTATGCGCTCGACATTGCCGCCGGTGCCACAGTACTTCAGTCCGCCCCCAACGTCCCGGTTGTCAGCGAGACGGTGCCTGGGGGGATGGTCTCTACGATCCAGGTGATCCAGGCGAGCAAGACCAGCAATCCCTCGCAACCGGTGATCCTGGTCGGGACGAAGCAGGGCAATACGGAGACGATTGCAACGACCGCCCCGACGGCGGGTGCGGTGCAGCGCCTGAACTGGCGCGAGGTTCCGACGCCGGATTAGTTGATCGTTCGAGGGAGGTGCACGGTGTCATTCGCGCCAGCCATACAGGAAATCGGGTACCGGAGGACGCAGTCCGTCTCTCCGGTGCTCAGGTACGGTGCTGCGCGCATGACTGCGTCGAACGAGCTACCGATCATCGCCACGGTGGTGCTCTCTGGCCTCCTGCATCTGGCGGCGCTGGCCTGGCTCACCGATACTTTGCTGCTTGGTCGCGAGCCGCACCCAAACCCGGCGCCAGCTGGAATTACTGTCAACATTGATTCCCGGGTGGCCGGCGCTCCCCATGTTCCGCAGCCGGGTACCCAAGCCAGTTCGCCACCGGCTGGATCCATACCGGCGGGCACCCCCGAGCGCGGCCCGTCGGATCCCATGATGGCTGTGCACGAACACGCGCAGACGCGCGCTGCCGCGCCGTCGCCCTTTCTGCCGCCCAATCAGGTCGAGCGTGCAGCCTATCCCCTAAGCGCACCAAATCTGCGGCCGCTGCAGCTCCTGGTCAAGGCCTACTCCGGTACGCCGATTCGCCTGCGTCTGTATGTCGATGCCACGGGGTCGGTGGTGGATGTGAAGATCCTGCACGCGCTGCCGATGGACGAGGAGGCTGCAACCCTTCTCGTGCAGGTCTGGGAGCGGGTGGGCTTTGTGCCGGCACGGCGCGACGGCAGAGAGGTTGCGTCATACCAGGACGTAGAATTCCAGCTCGCCGACCGTAGCGGCGGCGCCGTGGTCCGCTCGGGCGAGACACTTGCTGAGCCCTAGTGCCCGCGCAGCACGCGCGCAGCGTGCGCTCGGCACTGCGCGCCAGTACCTTTCCGGATCCCCATGATCAAAGCACTC
Source organism: Burkholderiales bacterium (assembly GCA_003136595.1). Taxonomy (GTDB): domain Bacteria; phylum Pseudomonadota; class Gammaproteobacteria; order Burkholderiales; family Burkholderiaceae_D; genus BOG-994. Next base: position 9,005 of record PLEY01000087.1, read on the forward strand.
GCCCGATGCATCGGACTCACTTTTCTCGCCGGCTTGATGGTGGCGCGGGCAGCCGATTCCATTCCTTCCGCGCTTACGCCGCTGCGCGAGGCGGGCTACCAGATCGGCAAGCATTTCGATGCCGGTCATGGCCTGACCGGCTGGGTCGTCAGCCATTCTGGTCAGACCAACATCCTCTACACCACGGCCGACGGCATGGTGCTCTTGTCGGGCAACCTGTTCGATGCCCAGGGGCATAACCTGTCTGCCGAATTTGGCAGTCAGTACATCGTCAAGTCCGATCTGAAGCCACTCTACGAGGAGCTCGGCCATGCGCGCTACATCGCCGAGCATGGACCGGTCCCCACCCAGCGCATCGTTTATGTCATCTTCGATCCAAACTGTCCCTACTGCAGCATTGCCTGGAAGGCGCTGCGCCCCTATATCGGCAATGGTCTGGAAGTGCGCTGGGTACCGGTCGCCTATCTCCAGCCGGACTCGGCAGCCAAGGCCACGGCCATCCTCGCCGCGAAGGATAACCAGGAGGCCCTGAGGACCAACGAGGAGGCCTTCGATCCCAAGACCCACGAGGGCGGCATTGCCCCCGCGGCTGCGGTGCCCGACGAGGTCACTGCGCTCTTGAAGCACAACGAGGATCTCTTGGGCCGGCTCGGCTCGGCGGCCACACCGACCTTTGTGTGGAGCGGAGCGCACCAGGAGATTGGAATCGAGACCGGCCTGCCGCCTCCTTTGAAGATGCTGGAAATTGTCGGGCTGGCCAGTCCCGGACCCGCGAAATCACCTTAGCAGCCGGTGCGCCCGCCGGAGCCCGGGCCCGGCGCAGTTTACGGGGGGGCGCGGTAAACTCTGTACTGCAGGGGTGAACGCCGCGCCGCGGCGTGCCGTCCCGATTCGCCCCAACCATGTTCTCAGCCGAAGACCACGACTTCATGCAGCGCGCGCTGGCCTTGGCCGAGCGCGGCCTGTACACGACGACGCCCAACCCGCGCGTGGGCTGCCTGCTGGTGCGGGACGGTCTCATCCTGGGCGAGGGTTTCACCCAGCCTGCCGGCCAGAACCATGCCGAGATCGAGGCGCTCCACGATGCCCGCATCGCAGGCTATGACACGCGCGGTGCCACCGCCTATGTCACGCTCGAGCCCTGCAGCCACTTCGGCCGCACGCCCCCGTGCGTCACGGCCTTGATCGAAGCGGGCGTCGCGCGTGTCGTCGCCGCCATGGAAGACCCCAATCCGCTCGTCTCGGGCAAGGGCCTCGCAGTGCTGCGCGACGCCGGCATCGAAGTACGCTGCGGACTTCTGGAGAAGGAGGCGCGCGAGCTCAATATCGGCTTCGTCTCGCGCATGACGAGAAGGCGCCCCTGGGTGCGTGCCAAGCTTGCAGCGAGCCTTGATGGCCAGAGCGCGCTGCCCGGGGGTGAGAGCCAGTGGATCACGGGCGAGGCTGCACGCCGCGACGCCCACGCCTGGCGCGCCCGGGCATGCGCGATCCTGACCGGGATCGGCACGGTCCGTGCCGATGATCCGCTGCTGAACGTGCGCCACGTCGACACACCTCGCCAACCACAGCGCATCATCCTCGACAGCCGGCTCGAGATCAGCCTGGACGCGAAGCTCGTCAAGACCGCGAGTCTCGGCGCCCCGGTTCTCATCGTGCATGCGCGGCCGAACGAGCCGGCCGAGGAGGAGTTGCGCGAGCGCGGCTGCGAGCTTCTGTTGCTGCCCAATGCGGAGGGCCGCGTCGACCTCGCGGCACTCATGGCCGAACTCGGGCGGCGCGGTATCAACGAACTGCATGTCGAGGCCGGCGGCAAGCTGAACGGAGCGCTATTGCATGCGGCGTGCATCGACGAGATGCTGGTCTACCTGGCTCCGAGTCTCCTCGGCCGCGCCGAACCGATGATCGAGCTGGCCGCACCGGCTACGCTCGGCGAGCGCTGGAAGCTGGTCTTCCGTGAAGTCGAAATGGTGGGCGAGGACCTGCGCATCCTGGCCCGGCTCGCCTCGGATCTCAACGAAGGGAGTAACTGATGTTCACGGGAATCATCGCGGCCCTGGGTCATATCGAGCGCGCGAGTGGCGGCGCGGGCGGAACTGATGCCGGCGTGCAATTGGTCATTGACTGCAAGGACCTGCCGCTCGAGCGCGTGGCCTTGGGCGACAGCATCGCGGTCAATGGCGTGTGCCTGACTGTCACCCGCAAGCACGGCTCGCACATCGAGGCAGACGTCTCGGCCGAGACGCTCCGCCGCACGGTCGGCCTCGACCAGGCGGGATGGGTGAATCTGGAACCGGCCCTGTCGCTTGGCGATGCGCTGGGCGGCCACCTGGTCTCGGGGCACGTCGATGGCGTGGGCCGGGTGCTCGCCTTCGAGCCACGCGGCGAGTCCTATCTGCTGCAGATCCTGGCCCCAAGCGAGCTTGGACGGTTTTTTGCGTACAAGGGATCGGTCACGGTCAATGGCGTCAGTCTGACGGTGAATCACGTCGAGGACCGTGGGGAGGGCTGTGCGATTAGCATCAATCTGATTCCGCACACCCTTCGGGCCACGACACTCAACGCGTTGCGGGAGGGCAGCCTCGTCAATCTCGAGATTGACATGATCGCGCGCTACATCGAGCGTCTCCATAGCCTGGGTGCTGCGCCCACCCCTCATCCTTCGGCCTCCTGAAATCGATCCATGCCCCATCTCTTTGAACCCTACAATCTGGGCGCCCTCGCGCTTTCGAACCGGATCATTGTCTCGCCGATGTGCCAGTATTCGGCCGATGAGGGGAGCGCGACCGCCTGGCATCATGCGCATCTCGCAAGCTTGGCTCTCGGGGGCGCCGGGCTCCTCGTTCTCGAGGCGACGGCCGTGTCGCGCGCCGGACGCATCACGCCGCACTGCCTTGGACTCTGGTCGGATGCGAACGAGTCGGCGCTCGCGCGCGTGGTTGCGCTCCTGCGTGCGGTCGCGCCCACCCGGCTTGGGATCCAGCTTTCGCATGCGGGGCGCAAGGGTTCGAGTGCCGTGCCCTGGGACGGCAGGCAGCAGATCGCCGTGGAGGCCGGCGGCTGGGCCTGCGTTGCACCCTCCGCGGTTGCACAGCTCGAGGGGGAGGTCCCACCTACGGCGCTCGACGAAGCGGGATTAAGGGGTGTGGTGGCTGACTTCGTCGCCGCGGCGAGGCGCGCGGTGCGCCTGGGCTTTGACGCGCTCGAGCTGCACGCCGCGCACGGCTACCTGCTGCACCAGTTTCTCTCCCCGGTGGCCAATCAGCGCACCGATCGCTATGGGGGCTCGCTTGAGAACCGCATGCGCCTGCCGCTCGAGGTTTTTGAGGCGGTGCGCGCGGTTGTGCCCGACATGATCCCGATCGGTGTGCGCGTCTCGGCGACCGACTGGCTCGAAGCGGTCCTGCCGGCCTCGTGGACCCTCGAGGAAACACTCGTGTTTGCCGAGGCCTTGAAGGCTCGCGGCGTGCACTGGATCGACGTGTCTAGTGGCGGCATCTCGCCCAGGCAGAAGATCGAGATCGGTCCCGGCTACCAGGTGCCGTTTGCGCGGCAGATCAGGCAGGCCTCGGGCCTGCCCACGATCGCTGTTGGGATGATCACCGAGCCCGCGCAGGCCGAGGAGATCATCGCCACGGGCGCTGCAGACTGTGTCGCGCTCGCGCGCGCCATGCTCTATGACCCCCGCTGGGCCTGGCACGCAGCGGCCGAGCTCGGCGCCTCGCTCGCAGGTCCCAAGCAGTACTGGCGGGCGCTGCCCAAGTCGGCGGGCCGCGTCTTTGGCGATATCCGTATCGGCATGCGCTAGGCTTGCCGAGTCCAACCGGAAGGAGCCGGTCTTGCAAGTCCGGCGCGCTTCTGTAACATGCGCTCGGGATTCCCCTTGTTGAGGAGCGCCAGTGATGTGGGCCAGTAGCAGGCAGCGGTTGTCCGGGTGGGGTCTTTTTCTCGTTTTCTGCCTGCCGGCACTCGCGCAAGCGGTGACCGTCCAGACTTTCTCTCCGCAGGGAGAAGTGGCGCTCGTGCGGCAGGTGCGCGCCACGTTCAGCGAGAGCATGGTGCCGCTTGGAGATCCAAAGCAGCCGGCCCCGTTCGATCTCGACTGCGCCCCGAAAGGCGCCGGACGCTGGATCGATGACAAGACCTGGGTGTTCGATTTCGAGGAGGATGTCCCGCCCGGCACGCGCTGCGCCCTGAGCTTGAGGCCCGGTCTCGCCAGCACCGCGGGGCACGCCATCACCGGCAAGGCGAGCTTCCAGTTCTCCACGGGGGGGCCGGCCGTGGTGCGCGCCTATCCCTATCCGAACGGCAAGAACTCGGCGATCGAGGAGGAGCAGGCCTTCGCGCTCCTCCTGAACGGGCCCGCGACCCCGGAATCCGTGCAGCAGCATGCCTATTGTGCGGCGACCGGAATCGGCGAGCGCATCGGCATCCAGATCCTCACCGGTGCCGTGCGCGATGCGATCCTGCAGAACGTGCATCTGGTCGCCCAGAAGGAGCGCGCGCTCGTGGTGCGCTGCCAGCGGCCGTTGCCCGAAGATGCCGACGTCACGCTCGTGTGGGGCAAGGGCATTGCGGCGGCGAGCGGCGTGCCGACGACGAGCGAGCGCAAGCTCGCCTATCACACCCGCCCGCCTTTCACCGCCAATTTCACCTGCGAGCGGGAGAACGAGCAGGCGAGCTGCCTGCCGATCCGGCCCCTGCGCCTCGAGTTCTCGGCGCCCGTGCCGCGTAAGCTCGCCGGCCAGATCGTCCTCGTCGGGCCCGATGGAACACACCAGCCCCTCTTGGAGCACGATGGTGGCCAGGAGGAGGACCTCCTGGTGTCGGCTCGCCAGGGCTCGGCCGAGAAGTCGGTGCTGTTCTTCGGAAAGAGCAAGCCGGCGGTCGACGAGGCCCCCGACACCAACGCGGTCAGCGCCGTGAGATTTGCGCCGCCCTTCCCGGAGAACGCCCACTTCAGGATCGAGATTCCGAAGGGCATGGCCGACGATTCCGGCCGGCCGCTTGCGAACGCCGCCATGTTCCCGCTCGCCACCCAGACCACCGGGGCCCCGCCGATCGCCAAGTTCGCCAGCGCTCCGTTCGGGATTCTCGAACTCAATGCCGATCCGCTCCTGCCGGTCACGGTGCGGCATGTCGAGCCGAACCTGGCCATCAAGGGGCTGCCGGTCCCCGCCGGCACGGTCCGCGATCTGAGCGTCTCGGCCGATGCCCAGATCATGCACTGGATCGCCCGCATGAACCGCTACCATGAGACCAGCCTCTCAGAAGAGGACATCGCGCGCGATGCCGGCCGCCCCCTGCCGCCGCCACCCGCTCCGCTCAAGGCGAAGGGGCGTGCCGCGGCCCCCCCGCCCGAACCCGTGATGATCGAGACGCGCACCTTGAGCCTGCTCGCGACCGAGCCNNTGCCGCCCGCCGCGGCTGATGCCGCGGTTCCGTTCGAGGTCATCGGCGTGCCGCTGCCCTCTCCGGGACTGCACATCGTCGAGATTGCATCCGAGAAGCTGGGCGCAGCGCTCCTCGGCAAGCCCCAGCCGATGTATGTGCGCACCGCCGTGCTCGTCACCAATCTGGGCGTTCACTTCAAGCGCGGGCCGGTCAATTCAGGTGTGTGGGTGACGACGCTCGATCATGCCGAACCGGTCGCGGGCGCGCAGATCCGCATCTCGAACTGCCGCGCCGAGGTGGTCTGGGAGGGCGTCACCGATGCCAAGGGCTATGCGGCCGTCGCACGGGCGCTGCCTGAGGAGACCTCGTGCGATCTCGGGGCCGGACTCATCTCGGAACCCAACGGGTATTTCGTGTCGGCCCGCAAGACCGACGAGAAAGGTCGCGCGGACATGGCGTTCGTCTATTCCAGCTGGCAGGAGGGGATCGAGCCGTGGCGCTTCCATCTGTCCTCTGGCGGCGGCTATGCCGAGACCGACACTCTCATCGCGCACACCGTGATGGACCGCACGCTGCTGCGTGCCGGCCAGACGGTCTCGATGAAGCATTATGCGCGCACGCGGCTCTTAGTCGGGCTCGGGCTGGTCCCGCCGGGCGAGCTTCCCGATACGATGACCATCGAGCACGTCGGCTCGGGTCAGACCTACAAGTTTCCCTTGAGCTGGCGCGATGGGCGTTATGCGGATTCAAGTTTTGTGATCCCGGCCGATGCGAAGCTTGGGCTCTACACGGTGAGTCTTTCGCGCGGTAACCTCTCGCTCGAGTCCGGCGAGTTCCGGGTCGAGGAATTCCGCCTGCCGGTGCTTGCAGGCCGCCTCGTGCCGCCGGCCGGAGCGCTCGTCCAGCCGAGCGAGATCCCGCTCTCGCTCCAGGTCAACTACGGCAACGGCGGGGGCGCCGCGGGGCTCGCCGTGAAGGTTTCGGCAGACCTGCGCGATGCGCAGGCTTCGGGGAACATCTCGCCTGAGCGTTTTCCGGGATTCGTGTTCGATCCCCCGGCCGAGCCCGGGACTGCTGCGCTCGCTCGCTCACCTTTTTCTGAGCCCTATGTCGGCGAGGACGACGAGGCTGCCGACACTGAGGTCCCTGCTGCGAGCACCCACCTCGTAGCGGACAAAGTCGCTGTCACGCTCGACGCCCAGGGCGCGGGGCACCTGACTCTGAAATCCATTCCCGCAGTGCGAACCCCGAAGGACCTGCAGATCGAGGCCACCTATGCCGATCCGAACGGGGAGATCCAGACCCTGTCCCAGACCGTGCCGCTGTGGCCCTCGGCGGTGGTGCTGGGCGTGCGGACCGAGTCGTGGGTGTCGGTCAGGGACAAGCTTGCCACCCAGGTGCTGGCCCTGGACACCAGCGGCAAGCCGCAGGCGGGCGTGGCCGTCACGGTGCGCGCCATTGCCCACCGGACGCAATCGATCAGAAAGCGCCTGGTCGGGGGCTTCTATGCCTTCGACAACCGCACCGAGGACGCCGATCTGGGCGAATTCTGTCACGGGACCTCCGACGCCCGCGGGCTCGTGCTCTGCGATGGCAAGGTGGTGGAACCCGGCAATGTCGAACTCATCGCCGAGGCCCACGATGCAAAAGGCAATCTGGCCCAGGCCGCAAGCTCGGTCTGGATCACCAGGGAAGGGGAGGTCTGGTTCGGCGCACAGAACGATGACCGCATGGACGTCATTGCCGAGCAGCGCCACTACGAGCCCGGCGAGACCGCGCGCTTCCAGGTGCGCATGCCATTTCGCTCGGCCACCGCGCTCGTTGCGATCGAGCGCGACGGCATCCTCGAGACCCGCACTGTCAGCCTGTCGGGCAAGGATCCGACGATCGAGATCCCCGTGAAGGCGGAGTGGGCGCCGAATGTGTTCGTCTCCGTCCTCGCGGTGCGCGGCCGCCTGCGCGAGGTGCCGTGGTATTCGCTGTTCACCTGGGGCTGGCGGCAGCCGGTCGCCTGGTGGCACGCCTTTCGCGATGAAGGCAAGCTCTACCAGGCGCCGACCGCACTCGTGGATCTCTCCCGTCCGGCCTTTCGCTACGGGATCGGCGAGATCGATGTGGGCGACGCGGCGCACCGTCTGAAGGTCGACGTCACGAGTGATCATCCGAGCTACCCCATCCGCTCGGTGAGCCAGGTCCACATCCACGTGACGCTGCCCAATGGCCAGCCGGCCCCGGCGGGCTCCGAGGTGGCCTTGGCCGCGGTCGACCGTGCACTCCTGGAACTCATGCCCAACGTCTCCTGGGACCTGCTCTCGGCCATGGTGCAGCGGCGCAGTTACGGCGTCGAGACCGCCACGGCACAGATGCAGATCATCGGCAAGCGCCATTTCGGCAAGAAGGCCCAGCCCACGGGCGGGGGCGGAGGCCAGTTTCCAACGCGCGAGCTGCTCGATACGCTGCTCGTCTGGAATGGGCGCGTGGTGCTCAATGACAAGGGCGAGGCCACCGTGCCGGTGACGCTCAACGATGCCCTGACGTCATTTGAGATCGTGGCCGTGGCCGATGTGGTGACCGCGGGTAGCGCCACCCTGTTTGGCACGGGCCGCACCGAGATCCGCTCGACCCAGGATCTGCAGATCATCTCGGGCTTGCCGCCGGTGGTGCGCGAGGGCGACCACTATCGGGCCATGGTGACGCTTCGAAACACCACCACCCGGGCGATGGACGCAGTGCTGAAGGCAAGCGTGGGCGGTGCGACCTCGGCCCCGGCCGAACTGCCTGCGCAGACCGTCCACCTCGAGCCCGGTGCCGCCGTCGAGTCCGGATGGGATGTCGAGGTGCCCCTGTCCGTGGCACGCCAGGACTGGGTCATCAGCGCCGATGCCGGCTCGGCGGGCGATCGGCTCAAGCTGAGCCAGAAGGTGGGCGAGGCGACGCCGGTGACGGTGCAGCAGGCGACGCTGCTTCAGCTCGAGCACAGCGTGTCGATTCCGGCGGCGGCGCCGGCGGGGGCGCTTGCCGACGCGACGGGCCACCCGCGCGGTGGTATCGACGTGGGCCTGAAACCCCGGCTTGCCGACGGGCTTGCGGGCGTCGAGTCCTATTTCGCCCGCTATCCCTGGCACTGCCTCGAGCAGGAAGCCTCGATTGCCATCGGACTGCACGATTCTGCCCGCTGGAAGCGCGTCATGGCCACCCTGCCGCTCTATCTGGACGCGGACGGCCTCGCGAACTATTTTCCTCCCGGGGATGCTGACCGCGCGCAGGGCAGCGATACGCTCACGGCCTACCTGCTAAGCATCTCGGCCGAGGCTGCGAGCCCCGAGTTCGCCATCCCGCCGGACCTGCGTGCGAAGATGGAAGCCGGACTGACGGGGTTCGTCGAGGGCCGCATCAAGCGCGATTTCTGGGTTCCCGAGTTCGCCCAGAACGGCAATCTCGATGTCCGCAAGCTCGCCGCGCTGGACGCGCTCTCGCGCACCGGCCATGCGCGCGCGCGCATGCTGGGCTCGATCCAGATCCTGCCCAACCAGTGGCCGACCGCTGCGCTGATCGACTGGCTCGGCATCCTCGACCGCATCAAGGACATCGGCCAGCGCACCGAGCGCATCGCTGAAGCCGAGCAGATCCTGAGGGCGCGCTTGAACGTCGCCGGTACGCGACTCGGATTTTCCACCGAGCGCGACGACAACTGGTGGTGGGTCATGGCCAATGGCGATGTCAATAGCGTGCGCCTCATCCTGGCGGTCCTCGATCACCCGGGCTGGAAGGAGGACCTGCCACGCATCGTGACCGGCACCCTGCAGCGGCTCGAGCACGGTCACTGGTCCACGACGCCGGCCAATGCGTGGGGCACGCTCGCCATCGCCGCGTTCTCGAGGCGCTTTGAGCACGAGGCCGTGACCGGCACCACCACCGCGAAGCTCGGGGCCGACGGTGTGCCTCAGACGCTCGAGTGGTCGGTGAAGCCCGAAGGCGGTGCCCTGACCCTCGCCTGGCCCCTGCCCGCGCCGGCTGCGGCTTCTACGATCAATGTGCTGCACGAGGGCGCAGGCAAGCCCTGGCTCACGCTGGCAAGCCGCGCCGCCGTGCCCCTGGACGCACCTTTCGCCGCGGGGTATCAGGTGCAGCGCAGCGTCGTGCCCGTCGAGGAAAAGGTCAAGGGCCAGGTCAGTCGCGGTGACGTGTGGCGGGTGCACCTGGACGTCACAGCCCAGGCCGATATGACCTGGGTGGTCCTCTCTGACCCGATCCCGAGCGGTGCTGCGCACCTGGGCACCGGCCTCGGACGTGATTCGAGCCTGGCCGCGAGTGGTCAGAAAGAGGACTGGCGCGGCTGGCTCGCCTATGAGGAGCGCGCCCAGGACGGCTATCGGGCCTACTACGCCTATCTGCCCAAGGGCAAGCTTGTCATCGAATACACCATCCGCCTGAACAACACCGGCGTGTTCGGACTGCCACCCACGCGCATCGAGGCCATGTATGCACCCGAAGTGTTCGGCGCCGCACCCAATGCGCCCGTGCATGTCATCCCCTAGCGCCCCGCGCCGGACCCTGCACTGGGTCCGGCATTGGCCCCTGTGGCTGGGCGGGCTGTTCCTCGTGACCCAGGCCGCCTGGGCGCTGCCGGACTTCGAGGCTGTACGCGCCGCCTACCGGCCCTCGGATGCGCTGCTCCTCGACCGGCACGGGGTCGTGATCCAGACTCTGCGCACCGATACGCATGGTCGTAGGCTGCCCTGGACGTCGCTCGGCGACATCTCACCGGCGCTGCGCGAGGCCCTCGTCCTCTCGGAGGATCGGCATTTCTACGAGCACTCCGGCATCGACTGGGGCGCCGTGGGCAGCGCGACCTGGGCGAATCTCTGGAACTCGCGCACGCGCGGCGCCTCGACTCTCACGATGCAACTCGCGGGACTCCTCGATGCCGATCTGCGCGCCGGGACCCGGGGCCGCTCGGTCGTCCAGAAGATCGAGCAGGCGGCCACCGCGGTGGCGCTCGAGCAGACCTGGCGCAAGGACCAGATTCTCGAGGCCTATCTGAACCTGGTCACGTTCCGCGGCGAGCAGACCGGCATCGCTGCGCTGGCGGCGACGCTCTTCGAAAAGTATCCGAGCGGGCTGGATGCGCGCGAGGCGGCGATTGCCGCAGTCCTGGTGCGTGCGCCCAATGCCCTGCCCGCGGTGGTCGCGGTGCGCGCCTGCGCCGTGCTCAGGGCCGAGAATCAGGCGGCCGAGTGCGTGGGTCTTGCCGAATTCGCAGCCGCGACCCTCTCGCGCCACGGCGCAGAACGCCTCGACCCCGAGACCGATCTCGCACCGCATCTCGCACGCCATCTGTTCGCGGGGAGCACGGCCGCGCGCATCCAAAGCACGCTCGATGCGGGCCTGCAGCGCGCGGTGCGCGGCATCCTCCAGCGGCAACTCGCCGAACTGTCCCATCGCAACGTCGCCGACGGGGCGGCGATCGTCCTCGATAACGGCAGTGGCGAGGTGCTCGCCTGGGTCGGATCGAGCGGGGCCCTCTCGCACTCTGAAGAGGTCGACGGCGTCCTCGCCCTGCGTCAGGCCGGCTCGACCTTGAAGCCCTTTCTCTACGAACTGGCCATCGAGAAGCGCTGGCTGACCGCAGCGTCGATCCTCGAAGATGCCCCACTCGATCTTTCCGTCGGGGCGGGACTCTACGTCCCCCAGGACTACGAGCGCGATTTCAAGGGGCGGGTGAGCGTCCGGACGGCGCTCGGTTCCTCACTCAATGTGCCGGCGGTGCGCACGCTCATGATGGTGACGCCAGAGCGCTTTCACGAGCGCCTCGTGCGCCTCGGCCTGCCGCTGCGCGAGACCGGCGACTACTATGGCCTGAGTCTCGCGTTAGGCTCCGCCGAGGTCAGCCTCGCCGCGCTCGCCAATGCCTATCGCACGCTCGCCGAGGGCGGACGCTATTCGGCCTGGCACGTGCGCCTGGGCGAGGCGCATGGCCCGTCCGTCGCGCTCCTGGATCCGCGCGCGAGCTTTGTGGTGACCGATATCCTGTCCGACCGCAACGCACGCGCGCTCACTTTTGGCTTCGACAACCTGCTCAACACGCCGTTCTGGTCGGCGGCCAAGACGGGCACCAGCAAGGACATGCGCGACAACTGGTGCGTCGGATTCTCGCGGCGCTACACGGTCGCCGTGTGGGTGGGCAATGACAGCGGTGCGCCCATGTGGGATGTCTCCGGGGTCAGCGGTGCTGCGCCCATCTGGCGGGCCGTGCTGGCGCATCTCGAGGCCAACGCGCCGGCGCGGGGTGCGCACGCTCCTCCACCGCCCCCGGCCGGCGTCGTCCAGGCCCACGTCCGCTTCCAGCGCGGGCTCGAGGCCGAGCGTGACGAGTGGTTCGTGGCCGGTACCGCCACCGCCCAGATCGACCTTGCGGCGCGCGACCAGGTGGCGCAATCGCTCATCAGCGCGCCCGCCGACCATACCATCGTCGCCCTCGATCCCGACATCCCACCGGCCGCCCAGCACCTGCGTTTTCTTTGTGCGAGCCCGCTCGCCGACCAGTTGCGCTGGCGGCTCGACGGCCGGGTGCTCGGCCGTGCGCGCGCACTCGACTGGCCGCTTTGGCCTGGCCGTCACGAACTCGACCTGGTGGGTGAGGGTGGGGTGCTCATCGAACGCGTGCATTTCGAGGTCCGCGGTGCGAGCGTGCGGGCCGCCAGCCAGCGCCCCACACGGGCCGGCTAGACAGGCCGGCCGGGCCATCCCGCGGCAGCGAATCCTTCGCTCGTCAGGGGGAATCAGGGAGGTGCATCCCGGGCCTGCTAAAATCGTTTCCCTTTGCTCCGAAGAGCCCGCAGGCTCCGAGATGCCATGTCCATTGCACCGATACCCGAGATCATCGCCGAGCTGAAGGCTGGCCGGATGGTCATCCTCGTCGACGAGGAAGACCGGGAGAACGAGGGTGACCTGATTCTTGCGGCCGATTTTGTTTCCCCCGAGGCGATCAATTTCATGGCCAAGTACGGCCGGGGGCTGATCTGCCTGACGCTGACCGAGGAGCGCTGCCGCGAACTGGCCCTGCCGCTCATGGTGTCGGCCAACGGCACCAAGCACGGGACCAATTTCACGGTCTCCATCGAGGCCGCCGAAGGGGTCTCAACCGGGATCTCTGCTGCCGACCGCTCGCGCACCGTCCAGGCTGCGGTGGCCAAGGGTGCGAAGGCGAGCGATATCGTCCAGCCTGGGCATATCTTTCCGCTCAAGGCCGAGCCCGGCGGCGTGTTGATGCGTGCCGGGCACACCGAGGCCGGGTGTGACTTGGCGCTTCTTGCGGGATTGACGCCCGCCGCTGTGATCTGCGAAATCCTGCGGGACGACGGCAGCATGGCCCGTCTGCCCGATCTCATCGAGTTCGCAACCCTGCACGGCCTGAAAATCGGCACGATCGCCGATCTGATCCACTACCGCAGTGCCCACGAAAGCCTGATCGAGCGGGTTGCCGAGCGCGAGGTGGAGACGGTCTTCGGGCCGTTTCGCGCGATCGCCTATCGAGACAAGCCGAGCGGCGCGCCCCATCTGGCGCTGACCCATGGATCGATCGAGCCGGGACTGGAGACGCTGGTCAGGGTCCACGAGCCGCTTTCGATCCTGGACTGGATTGAAGTCCGCGCGACGACCCATTCCTGGACCGTCCAGGCGGCGCTCGAGGCGATCTCGAAAAGCGAGCGCGGGGCGCTCGTCATGCTCAACTGCAGCGAGCCGGCCAGCCGCCTGTTCGCCCAATTTGCGGCCCTTGCCGATTGCGATCATGATGGACAGTCCAAGGCGCGGGCGCTGCTGCCCCGCGTGGATCTGCGCACCTACGGAATCGGCGCGCAGATTCTGCGCGATCTGGGCGTGGGCCGCATGAGGCTGCTTGCCAAGCCACGCAAGATGCCATCCATGACCGGTTATGACCTTAGGGTGAGCGGCTATACCGAAGGAGACGAAGCGTGACAGTCGAGGGAATTGAACCAGATGTCGATGGGGCGGGACTGCGCATCGGGGTCGTCCAGTCGCGCTTCAATCCGGAGGTTGTGAGCCCGCTGCGCGAGCGTTGCCTCGACGAATTGCTGCGTCTTGGCGTGGCTCCTGAGGATATTCTGCTGGCCGAGGTGCCCGGGGCGCTGGAGATTCCCCTCGTCCTGCAGAAAATGGCCGATTCCGAACAGTTCGATGCGCTTATCGCCTTAGGCGCCGTGATCCGCGGTGAAACCTATCACTTCGAGTTGGTCGCCAATGAGAGTGCGGCAGGGGTGGCGCGGGTCGGACTCGATTCGGGCATCCCGATCGCCAATGCGATCCTGACCACGGATACCGACGCCCAGGCGCTGGCCCGGGTGAACGAGAAGGGACGCGACGCCGCCCGCGTGGCGGTGGAGATGGCGAACCTGTCAGCAACGCTCGAGGCGCTGGCCCGCGAGACCGACACCGATGCCGGCGACCTTCTGGATGAATCCGAGTGACGAGCGAGCCCGCCTTGAAATCCGATAAGGCCGCCGGGCGCGGCAAGGGTCCCCCCAAGAGCGCCCGGCGTCGCTCACGCGAGTTCGCCCTGCAGGGGCTCTATGAATGGTTGCTTTCGGGCGATGCTGAGGGCGCCAACGGCGGCGCCATCGAGGCCCATATCCGCGAGACCGAGGGATTTGCCCGGGCCGACGAAGGCCACTTCGTTGGGGTGCTGCAGGGTGCGATGCGGCATGCGCCGGACCTGCGTATGCACATCGAACCCCATCTGGACCGACCGATCGCCGAGCTCTCGCCTGTCGAGCATGGCGTGTTGCTGATCGGCACCTATGAACTCCTCCACCATCCTGAGATTCCCTACCGGGTGGTGATCAATGAGTCTGTCGAGTTGACCAAGTCCTACGGCGGTACCGATGGCTTCCGGTACGTCAACGGTGTGTTGGACAAGGTCGCGGCCGAACTGCGGGCCCCCGAGGTCGCTGCCGCCCGGGCGCGCTAGGGCCCGCCGCACAGGGCCTCCAGCAACCCATCTGCAACGTACCTGCAACCGACCTGCAACCGAAGCCACGGCCCATGGGGGAATTCGAACTCATCTGGCGCTATTTTGCCAAAGACGCAGGCGCTGATCCGCGGGTGGTGCTGGGCATCGGTGACGACTGCGCGCTGCTTGCGCCCCGGGCCGGCTTTCTGACAGCGTTTTCGACTGACATGCTGGTGGAGGGGCGGCACTTCTACCCCGATGTGGATGCGCAATCCCTCGGCCACAAGGCATTGGCGGTGAATCTGTCCGATCTGGCGGCGATGGGGGCAACGCCGCTCGCCTTTACCCTGGCCCTGGCCGTGCCCGCCGTCGAGCCGGCATGGCTGCATGGCTTCTCGAGCGGGCTGCGCGCGACGGCCGAGGGCTTTTCCTGTCCTCTCGTGGGCGGCGACACGACGCGCGGGCCGCGCACGATCTCGATTGCCATCCTCGGAGAGGTGGCAGCCGACCGGGCGCCCAGGCGTAGCGCGGCGCAGCCGGGACACGACATCTGGATCTCGGGGCGCTTGGGCGCTGCGGCACTCGCGGTGCGGCTGATCGATGGCCAGGCCGAGGCGACTCCGGCAGAGCGCGAGGCCGCCCTGCGTGCCCTTAATTGGCCGACACCCCAGGTCGCGCTCGGCCAAGCCCTTGGTGGACTCGCCGCAGCGATGATCGACATCTCCGATGGTCTTGCCGGGGATCTTGGGCACATCCTCGAGCGCTCGGGGGTCGGCGCCGAAATCTGGGTCGATGCGGTGCCTGCAGCAGCGGCACTGGCCACCCAGGACGAGGCCACGCGCCTTGGGTGCGTGCTCGCCGGTGGGGACGACTATGAGTTGTGTTTCACGGCACCCCCCGAGCGGCGCGGGGCGATTCTCGAGGTGGCAGGCGCGCTCGGCCTCGAGGTGGGCCGCGTCGGACAGATCGTCGCAGGCGCCGGGCTTCTCTACCTGGATGCGCGCGGTCGACCCTACCGGTTTCCCGACGGGCTGGTCCTTGCGGGCTACGAGCACTTTGGCTAGTTCACCGGCCACCCAGCCGGGAGCCCGGCCGCGCGTGTCGCCGGCTTTCATGCTGGCGCATCCGGCACACCTGCTCGCCCTTGGCTTTGGCAGTGGCCTCGCACCCTTTGCCCCCGGCACTTTCGGCACCCTCTTCGGATGGTTGACCTTTGTCGTCCTGGCGCCCTATCTGGCGCCTTCGGGTTGGGCGATCCTGTGGGGGGCGGGGCTCGTGGCCGGCATCTGGGCCACGGAGAAGACCGGGCGGGACCTGGGCGTGCCTGACCATGGCGCGATGGTCTGGGACGAGATTCTGGCGATCTGGGGCGTGCTGCTCCTGGCACCCTCCGGCTGGCGCTGGCAGGTCGCCGCCTTCTTGCTGTTCCGGTTCTTCGATATCGTAAAGCCTCCTCCAATCGGATTTGTCGACCGCCGCTGGAAAGGGGGCTTTGGCGTCATGGCCGATGACCTCGTGGCCGCCTTTTTTGCGCTCCTGGCGCTGGCGCTCGCCAAGCGCCTGCTCGAGCTTTGACGGTGCGGCCGCGGACGGCCTGGAGTGATCTGCAGCGACGATGCAGAGCGGTGACGAAGAGCGGTGACGTAGGGCGGTGACGTAGAGCGGCGGTGGACGGCGCCCCTAAGGAGTGATGATGATGGATGAAGAGACTCAGGACCTTGCGCGTCGGGTGGGCGAGCGCCTGGCTGCCCGCGCGCAGAGCTTCGTCGCGGCCGAGTCGTGCACGGGCGGCATGCTCGCCGCGGCAATCACCGATGTCGCGGGCTCGAGCGGCTGGTTCGAACGCGGATTTGTGACCTATTCAAACGCCGCGAAGGCGGAGTTGCTCGGCGTTCCAGAGGCTCTTCTCAACCAGTTCGGCGCCGTCAGTGAACCGGTCGCCCATGCGATGGCAGAGGGGGCGCTTGCCCACAGCCATGCCGACCTCGCTTTGTCGATCACGGGAATTGCGGGCCCGGGCGGGGCGGTGCCCGGAAAGCCCGTCGGAACCGTCTGTTTTGCGCTTGCCGACCGCTCGCATCGAGGCCATGTCGAGACCCGCCGCTTCGCGGGGGACCGCGCCGAAGTGCGCCTGGCTGCAACACGCTTTGCACTGGAAAGTATCCTGCAGTGGCTGGACCATCACTAGGGGCCGGGTGCAGCGATCGGGAGGTGGTACATATGGCACGCATGGCAGGCCTGGCACGCACGGCATTCGAGGGTTTCGAGACGGTCAACTTGGAGGTCAATGGCACCGTGCTTTGGGTGCGCTACCGGCGCCACCCCGATGCGCGCGCGCCCGCGGTTCTTCTTCTGCACGGTTTCCCCCAAACGGGCTTCATCTGGCACCGCATGGCAGCCTGCCTTGCCGCGAACTATTCGGTGGTCTGTCCCGACCTGCGCGGCTATGGGGCATCGGCGAAACCTGCGGGCGCACCCGATCACTCGACCTACAGCAAGCGGACCCTGGCCGGGGATGCAGTGGCCCTCATGGATGCGCTCGGTTTTGACGCGTTCCATCTGGTCGGTCACGATCGCGGCGCCCGCGTGGCGCACCGCCTCGCCGTCGATCATCCCGAGCGTGTCGCCTCGCTCTGCCTGCTTGACATCTCCCCGACGCTTGCGATGTACGAGAGCACGTCGATGGAGTTTGCCCAGAGCTATTTTCACTGGTTCTTCCTGATCCAGCCGCAACCTTTGCCCGAGATGCTGATCTCCGGACACGAGAAGGAGATGCTGCACGCGTTTTTGGGCGGCTGGGGGGGCGCGGGCCTTAAGCCTTACGCGCCCGAGGCGCTCGCCGAGTATGAGAGGGCCTGGTCAGATCCGGCCACCATCCATGCGAACTGCGAGGACTACCGTGCCTCCGCCTCGATCGACCTCGAGCACGACCGCGCGGACCGGGCCGCCGGTCGCCAGATCGGCTGCCCGCTGCTCGTCG
The DNA here is from genome assembly GCA_003136595.1 of Burkholderiales bacterium. GTDB lineage: Bacteria > Pseudomonadota > Gammaproteobacteria > Burkholderiales > Burkholderiaceae_D > BOG-994. Next base: position 26,347 of record PLEY01000087.1, read on the forward strand.
TCTGGGGACAACGCGGCGTGATTGCCCGGCTTTTCGATCCGCTCGCCGATTGGCAGGCGAGAAGTCGGGGCCCGGTGGTGGGCCAAGGGCTCGACGCGGGGCACTTTCTTCCCGAGGAGGCGCCCGAGGCCTTGCTTGAGATGCTCGTGCCGCACCTGGAGCGCGCGCAGGCCGCCTGAGCGTGCGCTCGGCGAGATCAGTGCGGATGCTGATGGATCGGATCGACCCAGTAGACTTCTTCCACTTTTTCCGCGGGCTCGATATCGATGTTCACGACCACCGCCTCGTTGTCACTGCGCACCAGGACGCACTCGAGCGGCTCGCTCGGACTGGCGTTGATCTCCTGGTGAGGCACGAAGGGCGGAACGTAGATGAAATCTCCTGCCTCGGCCTCGGCTACGAACTCAAGATGGTCGCCCCAGCGCATGCGTGCCCGCCCGCGCACGACGTAGATGACGCTCTCGAGCGCGCCATGGTGGTGTGCCCCGGTCTTGGCGTTGGGGTGAATCGTCACGGTGCCCGCCCAGATCTTCTGGGCTCCGACGCGCGCATGGTTGATGGCCGCCGCGCGTTCCATGCCCGGCGTCTGGGCCGTGTTGGAGTCGAGCTGATTGCCCTTGATCACCTTGACGCCGGCTGCCCGCCAGTCGGTGGTATGGGTCGGATCGGACATGCCAGTGCTCCCCGTTTGATGCCTGGTTAGATGCCTAGTTTGATGCCTGGCGATACTGGTTGATCTCGTCGCGCGTGGCCTGCGCGACAGCGCGCGCGGCCTCGGCGAAGTCCTCGCCGGCGCTGGCATAAATGATCGCGCGTGACGAGTTCACCATCATTCCACCCTCTTCGGTGCTCCCGCCTTCGACGGTCGCCCGAATGTCGCCCCCCTGGGCGCCAACTCCCGGCACGAGGATCGGCATGTCGCCCACGATCCTGCGCACGCGGGCCAGTTCCTTGGGGAAGGTTGCGCCCACGACCACGCCACACTGGCCCTGCGCATTCCAGCGCTGAGCCACCATCTGGGCCACCAGTTCAAACAGGGGCGTGCCACCACACTCGAGGAACTGGACGTCGCTGCCGCCCGGGTTCGAAGTGCGGCACAGGATGATCGCCCCCTTGCCGCGATAGGACAGGAACGGCTCGATCGAATCCGAGCCCAGGTAGGGGGAGAGGGTGACGGCATCCGCGCCGTAGCGCTCGAAGGCCTCACGCGCATAGTGCTCGGCGGTCGGTCCGATATCGCCGCGTTTTGCATCGAGGACCAGGACCACCTCGGGATAGGTGGTCTTGATGTAGCGCATCAGGGTCTCGAGCTGGTCCTCGGCCCGGGAGGAGGCGAAGTAGGCGATCTGCGGCTTGAACGCACACACGAGATCGTGGGTTGCATCGACGATCGCCTTGCAGAATTCGAAATAGCCTTCGGCACGATCGCGCAAATGCACGGGCAGACGCGCTCGATCAGGATCCAGGCCCACGCACAGAAGGCTCTTGGAGCGCGACCAGCGCTCACGCAGGGCCAAAGCGAAGGGCAGGGCGGGTTGGGTAGAATGCATGGCTGGCCTGAGGCGCATTGTACCGAATCCAACCGGGCTTGCTAAGGCCCCGCTCTCGCCTCTGTCTCGCGTGTGCGTGTTGCCCGCCTGTCGCCCATCTCTCGCCCATCTTTCACCCATTCCTTGCTCCCCGTGTCTGGAATTGTCTTGTCTGAAGCTTCCTCTGAAACCCCGGCCGACGCCCGCTCTGACGCTCGCCTTCTGACATCGCGCCATGTTCTGCTGCTCGCGGCCTTGACCTTCTTCTGGGGGATGAACTGGTCCGTCATGAAAATCGGTGTGCGCGAGCTGCCGCCCCTGTGGTTCCGCTTCCTGGGCCTGCTCCTGGGGTGTGCCGTCCTTTATCTGTACGCGCGCCTACGCGGCATCGGACTTGGCGTCGCGCGCCGGCACTGGTCGCGCATTGCGCTGCTCGCCTTGCCGAACATGATCATCTGGTATCTGGTCGCGATCATCGCGATTGCGATGCTGCCGTCCGGACGCGCGGCACTTCTCGCCTACACCATGCCGATCTGGGCGGCGCTCATCGGTGCGTTTTTTCTCGGGGAACGGCTGGCGCTGCGCACCTGGTTCGGTGTCGCAAGCGCGCTCGCGGCCACTGTCCTGCTCGTCGCCGGTGAGTGGGACGCTCTGGCCGGACGACCCCTGGGCGTGGCCCTCATGCTCTTCGCGGCGGCCTCCTGGGGCGCGGGAACCCACCTCCTGCGTCGCATGCCCCTGGCCGTCGACACCCTGGTCCTGACATTCTGGATGATGGCGCTGACAACCGTGGTGCTGCTTGGGGCAAGCTGGCTGTTCGAGCGCGCCGCCTGGGAGTGGCCGCACGGTTTGCAGTGGCTGCCGATCCTGTACAACGCGGTTTTCGTGCTCGGGCTGTGCAACGTGCTGTGGTTCGCGCTCGCACGCAGTCTGCCACCGGTGGCAAGCGGCCTGTCGGGCATGCTGATTCCCGTGGTGGGCGTGTGCAGCGGCATGGTGCTCCTTGGGGAGGCCCCGGTGCTTGGCGATATCGTCGCCTTGTTGCTGATCCTCTTTGCGCTGGCCACTGTCGTGTGGCCGGCAAGGGTACGCGCGGTGGGCCCGCGGCCCTAAGCAGTGCGGCGCCGCGCGTCTGGGGCCGGCACCCCCGCCCAGATGTCGGCACTGCGATGGGCGACGTCACTGAACGACTGGGTCTCCTGGTAGAAGGCGCGCAGCCAGTCGGCGTCGTTGCGGCGGGCCACCGCTGATTCGTAGAGCAGCTGCAGGGGCTGGGTGGTACCGAGCGCGCGTGCATGGTCCCAGAGGCCGTCCAGGGTCTGACAGACCAGCTCGCCGAGCTCGCAGCGCCTGCCCGTGACGGCATCGATGAATTCCCCGGACAGGCCGTAGCGGGCCGCGTTGAAGCGGTTGTGACGGTACGCCAAGTAGTGACGCTCATCGGGTACCTTGCCCGGATCGCGCAGCATGCGCAAGGCGAGCGTCTGGGCCAGTGCCGCCAGCGCCGCCGCCTTTTCCACCGTGAGCGGGGTGTCACAGATGCGCAGCTCGATCGTCCCATATTCGGGCTTGGGCCGGATGTCCCAGTAGAAATCCTTCATGCTCTCGATGATCCCCAGATTCTTCATCTGGAAGTAGTAGTCGGAGAACTCACGCCAGTTCGCCGCGAACGGCATGGTGCCCGACAGCGGAAAGGCATTGATCGAGGTCAGGCGGCTGCTTGAGAAATGCGTGTCCTGATTCTGATAGAAGGGCGAGGCGGCCGAGAGGGCGATGAAGGCCGGCACGTAGTAGGACATGAGATGCACGAGGCGCACGGCCTCATCACCGCTCGAGCAGCCGATATGGATGTGCTGCCCGAAGACCGTGAACTGCTTGGCAAGGTAGCCGTACTTGTTCCAGAGCATCTCATAGCGCTCACCCTCGAAGATGCGCCGGTCGCTCCACATCTGGAAGGGATGCGTGCCGCCACCGGCAATCCGCACGTTCAGAAGCTCAGCCTTGCCGACCATCACGTCGCGGATCGCAACCAGGTTCTCGAGCAGTTCCTCGTGGTGCTGGTGCACGGCCGAGTTGACCTCGATCATGCTCTGCGTGATCTCCGGCTTGACCTCGCCCCCGCAGGGCAGATCTGCCAGGAGCTTCAGAAGTTCCTGGGCCGTGGTCGAAAGGTCATAGTCGCGCGTATTCAGACACTGCAGTTCCAGCTCGACGCCAAAGCTCAGTCTGGTCGAATGCGTGAAGATCAGTTCGGGCATGGTGGTGATCCTCTAGGTCTCAGGTGTGGTTTCGCGCGCATGCAGGAGGGCGATCTGCAGCAGGATGGGGCCGGCGATCTCGAGGATCACGAGGGAGCTCAGAAAGACATCGAGCAGGTGTGGGGCGAAGACGTGGTACTGATTGGTCGTGTCGAGCACGAGCAGCGCCGTGAAGCCGGACAGGGGTGTCAGCCCAAGCGCGACCAAGCCCGCACGCGAGACACCGAGTGGCGTGAACGCGGCCAGCCCGTAGATCGGAATTGCCTTGCCCAGGTAGCGGGCACCGATCAGGGCTCCGGCGGTGAGCAGCGTCGGGCCATCCCAGGTGAAATGCCACGCGGCGCCGGCGCTGACGAACAGGATCACACAGAACAGCTCGGCCGTGACGCCGAACTCGATGTGACGAATGAAACGGCGCGGATTGGCATTCTTGGCGAGTACGCCGACCGTGAGCAGCGTGCACAGCACCGATAGCTTGAGCGCATCGGCCAGACCCACGCCCAGGAGTACCATGCTGATCGCCAGCACCAGTTGCGGGGCGTCGGCTTTGCCGAACCAGCGCGCGAGTCCGTGATAGAGCGCAAAGACCACGAGGCCCAGCGCGAACGATCCGATCAGGAGGTAGATGGAATGGAACAGGACCGTCGGCACACCACCTTCGTACGAATAGTGCACCCAGGATAAGAGCGTCGCACTGATCACGAACGCGGCCATGCTGTTCAAGGCGGTGAGCGTCACGACGCGGCTTGTGACCTGGCCGTCTGCACCGAGGTCGCGCACCATGTACATGACCACCACCGGTGAGCTCGAGATGACCACCGCGGCGAGCAGCGATGACTCGAGCCGCGTGTGGTGCATGAGCGTGAGCACGAGGAAGACAAACAGCCACGTCAGCACCATCTCGGCGATCGCGGTCACCCACAGCCAGCGCTCGCGCCGCATCCAGTCCAGATCGAGGCGCTGGCCGAGTTCGTAGAGCAGCATGCCAAGGCCCACGTCGATGAACAGGTGCAGGTCGTTACGCACCCCCTCCTTGATCACGCCCAGGCCCGGGTCGCCCAGGGCCGCGCCGACAAGCACGTAGCCCAAGACGCGCGGCAGACCCAGCCTGCGCGACAGCTCTCCGCCGGCGTAGCCCAGGAGAAGCAGGATGGCAGATACCAGCAACTGCCAGTTGGAGAGGGGGAAATGCGGCAGGTAAGGCAGACTATGCAAGCGCGGTCCCTCACGGTTCTCGGCCACCCAAAAACCATCTAAAGTATTGAATAAATTAGAAGAAATGAGCCGATCGAGGCGGCTGTAAGAGCCCTTCTCACAGTCCTATGCGTGCCCTGCGTCGGGGTCTGCGTTGAGGCGTTTGTCTCCTACAGACCGGCCGGCGGGCGAAAGATTCCGTTCGTCGGGGCGGTGCCGCGCACGGGCGTGCGCTCACTTGCGCCAAGTGCAATTTCCCGCGATCATGCCCTGACCGGTCTTGGAGCATCGCCAATGAAGGAACTGCAGTTCGTCGCGCGGCGCTCGGGCGACTGGGAGAAGTGGGATCGATGGCTGGGTGCGCGGAATGATCCGGGAGCGAGATCCCCGCGCGGCAAGGGCGCCGAAAAACGTCCATCAAGGCGCGCGGAGGAACGGGCCCGGGCCGACACGATGTCTGCAGCGGAACTCGCGCCGCGCTTTCGCGCGCTCTGCCACGATCTGGCCCTGGCCCAGGACCGCAACTATTCGAGCGAACTGGTCGATGCCCTGCAGCACCGGGTGCTGCTTGCGCACCAGCGTCTCTATAGTGCGAAGCGCCGGATCGGCCAGGCGATGCTCGAGTTCTACCTCGGTGCCTTTCCGCGCGCGGTGCGGCGGGAACGCGTCGTGGTGCTGACCTCGGCGGCCCTGTTCTTCCTGCCGCTCGTGTTCATCCTAGGCCTCGTCCAGATCGTGCCGGAGAGCGTGTATTTCCTCCTGTCGACCGAGCAGATCGCGCAGTTCGAAAAGCTTTATGCGCTGCATCCGACGGCCCCGCTACGCACGGCCACGACGGACTGGACCATGTACGCCTACTACATCGGCAACAATGTGAAGATCAACTTCCAGTGCTTCGCCGGAGGTATGCTGTTTGGCCTCGGCAGCGTCTTCTATCTCCTGTTCAACGGCCTGAACATCGGAGCAGTCGCCGGGCACATGACCCATATGGGCCTCATCCCGACCTTCTGGGGATTCGTCGCGGGACATAGCAGCTTCGAACTGCTGGGCATCGTGTTCTCGGGGGCCTCGGGGCTCAAGATCGGTCTCGCCCTGATCGCCCCCGGGCAGAGAAGCCGGGCGCGCGCGTTGCGCGAGGCGGCACGGCAGGCCGTGCCACTCCTCTATGGGGCGGCATCGATGACCTTCGTCGCCGCCTTCATCGAGGCCTTCTGGTCGCCTCTGACGCTGGTGCCAGTCGAGATCAAATATGGTGTGGGTATTGCGCTTTGGACTCTGTTGCTGGCCTATTTCTTCCTGGCCGGCCGCAGCGCTCGACCCATGCCTGCATGATCATCGAAGATTTTGCGCTGGTGCTGCGTCGCCGCCTGCCCTGGGAAGCGCTCGACCTCGGCATGGTCGTCGCGCAGCGCTGGCGCCGGCCCGCCCTCATCGCCTGGCTCGCGACCTATGGCGTCTGTGGTGCTTGCGAGAGTCTCCTGGTGTTCTGGGACTGGCGCCTGGCGTGGCTTGCCATCTGGTGGAGCAAGCCGCTGTTTGATCGCGTGCTGCTCTACGTCTACAGCCATGCGGTGTTCGGCAGCGTGCCGACGCTCGGCCGAACCCTCACCGCAACCGCGGGGTTTCTCGCCACCGGACAGCTCTGGGCGGACTTGTGNNACTTGACCTTCAGGCGGTTTTCGCTGACGCGCAGTTTCAACCTGCCGGTCACGCTCCTCGAAGGCCAGACCGGACGGGCGCGCGGCGCGCGGATCACCGTACTGGGCCGCTCGGTTGCCGGCTGTGCGACGTGGCTGACGTTCGCCTGCGCCAATTTTGTGATGATCCTGGCGATCACGGTGATCGCAACGCTCGGCCTGCTCAGTCCTGTGGGGGTGCATATCACCGATCGATTCTCGGGAGGCCCGTCGCCGTTTCACGCGCTCGGTGTGGGTGAGGCGTTCTTCGCGCTGGCGTTGCTGATGCTCTGCGAGACGCTGATCGAGCCCCTCTACGTGGCTTCCGGCTTCGGACTCTACCTGAACCGGCGCAGCGAGCTCGAAGGCTGGGATCTGGAACTCGCATTCAGGCGGATGCAGCGGCGCGCCCAGGGCGCGGGCGCGGTGGCGGCCCTGCTCCTCGCTGCCCTCATCGTCTGCACTGCGTGGCCGCTTGGTGCCGAGTGTGCCGAAGCGCCGCCTGCTGCCCCAGTTTCTCCGGCGGGTTCCCCGGCACCTGCCCCGGTAACTGGCCCGGCGCCGGTACCGTTGAAGGCCGGGCCCGCGAGCCCGCCCACTCTGGTCCCGGCCCCTGCCGGGCTGCCCGATGACCTGGACGCAGCCGACAAGCGTGCCCAGGCGGTGCTGCGTGATCCGGTGTTCGGGCACGATGAGATCCAGTGGGTCTGGCAGCCGCGTAACGTCGCCAAGCCCGTTGACCACGAGGGGTCCGCGTGGGTCCTCCGGATCGCGCAGTTTCTGGGCCAGCTTGCCGAGACGCTGGCCGTCGTTCTGGGCTGGGGAGTCCGGGCTCTGCTGGGAATCGTGCTCGTCCTCGCGATCGTGCTTGTGGTCCGCTGGAACTGGGGGCGCAGACGCACAGGTACGAGGGAGCAACCGCTCGCCACCCTGTTCGGACTGGACATCCGCCCGGAAGCCCTGCCCGATGATGTGCCCGCCGCCGCGCGGCGGCTGCTCGACGAGGGTGCCCTTGCCGCGTCCTTGAGTCTGCTCTACCGCGCCTGCCTGGCGGCGCTGGTGCAGCGGGCGCGCATTCCATTTCGGGACGGCGACACCGAAGGCCGTTGTCTCGCGCGCGTGCGGGGGCAGGTCAATCCGGCCGCCTACGATTACTTCAAATCTTTGGTCGAGAGCTGGAGCCTTGCAGCCTATGCGCACCGCCCGCCGCAACCAGAACGGATCGCGGAACTCTGTGCCCACTGGGCCAATCACTTCGGGCCGGGGATCCGTCTCGAGAGCGACGCATGAGTTCGCGCGCCATCCTGTGGTGGAGCGCGGCCCTCGTGACCGTACCGCTCGCCCTTGCGATCTTCGTGTGGACCGGATTTGACCGGATTCCCATGCGCGTGCGCAGCGCGCCCGAGCCCGCCGCGCAGCGCGATGCCTTCCTCGCCCTGCAGCGTTTCACGAAAGTCATGGGTCGGCCCATGACCGTGTCCCGCGACATAGGGGCCTTGGACAACCTGTCCGCAGGCGGTGTGCTGATCCTGGGCGAGACGCGCGAACAGGTGCTGACCCCGACGCGGCTGGCTCATCTGCTGGCGTGGGTCGAGCACGGGGGCCACCTGGTGCTCCCGGCCGTGCCAGGCGAGCACGATCCCCTGCAAAAGCTCCTGGAAGTGCGCGTTGTGGCGTCCCCCGCGCGCAAGGCCCGGCCCATCGAGGGCGACGGAACCGTGGCACTACGCGTCGAAGGCTCGGAGCGGGTGCTGCACGCTGCGCTGCCGAATTCGGCCTATTCGCTGGAAGCCTACGGCCACGCCGCGCCGGCGTGGAGTGCGGGCAATGGCGGCAGCGTGCACCTGATGCACTTGCGGCGCGGCACCGGTGCGGTCACGCTTGTCTGGCCATGGCGGGCGCTGGCCGACAACGACAACCTGGGAAAGGCGGACAATGCCGCGGTGGTCTGGACCCTTCTGAATATCGTCACGCATGCGGGGCCGGTGCGCTACATCAGCGACATCGAGGTTCCGACCCTGTGGCAGTGGCTGCGCACCTCGGCGTGGGCGGTGCTTGTCAGCGGGGCGCTTCTGATTGCCGTCTGGCTCGGCCGGATCGTGCCGCGCTTTGGGCCCCTCCTGCCCGATCCCAGCACCGACCGGCGCGCCCTGGTCGAGCATCTGCGCGCGATGGGTCGGGCCGTCTGGCGTGCCAAGGAAGACGAGGGCCTGCGCTACTGGCTCGCGTGCGTGCGGGGTAGCGTCACGGCGCGCGCGCTGACCCGCGATCCGGGGCTCATGGGCCTGTCCAACCTGGAACAGGCGCGCATCATTTCCCGGCGCGTTGGCGCGCGCGCCGGGGCGCCCGACGCCCAGCGCGTGCGCATCGCTCTGGCCGGCGACGCGCTCAGTCTCGAGGGGGGCGCTGCCCGCGAAGGCTTCACACAGGTCATAGCGATCCTGCAGCAGGTCGAAGAACTCCTCTAACCACCACCGAATCCACCATGGCAATCCCCGAAGAAAAACTGCAAGAGGTCAAGCGCTTCGTCGATGCGCTGCGCGGCGAACTCGAAAAGGCGCTGATCGGCCAGCCTGGCGTCGTGCTCGAGGTGATGACCGCGCTCGTCGCAGGCGGCCACGTGCTCGTGGAAGGCGTGCCGGGTCTCGGCAAGACGCTCCTCGTCAAGGCGCTGGCACGCGCCCTCAAATGCGAGTTCTCCCGCATCCAGTTCACCCCTGACCTGATGCCCGCCGACGTCGTCGGTCACACCCTCTTCGATGCGGCGACCAACCGCTTCGTGACCCGGCGCGGTCCGGTGTTCGCCAATCTGCTCCTCGCCGACGAGATCAATCGCGCCCCAGCGAAGACGCAGTCGGCGCTGCTCGAGGCCATGCAGGAAGGTCAGGTCACGCTCGAGGGCAAGGCGCTGCCGCTGCCGACCCCTTTCATGGTGATGGCCACGCAAAATCCGATCGANNTCGACCGCTTTCTGCTGAAGATCCTGATCAGCTACCCAAGCGCTGCCGAGGAGAAGGCGCTCACACAGGTCGTCACCGCCGGGCAGTCGGCCCAGTGGCTCAATATCGAGGCCGTCACGCCGCTTGCGACTCCCGAACAGGTGACGGGCCTGCAGACCATCGCCGCGCATGTCGAGGTCGATCCGAGGGTGCTCGGGTACGCCGTTGACATCGTGCGCGCGACCCGCGAGCTGGGCGCGCTCCTGGCCGGAGCCGGACCCCGCGGCAGCATCGCGCTGGTGCGGGCCTCGCGTGCCCATGCGCTACTTGAGGGACGGGGTTTCGTGACCCCGGATGACGTCAAGGCGGTTGCGCTCGCGGCGCTTCGGCATCGCGTCGTGACCTCGGCCGAGACCGAGATCGAGGGCANNAGCGCGTCGCTGCGCCCCGGGCCTAGATGCCCGCGGCTTTCACTTGAGCACCACGCCGCGCGCGGTGCCGATACCCACCCGGCGGCTCCAATGGGTCGCGCTGGGCTGGCTCGCGCTTGCCGCGGCGCTTGTCTTCGAGGACCGGCTGCGCATCCTCTGGGAGTGGGCCGGGGTGGTGCTCCTGTCGGCGGCCGCCGCCGATCTGTGGCTCGGATGGCAAGCGGGGTGTCCACTGGAACTGTCCCGCAGCCTGCCCCGGAACTGGCCGGTGGGCGTGGAGCAGACCGTCGCGCTCTCCATCCGGTCACGCGCGCGCACCGGCTCGCTGCGGGCCCGTCTTTTTGACAACCATCCGGCGGCGATCGTGGCGCGGGGGCTGCCCTATACCTGCTGGGTAGCCGCCGGCTCGCGGCACGAATTCGGCTACCCTGCGATCGCCCAGGCGCGCGGTGCGCACCGCTTCGGCTCGGTGGCGACCGAGATCGACGCGCCGCTCGGCCTGTGGTGCTGGCGCCGCCAGGTCGCAGCTGGGGGAAGCTCTGAGGTACGGGTCTATCCCGATTTTGCCCGTATCGCCCAGTACACGCTGCTCGCCACCGATCACCGGCTCGCGCAGATCGGGCTCCTGCGCCGGCGGCGCCGTGGCGAGGGCATGGAATTCCAGCAGTTGCGCGAGTACCGGCAGGGCGATACACCGCGCCAGATCGACTGGAAGGCCACCGCCCGACAGGGCAAGCTCATCGCCCGTGATTATCAGGACGAGCGCAATCAGCAGCTCATGTTCCTGCTCGATTGCGGACAGCGCATGCGCACCCGCGAGACCGAGACTGAGGGCGGGGGTGCGGTGCTCTCGCACTTCGACCATACGCTCAATGCCATGCTGCTTCTGTCCTACGTGGCGCTGCGCCAGGGTGATGGCGTGGGGCTTGCGACATTCGCTCATCCGCAACCGCGCTTCGTCGCACCGCGCCGCTCCGGAAGCACCCTCAATCATCTGATGAACGCGGTCTATGATCTGGAGGCCAGTGCGCTCACGCCCGACTTCCTGGCCGCAGGCCGCACCATCGCCAGCCGGGTAAGGAAGCGTTCCCTGATCGTGCTGCTCACCAACCTGCGCGAGGAGGACGATGACACCCTGATGCCTGCGCTGTCGATCCTGCAGCGCCAGCACCTGGTGGTCGTGGCGAGTCTGCGCGAACCGGGCCTGATTGCCCTGCGCACGGCGCGCGTGTCGCAATTCGAAGATGCGCTTGCCTACGCGGCCGCGACCGAATACCTTTACGCAAGGCAGCGCTCGATCGCCGTCTTGAGGAAGCGCGGCGTCTATTGCCTCGACGTCGCACCCGGCGAGTTGCCCATGGGGCTTGTCAACCAGTACTGGAACATGAAGCGTAGTGGCGTGTTCTAGGGCGTCAACTTTCCAAGGAGCTCCTGCGATGCCGACCAATATCGACCCGAACGTCAATCCTTACCAGCCACCTGCGGCGCGGATCCAGGCAACCGGTGCCGATCTGGGGGCCTTCATTCCCGGCGGCAGGCGCTGTCCGGCAGGCGCAGGCCTGACCTGGATCGGCCAGGGCTGGCAGCAGTTCGCCAGTGCACCCGGAGCCTGGCTCGGGGCGACGGTCCTCTTCTTCGTGCTCGCCTTCGTGATTGCGCTCCTGCCGCTCGTCTCGCTCCTTGGAGTCGTCTTCAATGTCGTGTTTCTCGGCGGACTGTATCTGGGCTGCCGGGCCACGGATCGCGGCGAGCCCTTCGAGTTTCGCTACCTCTTCGAGGGCTTCCGCTCCACGGCCTTTGGCCGGCTGGCTGGCGTCGGGGCGGTGCTGCTCGTCTTCAACCTGCTGTTCTTCATTGTCCTCGGCGTGGCCGCCGTAGCGGCGATTGGCTTTTCGGGATTTCCGGACTTCAACAACCTCGCCGCGCAGTGGAACTCGATCAGCAGCGCGATTGGCCTGGCCAGCGTCTTTGTCGTTCTGTTGCTGATCTATCTGAGCGTGATCATCATGCTGGGCCTGTTCTCGCCCATCCTGGCCGTGGTCTTCGATCAGCCGGTGATGGAGGCGCTCAAGGGCAGCTTCGTGGGCTCCTGGCGCAACATGCTCTCGCTCACGGTGTTCGGCATCGCCTGTCTGGTGCTCGGACTCCTGTGCATTCTGACACTCGGGCTTGGCATCCTGGTGGTCGCACCCGTCACCTGGGCCGCGGTCTACTATGCCGCGCGCGATATCTACGAGCAGTGATGTTCGCACTCGATTCGGCCCGGGACATCGCGACCCCGGAGGGGTGCAGTCTGACCCTGCGTCTGGCAGGGCCGGTGGTGCGCGCGCGTGCTTTTTTCATCGATGTGGCGATCCGGGCCGTGATTTTGATCGTGCTCTCGGTGGTCCTGGCCATTGCGGCAGGAGGCCTTGGCGTGGGGGTGCGCCTGCTTGCGATCTTCGCGCTCGAATGGTTCTATCCCATCCTCTTCGAGGTGTTCGGGCAGGGTGCAACGCCTGGCAAGCGCGCCTGCAAGCTGGTCGTGCTGCACGACGACGGGACCCCGGTTGAATGGGGCTCCTCGTTTGTGCGCAACACCGTGCGTGCCGTGGATTTCCTGCCGTTCCTGTATGGCGTCGGGCTCTTGGCCATGCTCTTTGGCAACGGGTTCCAGCGCATCGGTGATCTGGCCGCGGGCACCGTGGTGGTCTACCGCAATGAGCCGGAGCCGGGCATCGAGTTGGGCGAGGCCGTGACGGTGATGGCAAACCCGATCGACCTGAAGCTTGACGAGCAGCGCGCCTTGATCGATTACGTCCGCCGGTCTTCGGCCCTGACCGAGGAGCGTGCGGAGGAACTGGCGCTCCTCGCCGGACCCGTGGTCGAGGGCCTGGGGCCTGCGGCTGCGCGGCGCCGGCTGCTTGCGCTCGGCCAGCATCTGATCGGACAATCGCGCTAGCCGAACTTCGCGGATTCGAGGGGTTGACGATAGCTAAGTGATTGAATTTGCACGAGGCGACAGGGCTAGGTCTGCACTACAGCGCGTGTGCGTGGACGGCTTGTGCGGCGGATATTTTTGGTGGGGGTTGAGCCGGTAATTGCAGGTTCAGTCGTTCGAGCAGCAGCTGCAACTCGCGCTCGGGCTGGGTGTATCGCGTGAGCACGAGTCCACGGCCATCAGTGGTGGGAATGTGCACGTCGACCATCTGCACGGCGGCGAACTTCTCAAGCGCGCTGCGCGCCGTCAGGCCCGGCGCCAGGGCCTTCAGTTGACGGCCCAGTGTGACGTACAGGCAGTAGGACAGAAACGTGATGAACACATGGGCCTCAATGCGTTCCTGATCCTGATGGAAGATGGGCCGGATCGCCAGATCGCTCTTGAGCGTGCGAAACGCCTCTTCGACCTGGCCCAGTTGCAGGTAGTAGTTCCACAGCTTCACCGGATCGGTCTCGGTGAGGTTGGTGCGTAGCAGGTAGCGTCCTTCGCGGCGACGCACACGGCGCAGCTTGTTGCGGTTGAGCGTGTAGGTGAAGCCGGTGTTGCCTTCGGGCACGATCACATCAACCAGGGTCCAGGCCGACGGCACCTTACCTTGAGCCGCACCGAGTTTCAGCAGCAGCTCGTCGCGGCTCAATGACATCGCCTGCAATTGGGCGAGCCGGGCCCAGAGCCATTTGAGCTTGCGCCGGCGCATCGAGCGTTCTTTGCCGATGCGATCCTGGCTCTCGGCAAACACGTACAACTCATCGTCTTCGGCCAGCAGCTTGACGCGCACGCCCGCGCGCGCCGGGTTCCACGGTTTGGTGAGGAGTGCCTTCTCGAGTCGTCTCAGACGCCCCTTGGGCGTGCCCACCAGGTAATGCACCGGCGGATCGGCCGTGCGCATCTCTTCAAGCACCGCCTCGGTCGGCACGCCGCGGTCCATGCACCAGATGCGCTCGGCGCGGCCATACTGCTCCTCGATGCGCGCCAGGAAGCCGCGCAGCGTCGTCGAATCGTTGGTGTTGCCTGGCATCACCTCGTAGGCCAGCGGCAGCCCATCGGGCGTGACGATCAGCGCAATCACGCTCTGGACGCAATCGGAGCGGTGATCGCGCGAGTACCCTCGATGGGCCCGGAGTCTGTGGGACCTGGTGGCACGCGCAATTTGCGTAGCACTTCACCCTGAAGGGCGGGAAATGCCGCCAGAGCTGAAGAACCTCGAAAAGCGTCGGGCCTTCATCACAAGGATGTGCGCTCGAATCGAGCACCTCCCCGGCGGTAGTGCCTCCCACGCCCGCGTTCTCGCAGAGGCGGAGATTTGCCAAGACGGACGCCGCCGCGGTCATTACCGCACCTTCTTCAGGGAGGACGGGCAGCCTCACTACGACTGTCCCGTGTTTCGCTTCACTCCGGCCGTCATCGAACCGACCGAACTCTTGCTTCGGGGTACCCTGTTGCGGCTTACCGATTCCGAATTAGATCTACCGCCAAGGCCAACCTTCCCGCTTCCAGCACGGGTCACGCTCGAAGGTATCGAGTTTGTGTCTACGCGCCTCTCCCCGGGCCGGTCAGCGGTTTTGGGGCAACAGCGTAGTAACACCCGCCGCAAAGGGTGTTACTACGCTGTTGACCCAAGACCACCCCGAAAGCTAGTACTGGCGCGGGTTTCCAGATGTCGGCGGCTCAGAATCAGAGCGATTTCGGCCACTTGTGGCGCGGGGCGGTCGTAACCGGTCCACATCCCGGCTCGGGGGCGACCGAGAAGCGAATCTGGGCGCCTGCGGGGAGAGTCCTTTAGCTGCCGTTGAGCGTGGCCCAGCTTCTATCCAGCGAATCGACGGCAGCTCTGGATGGCGTTCATCGTAAAAAGGTGTCTACCCGAGGCTACTTTCAATTGGAGGCTTCATGCTCGTCTCTTCTCAACGGTTGTCTCCCATCCGTCGTAGTAGGCGCCCAATTCTCTTGCTTTCCTCGCCAATGCGATGGTCCGATGCGTGATGTCCGATAACCGCATTGACCCTCTGTGGATGAATCGGATGGCCCACTGCGACTCAGACATCGCGTAAATCTCCTCCGTTTGGAAACCTTCCGATGTGGCCCATTCTCCATAGGCTTGCGCCGTTGCCTCCGCATCGCAATAAACCCAGTGGGTAACGGACCGCTCCACATCGGGGTCATCTCCGTGCCCTGCAAGTGCCTCCAGGACTGCCAAGTCCCGAATTACCCGCCAATCATCAACTGTGGGGTATATCTCTTCCCAGTAACCCTTTTTCTCAGGGTCTGGGGTGAAAGCTAGTTTGTACTCGTATCTGAACGGTTCCAGCACTTCGTTCAGGAGAGGAAGTAACGTCTCTCGCTCAACACCGATGTAGTAATCGAAATAGCGCTTCCCACCGGTCGTGATGGGTACGACCTGCACGCCTCCAGCTCGGGAGACAACTGCCCCGACAGCGTCTTCGAAAGTAGACAGCGCCTCCAATTCTTCGTCACTTGAGAGTCCGGCCGGGGTAGGTAGGGCTCTTCATCAGCAGGCGGATGCTAAAGCGGGTATTCCGGGGGTCAGTTTCGGCGATATCGGCAAAGGAGAGATTGAAGGTTATCCATGCCTGGTGGTCACCCATCTGACATGCGAACGTCTTCCACTCATCGGACATGCTCAACTCGGGGAGAACGGCGCGTGGCCCAGGCGCTAATCGTCAAAGTGTCACATCACTTTCCGGGCGCGCGCAGCGTAAGAGGAACCCCGTTGACAGGGTACGATTGTTCACTTAATATTTTTACGTCGGCTTGACCATAAGTCAGGCAGGCGCCTGGCCGGTCTCCCAGCACAAGGGGCGGTGCCGCGGGAACGGCTAGGAAATCGCCCAGCTCGACATGTTGCATTTGTCGGTGCTTTCCGCCTTAATAAGTGAACGTTAGTTCACCGTCAGCCGTTCTCTCAAGCCACGTCCCTTCCGGCGTTGGGGGGTGCGTGGACACCGACGTAGCGGGCTTGAAAAACTCCCTGCAGCTCAGATATTTAGCTTTAATCGAGGCTGTTGAAGTGCAGCAAGAAAAGAAGACACTTGTTGACGGTACTTGCACTTTTCTGCCTTGGTCGCTACACTTGTCGTCGAGTCGGGAGTACTGACAAGCTGCAGTGCGCTGGACGATTGTTCCACCTGACTTACCTCTTCTAAGGGCTGCCTTTCGGGCAGCCCTTTTTCATTCTGGGGTTACGTGCATCTCCTCTACCTTGACGAGTCCGGCAACCCGAACGACGTCCAAAATAAGTTCTTTGTGTTGGCGGGCTTCTCCATCTTCGAAAGGCAATGTCACTGGATGGACGCTGCGATGACTCGAATCGCCCAGAGATTCGATGCCCCGAATCCGTCTTCGGTGGAGTTTCATGGTGCCCCGATGCGGAACGGCAAGGGCGAGTGGAGCAGCCGAACGCCTGCCGACAGGATACAAGCGGTCGCGGATATCTTCGCCCTGCTTTCGGAAAAGCAGCTGAAGGTCCGCCTGTATGTTTCGGTCATCGAAAAATCTCTGCTCCCGATTGACGAAATCCTCCCCCGCTCCTTCGAAAATTTAGCGAGCGAGTTCGATAACTTTCTCGCGCACCAGTACACCCAATACGGGCAAGCCCAACGTGGGATAGTCATACTGGATAAAAGTCACTACGAACAGAAAATCCAGGGATTGTCCTACCTGTTCAAGCATGTAGGGCACTCTACGGGAAAGCTTCGCAATTTCGCCGAAGTTCCGTTGTTTCTCGATTCCAAGGCTTCTCGGCTCATTCAGCTAGCCGACCTCGTGGCCTATTGGACGTATCGGCGCTACGCGGCATTGGACGACCGCGGGTTCCGTATTTTGGCACCGCACATCCGCGCCTATGGCGGCAGCGTCCCCGGTCTCTGCGAGCTAATCTCTGACGAGACTCGTGAGAAGGTTTCCAAGATACCGGAGCCTGATTACCCGTTCCCGGCGCCTACGCCGGTCGTGTGACTTGGTGGCGGGCACGCCAAGCCAGCGCTGCCAGAATTTCGGCGAATGCGGCATTGGCGTACCTCGAGGTCCGGTCGAAAACCCGCATGGATGCTAGTTCTCCGTCTTGCGTTGGGTCAACAGCGTAGTAACACCCGCCGCAAAAAAAAGGCCCCGCAGATGCGGGGCCCGTTCGGGTCAGACTGGGCCTTGCAATTACATATCCATGCCCATGCCACCCATGCCACCCATGCCGCCGGGCATCCCGCCACCGCCAGCTTGGGGCTTGTCTTCGGCGAGCTCCGCCACCATGGCGTCGGTGGTGAGGATGAGGCCCGCAACGGACGCTGCATTCTGCAGGGCCATGCGGGTCACCTTGGCCGGATCCAGAACGCCCAGCTCGACCAGGTCGCCGTAGGTGCCGTTCGAGGCGTTGTAGCCGTAGTTGCCCTTGCCTTCGAGGACCTTGTTCATGACGACCGAGGGCTCATCGCCCGAGTTCGAAACGATCTGGCGCAGGGGTTCCTCGACGGCACGCAGGACGATCTTGATGCCGGCGTCCTGATCGTGGTTGTCGCCCTTCAGATCCTTGATGGCCTGACGGGCGCGCAGGAAGGCGACACCGCCGCCGGGGACGATACCCTCTTCAACCGCGGCGCGGGTCGCATGCAGGGCGTCTTCGACGCGTGCCTTCTTTTCCTTCATCTCAACTTCGGTAGCAGCACCGACCTTGATGACGGCGACACCGCCGGCGAGCTTCGCGACGCGTTCCTGCAGCTTCTCGCGGTNNCTCGCGGTCGTAGTCGGAGGTGGCTTCCTCGATCTGTACGCGCACCTGCTTGACGCGTGCTTCGATTGCCGCTGCATTGCCTGCGCCATCGATGATCGTGGTGTTTTCCTTGGCGATCTCGACACGCTTGGCTTGACCCAGATCGTTCAGGGTCGCCTTCTCGAGCGTCAAGCCGACTTCCTCGGCGATCACCTGTCCACCGGTCAGGATGGCGATGTCTTCGAGCATGGCCTTGCGGCGGTCACCAAAGCCCGGGGCCTTGACGGCGCAGGTCTTCAGGATGCCGCGGATGTTGTTGACGACCAGGGTCGCGAGCGCTTCGCCTTCGACGTCTTCGGCGATGATGAGCAGCGGACGGCCGGCCTTGGCCACCTGCTCGAGTACCGGCAGCAGGTCACGGATGTTCGAGATCTTCTTGTCGAACAGGAGCACGAACGGGTTGTCGAGGGCGACGACCTGCTTGTCCGGATTGTTGATGAAGTAGGGCGAGAGGTAACCACGGTCGAACTGCATGCCCTCGACGATGTCGAGTTCATTGTTCAGCGACTTGCCGTCTTCAACGGTGATGACGCCTTCCTTGCCGACTTTTTCCATTGCATCAGCGATGATCTTGCCGATGTCGGCATCGCTGTTGGCCGAGATCGAGCCGACCTGGGCGATTTCCTTGCTGGTCGTGGTGGGCTTCGAGACCTTCTTGATTTCTTCAACGATCTGGGCGACGGCCTTGTCGATGCCGCGCTTCAGATCGGCGGGGTTGAAACCAGCCGCGACGTACTTGAAGCCTTCGCGCACGATGGCTTGCGCGAGCACGGTCGCCGTGGTGGTGCCGTCACCGGCGTTGTCCGACGTCTTCGAGGCGACTTCCTTGACCAGTTGCGCGCCCATGTTCTCGAACTTGTCCTTCAGTTCGATTTCCTTGGCGACCGAGACACCGTCCTTGGTGACCGTGGGGGCTCCAAAGGAGCGCTCGAGGACGACGTTGCGACCCTTGGGGCCGAGGGTGACCTTGACGGCGTTGGCGAGAATGTTGACGCCATTGACGATCTTGGCGCGAGCATCGTCGCTAAAGAGAACCTGTTTTGCTGGCATTTCGTGACTCCTGAAATCTCTGAAAGGGAATGGGTGCTGTGTATGGAGGCGGTGTTACGCGGCCTTGATGGTGGCGCTTGCCTTGCCTTCCACGACGGCCATGATGTCTTCCTCGCGCATGACGAGGAGCTCGTTGCCGTCGACCTTGACCGTCTGGCCGGAGTACTTGCCGAACAGGACACGGTCACCGACCTTCACTTCGAGGGCGCGGATCGAGCCATCGTCGAGCAGCTTGCCCTTGCCGATCGCGAGCACTTCGCCCTGGTCGGGCTTCTCAGCGGCGTTGTCCGGGATCACGATCCCGGAGGCAGTCTTGGTTTCCTGATCGAGGCGCTTGACGATCACACGATCGTGCAGTGGACGAAGGTTCATAAAATCTCCTTTATATTCAGCAGGTTGGGCTAATTTGCACCGGACGGGCCGGCGCTTTGACTGATGGGTGTGGCGGCGGCACGAATTTATTAGCACTCGTTGCCGACGAGTGCTAATTATACGGTTGATTTGTCAAAATTCAAGCCTTAGATGAATTGCGTGTTGGGCGCCGTGATCATCAAGCGCGCGCGTCGGTGCCTGCCTCGGGTCGTGGGCGGTAGCGAACTTTAGCGTGGCGAAGCCTCATTCGGCTTGCCAGGTTGGATGCCGACAGGCTTCCCATCGACGTGGGGCGAAGCGGATCCATCACAGCCGGGCTGCCCTGCCGGGTTTACGATCAGAACCCCACGGCCAGTCTGCTTGCGGGCGATGCCCATTCAGGCATCCGGCTCGCGCGCGGCCGTCGAGGGGCCGGGCCGCGGGCGGGGTCGGTCGCGGTCTTCGGTGCGCGGGTTTGGCGACGTAGGTGATGCCGCAGTGAAAGTGTCGAGCCAGGCGTGAGTGGCCGAACCGGCGGACGCCTCTTGTTAGCAATCCGCCTGTCTTGCAGGCTTCATGGCAGCCGGTCAGAACTCGCCGATGCGCACACGTTCTGGATGGCTCAAGGGGACGACGTTTCCTTGCGGCCCACCGGCTTCCCCGGTCAGGGGCGCCTCCCCCTTCTTGATCCCCAGCGCCGCGACGCTGTCGATATTCTTGAGCGTGGCGGCCCCGGTCAGCGTGGCCAGGGCGTCATCGTAGAACTCGAACCAGGGCAGCTTCGCGTTCTGGTAGTCGGTGGTGGTCAACTTGCGCCGGGGCGGGGCGCTCCCGGTGATGTACTGGTAGGCCTCGGAATTGACCAGGTGGACGAAGCACTTTTCGCAGCGCGAAGTGTCCCAGGCGTCGAGTCAAAAAGTGTCCGGATGGTGCCGTGCCCCGCCCTGCTCGGACGGCGTTTCGACATTTTGCGCCAGCCGGACGGGAGAACTGGCATCGCTCTCGGCACGTCACTGCAGACGACTTACACGATTTCAAAGCGAAACCGTGCCTGCGCTCGGAAGTGGGGTGTAGCGATCCGGGGCCGCCACATTGATTCGCTCTGAAGTGCCGAGTAGCACCCCGCCGACCCCGCAGGCTAGCCGGCCGGCAGGAGATCGATATCGAAATCCTCCAGCGAATTGATCACATAGTCGGCAAGCGCAATCACATCGGGAGCCAGCGGGAAGCCCGGGCTTGGCGCGGCGATTATCCCCATCCCGGCGGCGTGCAACGAGCGGATGCCACTGGAGGAGTCTTCGATGCCCACGGCCTCGGCGGGTTTGACCCCGAGCCTCTGAAGCGCCTTCTCATAGATCTCCGGATGCGGCTTGCCATGCGTCATATCATCCCCGTACATGACGACTTCGAACTCGCCTGCAAGTCCGGTGCGGCGGAGCACCCAGTCGATCAACGCGCTCGGTGATCCTGATGCGAGCCCGATTCGGTACCGGCTCGCCGCCAGCCTGACCGCAGCCAATGCGCCTCGCCGCACGGGCAAGTTCACCGCATACTTATCGATGAGCCGATCGACGATCTCGCGCACGACCTCGTCTGCAGAGAGGCCAAGCTGCATGCGCTCGACCATAACCCGGGCCCAATCTACTGAGCTGCGACCCATCGTCGCAATCTGGTCGTCTTGGGTCCAGAGCTTGCCTTGGCTCTGGGCGAACTCCTCCCGGACCTCTCGCCAGAGCGGTTCTGAGTCGATCAGCACGCCATCCATATCAAAGACAACCGCACGAATCATTACCAAGCTCCTGGTTGCGCCGCGGGCACCTCGATAGCGCTGTCCTCCGCCGACTGTGTCCGATCACTGCGAAGGGGCGCACGCCGAACACCGCGTTCCATGCCGAGGGACCAGCAAGGCAATGGTGGGCGTGCCACGCAAGGATGTCGAGCCAGCTCTGCCTCGGACCGAGGCCGGTACGGGCGCAACCTTCCCGAGTAAAACCCGTCTAGCCAAACTTGGCTTTTGCAGTCTGGTGCTTGTCTGAATCTGGAATACGAGTAGCGCGTCCGGGAACAGGTCCGCCGAGCCTGCGGCCTTTCCGGCGTTTTCGCTGATTATCCCGTTTTTCCGCGACGGTCTTCTTGATCTTCAAGCGTCCGCTCGGGTCGCTGCAGGGATTCGCGGGACCGGGAGAGATCTCGCGCAGGCTCCCTGGCTACAGGTGCCGTCATGAAATGCCAGACGGGATCCCGGCGGATCCCGTCCGGACATGCCTCTTAGGCCTTCTTTGGCCGCGGTTCGGCCTTCCAGGTCTTCAGCAACTCGTCGTAGTCGACGGTCTGGCCGGGGGGCTTCTCATTGGCAAGCTTGCGCTGGGGCGCAAGGTTCCCGTCCTTGACGGCCCTGTCGTACCAGTACTCGGCCGTCTTCTCCTCATTGAGCTTCGGCCCGAGCTTGCCCTGTACCCCGGATTTCTCGAGCCGTCCGAGGATCGCGTCCTGCGCCGCGGCCAAGCCATCCATCGCCTGCTGTGGCGTCGCCTCACCGGAGATCGCTTTCGAGACGTTCTGCCACCACACCTGCGCGAGCTTGCCGTATTCCGGCACGTTCACGCCAGTGGGAGTCCAGAGCTTGCGCGCTGAACTGCGATAGAACTCCACCAGGCCCCCGGTCTTGGGCGCAATCGCCGTCATCGCGTCCGACCAGATGTCGCTCTCCCGGATCAGGTGCAGGGACGTCACCGCCTTCTTCAGAGTCACCGTCTTCGAGACGCAGAACTGTGCATAGAGCCAACCCGCCTTGACGTGCTCGAGGGGCGCATATTTCAGCATGGTCCAGCAGCCCTGATCCTGGTAGCCGAGCTTCATCCCCTCTTTCCAATAGGCGCCGTGTGGACTCGGTGCCATGCGCCACTTGGGCGTTCCGTCCGGGTTCATGACCGGCAGGTTCGGAACGGTCAGGGCATGAGTGAACGCGCTGTACCAGAAGATCTGCTGCGCAACGTGTCCCTGGCCCGGAACCGCGCCCGCTTCGAGGAAGTCCATGCCGCTGGCCTCGGGCGGCGCATACTTCTTCAGCCACTCGACGAACTTGGTGAGCGCGTAGACGGCCGCCGGACCGTTCGCGTCGCCGCCGCGCGTGATGGACGAGCCGCGCGGAATCCCGTCCTCCATCCGGATTCCCCACTCGTCGACCGGTTTGCCGTTCGGCAGGCCACGATCTCCGGAGCCGGCCATGGACAGCCAGGCGTCCGTGAAGCGCCAGCCGAGCGAAGCGTCCTTCTTGCCGTAGTCCATGTGGCCATAGACGCGCTGCCCATCGATTTCCTTGACGGTGTTGGTAAAGAAATCGGCGATATCCTCATAGGCCGACCAATTGACCGGAACGCCGAGGTTGTATCCGTACTTCTTCTTGAAGGCGTCCTTGAGATCAGCGCGCTGAAACCAGTCGTAGCGGAACCAGTAGAGATTGGCGAACTGCTGGTCCGGAAGCTGGTAGAGCTTGCCATCCGTGAAGGTCGCAAAGGACAGCCCGATGAAATCATTCAGATCAAGGTTGGGGTTGGTGATGTCCTTCCCATCATTGGCCATGAAATCGGTCAGCGAGCCGCCCACGATGTCGTTGTAGCGTGGATGCGTTCCAATGAAATCCGAGTCGTTCATCCAGAAGTCATAGAGGGGTTTGCCCGACTGGATCTCAACCTCGATCTTGTCGACGAGTAGCCCCTCATCCATCATCTCGTGATTGACCGTGATGCCCGTGATCTCGGCGAATGCCTTGGTGAGCGTCTTCGATTCGTACTCGTGGATGCTGAGAATTTCAGATACACATTTGACGGACATGCCTTTGAAAGGCTTGGCCGCCTTGATGAACCACTCCATCTCGGCCATCTGCTGCTCTTTGCTCAGGGTCGACGGCTGAAACTCCGAGTCGATCCATTTCTTCGCAGCGTCCACCTGCTGCGCGTAGGTCACGGTCGGCGTCAGGAGTGCTGGCGCCCCGACCGCCGCGGAGGCCGCCGCCGCCGCCGCTCCTTTCAGTACCTTACGACGATTCTCATCCATTTATGTCTCCTCCTCAGGTGCTCCCGCACAACCGGTGCGGCGGTTGCTACTTCCGTCGCGGGTCCGCGGCGGATATCTTGTCATTCACGCGAGCCTGAACATGGCGATTCCGAAAGCCACGGCAATGCCCAACGGGTACCAGAGCGGCCCGCCTCCGAGCCGCATCCAGATGATGAAAATGAAGGCCGCCCCGATCATCGAGACGAAAAAGCGGTCACCGCGGGTCGTCTCGAATCCGAGGATGCCCCGACGCGGCGTCTCCGGCCGCCACACCGCGAGGAGCGTCAGGATGAACATGGCACCAAAGATGAAGCCAAAGAAGATCGCTGTCTGCCAGGTCCATGCCATCCACGCCAGATTCACGTCAATCTCCCCTCTAGACCCGCCCGAGGGCGAAGCCCTTGGCGATGTGATTACGCACGAACCAGATGACGACCGCACCCGGAATCATGGTCAGGACCCCGGCTGAGGACAGCAGTTCCCAATCCATGCCAGCCGCCGAATAGCTGCGCGTCATGACGGCCGCAAACGGCAGCGCATTCGATGCCGTGAGCGTGGTCGCGAGCAGCTGCTCGACCCAGGAGAACATGAAGCAGAAGAATGCTGTCACGCCGATGCCGTTGGCGATGAGTGGCATGAAGATGCGGATGAAAAATCGCGGGAAGGAATAGCCGTCGAGCGCGGCGGTCTCGTCAATCTCGCGCGGCACGCCGGAGACGAACCCCTCCAGGATCCAGACGGCGACCGGGACGTTGAACAGGCAGTGCGCAAGCGCNNGGTCAGCAGCCAGAAGAACAGATGCTTGTCTCCGACGAACCGGAAGCGATTGAACGCGTAGGCCGCCGGGAGGGCCACGGTCACCGATATGACGGTGTTGATGAGGACATAGGTAAGCGAGACGCCAAATCCGTGAACCCAGGTGGGATCGTGGAAGATCGCCAGATATTTCGCGATGGTCGGATGGGACGGCCAGGGCGCCATGCGCGACATGATGTCTTCGTTGCTGCGCAGGCTCAGATTGATGAGCCAATAGATGGGCAGCAACAGGCCCATGATGTAGAGCGCGAGGACGATCCGGGCGAGTGCGCCGCGTCGCATCATGTGTTCCCCCTGCGGTCTAGCTGGGTCATGATCGTGAAGAAGATCCAGCACAAGGTGATGGTGATGAGGTTGTAGACCAGCGACATCGCCGCGGCGTTGCCAAGATCAACCTGGCCGAGCGCAATCTTGACGAGATCGATCGACAGGAATGTCGTGGCGCTGCCCGGGCCCCCGCCCGTCACCACGAAGGGCTCGGTGTAGATCATGAAGGTCTGCATGAAGCGCAGGAGCACGGCAATGACGAGGACCCTTTGCAGCTTGGGCAGTTCGATGTAGCGGAAGGTGGCCCAGCGGCTCGCCCCGTCGATCTTTGCCGCCTGATAGTAGGCATCCGGTATCGCGCGCAGTCCCGCGTAGCTGAGCAGCACCACGAGCGGCGTCCAGTGCCAGACATCCATGATGACGATGGTGCACCACGCCGAGACCGCATCCTGCGTGTCGTTGTAGTGCAGGCCAAGACCGGTCAGGGCCGCTCCCAGAAGACCGATGTCAGCACGCGCGAAGATCTGCCAGATCGTGCCGACGACGTTCCACGGGATGAGCATCGGCAGGGCAAGGATCACAAGATATAAACCGATGGTGCGTCCGGTCCTGGGCAGGCACAAGGCGATCGCGATGCCAAGCGGTACCTCGATGAAAAGGGCGGCGAACGAGAAACTCAGGTTGCGCATCAATGCGTCGCTAAAACGCTCGCCGATTTCGGTCTTGGGATTGAGAAGGTCGCGGAACCAGCTGTCGCCGACCCAGGAGTAGCTGTTGCCCGCCATCGCGTCCTGCACCGAATAGTTCATCACCGTCATCATCGGTAGGAGTGCTGAGAACAGCACAAAGAGCAGGACCGGCAGGACCAGCCACCAGGCGCGGTTATTCAGTGGCTTTTCCGTCATGGCGCCTCTCCGTAGACCCGTTGGTCGTTGACGTAGACGAACAGCCGGTCGGTACGAATCGTGAGTCCGGCCTCCTCGCCCTCGAGCGAAACGCCGTAGGGAACCGTGGCGGAGATCTCGTGGGGACCGAACGCGATGCGGGCGATACGGCGCCGTCCCAGGTCTTCGATGCGGCGCACGCGTACCGGGTAGCCTCCCTTTGGCGCGAGCGTGGCGAAATCCGGTCGAAAGCCGATCTGGACCACGCTTCCGGCGGGGGGCTTTGCATAGCGTGCACCCAACTCGATCGTGTGACCGGCCGCGGATGCGAGGTGACCATCCACTTCGGCATCGATGATATTCATCCCCGGCGAGCCGATGAAGTAGCCGACGAACGTATGGGCGGGAAATTCGAACAATTCCGCTGGCGAGGCGATCTGCAGCACCCGTCCGTCCTTCATGACCACGACCTCGTCGGCGAAGGTCAGCGCTTCGATCTGGTCGTGTGTCACGTAGATCATCAGCATGTCGAGAGCACGATGCACCGCCTTGAGCTTCGAGCGCAGCTCCCACTTCAGCGAGGGATCGATGACGGTCAGCGGTTCGTCAAAGAGGAGCGCCGCGACGTCGGAGCGGACCAGTCCCCGCCCGAGCGAGATCTTCTGCTTCGCGTCGGCCGTGAGATTGCGCGCGCTCTTCGGCAGGTCGGGCGTCAGGTCCAGCAGTGCCGCCACCTCCGCGACCCGCCTCGCGACCGCGTCGCGTGGCAGTCCCCGGTTTCTGAGCGGAAATGCCAGATTGTCGGCGACCGTCATCGTGTCGTAGATCACCGGGAACTGAAACACCTGCGCGATGTTACGCTGCTCGGTCGCGAGGTGAGTGACGTCGCGATCGTCGAAGAGGATGCGCCCCGTGGTCGGGGTGATGAGGCCGGAGATGATGTTCAGAAGCGTCGTCTTGCCACAGCCGGAGGGGCCGAGGAGAGAGTAGGCGCGGCCTTTCTGCCAGACATGGTCCAGGGGCTTGAGCGCGAGGTCGGCCGGGTCCACCGACCGGCGGTCGTAGTTCTGAGAGATACCTTCGAGGGAGATTCGAGCCATTCCGGGCTTTCCTTAGGCCAAAGCGCTCTCGGCGGCGAGAGCACCGCTCTCATCGAACACGATCGCCCGGGTCGCATCGACGTGCAGCATGACGGCTTGCCCGGGTTGCAGGGTACTGACGCCGGCCTCGACGCAGATGATTCTTCCTACCGCAGTGTCCACGTGTACGAAACTCTCAGAGCCACTGATCTCGGCAACAGAAACCTCACCCGGGAAGCTGAGCGAGGCGTCCCAGGGATGGGCCAGGCTCACGATGTCCGGTCTGAATGCCAGCGTGTAGCGGCCGTCGGGCACCATGTCCAATACGCCATGGGCCTCAACGGTATGCAGGTCGCCGAACTGCGTGATCCCCTCGCGCTTTGAGATCGGCAACTCATTGAGGGGCGGGTCCGAGAACACACGCGCGGCCTCGATATGCCGGGGATGGTGGTACAGGAACGGTGTCGGCCCGAACTGGACCATGCGGCCCTTCGACAGGGCAAGGGTATTGCCGCCCAGAAGCAGCGCCTCGAGCGGCTCGGTCGTCGCGTACACGAGGATCGCACCCGACTCGCCCAGGATGCGCGGCAATTCCTCACGCAGTTCCTCACGGAGTTTGTAGTCCAGATTGGCAAGCGGCTCATCCAGCAGCACCAGTTCGGCGCCCTTGACGATGGCGCGCGCGATCGCCGTGCGCTGNNCGCAGCGGCGAGGCGATGTTTTCGTAGACCGACAGGTTTGGATAATTGACGAACTGCTGGTAGACCATCGCAACCGAACGGCGGCGCAGTGGAATCTCCGCGCTGTCCCGGCCACCGATCAGGATCCGGCCGCTCGAGGGCTTCTCGAGTCCGGCCATGAGCCGCATCAAGGTCGTCTTGCCCGCCAGGGTCGGGCCAAGCAGCACGTTCATGGAGCCGGGCTCGAGGGTGACGGACACATCAAAAATGACGGTGTCAGAACCCGACTTGACGCTCACGTTCTCCAAGCTCAAAGCCATGCAGTCTCGCGGGCGTCTCGACTATCCGGCATGGGACTGCCGGGGAATGGTTCGCCCGCAAAGGCTGGCG